>JAETOP010000172.1 GCA_021771675.1 Oscillospiraceae bacterium | reverse complement strand
AAGGCAACACCGCACAATAGGAGCTGCGGGTTTCGGCGGATCTTTTGTACCCACTCTTCAGTTTGGAAAAAGGGAAATACACAAAGTATTCCGCCTTTTGGGGGACTTTGATTGGGTACAAAATCTCTCGCCGAGAACCCTTGTCCTATTATGTGGTATTGCCTTAAGGCAACACCGCACAATGGGAGCTTCGGACTTCGCCGGATCTTTTGCCCCATTATGCGGTGTTGTCTTAAAAATGCATATATACCAAGGGGAAAGAGCAAAGAGATTTGAACATTCTGACGAATTCAATTTTTTGATGGGGATTATTGAAATTTTCGATTGACAATCCTCCCAGGATGGTGCTATCATTATCCCGTTGATAGCCCTAGTGGAATCAATAGTTCGCATTAAAGGAGAAACAAAACATGAAAAAGTTGATTGCAATGATTCTGGCCGTTGTAATGGTTCTGGCCATGGCTTCCGCCGTTCCCGCCGCCAAGGCAGAGGGCGCAACCTATACCATCGGCATCTGCCAGCTGGTGCAGCACGCCGCTCTGGATGCGGCCACCGAGGGCTTTATGGCAGCCCTGACTGAAAAGCTGGGCGACAGCGTCACCTTTGATCTGCAAAATGCCCAGGGTGAGCCCACCACCTGTTCCACCATCGTCACCGGCTTTGTGGCCAACGAGTACGACCTGATTATGGCCAACGCCACTCCCGCACTGCTGGCTGCTGTGTCCGCTACCGACACCATCCCCATCCTGGGCACCTCCGTCACCGACTATGCTACCGCCTTGGCCATTGACGATATGGACGCCGCTGTGGGCACCGGCATCAATGTCTCCGGCACCTCCGACGGTGTTCCCGCTCAGCTGTACGCCGACACCCTGATGGAGCTGATTCCCGAGGCAAAGAAGGTTTCCATTGTCTACTGCTCCGCCGAGCCCAACTCCGTGCTCCAGGCCGACCAGTTTGTCGCCTGCATGGATGCCATTGGCGTGAAGACCACGGTCTACACCTTCACCGATTCCAACGACATCCAGGCCGTGGTGACTGCTGCCATTGAGGATGCCGACGCCATGTACATCCCCACGGATAACACCGCCGCTTCCAACATGACCATTGTGACCAACATCTGCGCTCCCGCCGGTATACCCATCATCTGCGGTGAGGAGGGTATGTGCGGCGCAGGCGGCCTGGCTACCGTCTCCATCAGCTACTACGACATCGGCTATGTCTGCGGCGAGATGGCCTATGACATTCTGGTGAACGGCGCTGATGTCTCCGCTATGCCCATCGGCTACGCCGCTTCTCCCGAGAAGAAGTACAACGCCGACTATGCCGAGGCCATCGCCTTTGAGATGCCCGAGGACTATGTGGCAATTGTGACCGAGTAAGACGGTGATTCTTGAATAGAACAGGGTCCCGGCAATCCAACCCTTTGCCGGGATTCTTTCTGCCCTCCGGTTTTCGGGGGATTTGACAGATTAGGAGGTTTTTTTCATGCTGGATTCTCTTCTTTCTACGGTTGCCAGCTATTTTTCTTCTTTGAAAGTCTCCGCATTGCTGCGGGCTCTGCCCGGCGGTCTGGCCCAGGGGCTGGTCTGGGGCATTTTGGCGCTGGGCGTGTTTATGACCTTCCGGATGCTGGGAGTATCCGACCTGACGGTGGACGGCAGTATGGCCACCGGCGGCGCCGTGTGCATCATGCTGGTGCTCTCCGGGGTCAATCCCCAGCTTGCGCTGCTGGCATCCTTTATGGCCGGAATGGTTGCCGGTGTGGTTACTGGTTTTCTCCATACCCGGCTGGGCATTCCGGACATTCTGGCCGGTATTCTCACCCAGATTTCCCTGTATTCCATCAATTTGAACATCATGGGAAAGGCAAACCAGGCGGTGAATGTGAATAAGGTCTCCTTCCTCTTCACCTCCAACGCAAGACTTCTGACCCGCACCATCTGGATTGTGTTCGGGGTGTGCCTGGCGCTGATCGTGGCGCTGTATATGTACCTCGGCACAGAGCATGGCTCCGCCCTTCGGGCCACGGGCATCAATGGGAACATGGCCCGGGCTCAGGGCATCAACACCAATCGGATGAAGGTCATCGGCCTGGCCCTGAGCAACGGCCTGGTGGCCCTGTCCGGCGGCGTTATGTCCCAGTATCAGGGCTTTGCCGATGTGAAGATGGGCACCGGCGCCATCGTTATCGGTCTGGCCGCCGTCATCATCGGCGAGGTGCTGGGGGAGGCGCTGCTGGGCAAGCATATGAATTTCTTCATCCGCCTGTCCTTCGTGGTGCTGGGCAGCGTAATCTACTATGTGGTCTATGTGTTCGTCCTCTGGCTGAAATTCCCGCCGGACGACATGAAGCTGCTTACCGCCGTGGTGGTAGCCATCTTCCTGGCGGTGCCCAATCTCCGTTCGGCAAAGAAGAATTCCTTCAGCCGACTGGCCAAGCAGAACGCCAAGGCGCTGAAGCAGGGGAAGGAGGGCTAACGATGCTGGAAATCAGAAACGTTTATAAAACCTTCAATGCAGGCACCATCAACGAAAAGAAGGCATTGCAAAATCTGAACCTGACCTTGCAGGACGGGGATTTCTGCACCGTCATCGGCGGCAACGGTGCGGGCAAGTCCACCATGCTCAACGCCGTCTCCGGCGTGTGGCCTGTGGACTCCGGCTCCATCCTCATTGACGGAGAGGACATCTCCGGTCTGTGCGAATTCAAGCGGGCGCCCTTCCTGGGGCGGGTGTTCCAGGACCCCATGACCGGCACCGCTGCGGATATGCAGATCGTTGAGAACCTGGCCCTGGCCTCCCTGCGGGGGCAGAGGCGGAGTATGTTCCGCTGGGGCGTCCCCAAGGCGGATACGGAAAAGTACCGGGAAATGCTGAAAACCCTGGACTTAGGGCTGGAAGACCGGCTCACGGCCAAGGTCGGCCTGCTCTCCGGCGGCCAGCGGCAGGCGCTGACCCTTTTGATGGCCACCCTGCAAAAACCCAAGCTTCTGCTCCTGGACGAGCATACCGCCGCTCTGGATCCCAAAACCGCCGCCAAGGTGCTGGAAGCCACCCAGCGGATTGTGGATCAGGACCATCTGACCACCCTGATGATTACCCACAACATGCGTGACGCCATTGCATACGGCAACCGACTGATTATGATGTACGACGGCCACATTGTGGTGGATGTCTCCGGGGAACGGAAAAAGAATCTCACGGTGGAGCAGCTCCTGGACCTCTTCGCCCAGGCCTCCGGCTCCAACGAGGCCGACGACAAGCTGATTCTCTCGTAATCATTTCATAAAAACTCAAAATCCCATTCAGGTTTTTCCTGGATGGGATTTTTGAAACCTTTCCGGTTAATCTTCGTGTATACAGGTAAAGACAATAATACTAATTCTTGATAAAAAGATTTAATCAGCAGCGTAGGGATATTGGCGCAAGACAAGGCAGAGGAACGTAGCCATACTGTATGTATGGCTAGTGACGATAACGCCGTATTGC
>JAETOP010000171.1 GCA_021771675.1 Oscillospiraceae bacterium | reverse complement strand
GCCGCTGGCAGCTACAAGATCGTCTACAAGACCAATCTCTCCGGGGCCGACTACCGTGTGCTGGCGGACAGCCTGAACACCCAGCAGAACTATGTGCTGGAGGCGTCCCCCGTGGCTCTGCGGCTGGCATCCAACGAGTACGTCACAGAAGTGATGTTCGTGTTCGGCGTCGTCCCAGCCAACTTCCGGCAGGTGGAGGCCCCCAAAATTGGCTGCACCGTTGTGTCCTGGGCCAAGGGCGGCAGTCAGTTTGTGAACCAGGCGGACGTGGGCGGCGTCTACAACGGACAGTGGATCATGGCTACCACCCGCTGGGTGACGAATGTCTACGCTCCCCCCAAGCGCCTGCCCACCACAGGCTATTAAGCACCATCCCCGTGGCCCGCACAGCGGGCCACTTACATACCCATTCGCACATTTGAAACCGCTTGTTTTTTTCTGTACTATGGTGGTGAAAGGAGCTGTTTCAAATGTTCAAACGGGAAAAGAAAGTTTATCTCCAACTGACTGACGAAGAATACCGGCTTGTGCGGAAGTATCTGCTGGACTGGCGAAACAAGCTGACCACTCAGGGCCGGGACGCCTCCCCGGTGAATGAGCTTCTGACAAAGCTGATGGCCTGAAAATAAAGTATTCCTCCATACATACACCGCTCTTTGTCCGCTGGACACAGGGCGGTGTAAATTTTTGGACAAGGAGGAACCGGCATTGAACATCAGGTATCGTTTACAGCTCTATGAGGAACCGCCTAACCGAGAGAGGGGGCGGGAGCATGGGTGCTGACAGCAAGAACCCCATAGAGGGCAGCTATCACGCCGTTTCTCTCTCAGGGGGTAAGGACAGTACGGCCATGCTCCTGCTGATGATCGAACGAGATATGCCCATCGACGTGGTACTGACCGCCGACACGGGCATGGAGTTCCCGGAGATGTATGAACACATGGAGAAGCTGGACGACCTGCTCTACCGGGAGCGCGGCATCCACATCACCACCCTGCGGCACCCCAAAGGCTTTGAATGGCTTATGTTTGAGGAACCGAAGGTAAAGCAGTCCAGCATTGAGAACCGTCAACGGCTGGGGGTGTCCCTCTATGGAAATGGCTGGCCCGGTGCCCGTGTGCGCTGGTGTACGGGCCAGTTAAAAACACATCTTATCCACAAAGAGGTGAACCGGCTGAAAAAAGAGCGGAACGCCTTGCACTATGTGGGTATCGCCGCCGACGAGCCGAAGCGTATCAAGGACGACCAATATCCCCTGGTGGATTGGGGTATCACCGAAGCCGAGGCCTTGCGGATCAGCTATGACCGGGGCTTTGATTGGGGCGGGCTGTATCGGATATACAACCGCTGTTCCTGCTGGTGCTGCCCCCTCCAACGGATCGGGGAACTGAAAAAACTGCGTACCCATCACCCTGAATTGTGGGCGCGGCTCCGGGAGATGGACAAGCGGGCCATCGCGCAGTTTGGACACAATCCCCTGGGGCAATTTACAAAAAATTGGACAGTGGAACAGTTAGAAGGTCGATTTGCCAACGAGGACAGGCAAATCGACTTTTCTGATAGAGGGGAGCGATAATCATGGGTAAAGAAAAAGACATGGACAAGGAGTTGTCCGATATGCTGCGGGGCGTTCCGCCGCAAAACATCTTGATCTCCTTTGACGGTAAGCCTGCCAAATCCCTGGCGGATTACGCAAAAGAGCAGCAGGAAAAGGCCCGCCAGAAGAAGCGCAGGCCGCGTGATGACCGGGAGAGGTGACACTATGCAGAACGAAAAGCGGATGATAGAAAATTTTGAGATCATCCATGCACTCCAGATAGGAGCGCGTGAGGTGGTGGTGGGCGTCAGCCCGGAGCAGGAGTTCATGTGCTGTTTCTGCACACAGGACGGAATGCGTGAATATTACGCCGAGGCGATGGCCAGCGACGACTATCTGGAGATTATGGAGTTGTATGCCGACAGGCTGAAAGGACAGGTGGCGGCTTTGCAGGCCCAGCGCAATACCCTCCATATCCCGTTGGACTTGCTGAACGGCGAACAGTGTTTTCCGCTGAAAGACAGTGACGACATCACCGGCAAGGTGGTGGCGGTCAAGCCAAGTTCTCTCCGCTATGAGTACCGGCGGGCAGACTGCCAGCTTATTCTTGTGACGAATGGCAGCGGGGCGCGGGGCTACTCTCGCGGCACCTCAGTCTATGGCGTCAATGTGTTCACTGGCCGCAGGGATGGCCGATGGGAGCGCAGGGACGTTTTGGGCGAGGTTAGGCCGGAATGTATGCCACAGTGGGCAAAAGACCATTTATCGGTTATTCAGCGGGAAAGGGCGCTGGAAAAGGGCGGACATGACGCCCGATAAATGGAAGGAGTGTGACATTGATGGAATTGACGTTTCGCACCGCAACCCCAACGGAGCGGCTCTACACCGCCAGCCAGAGTATGCAGCTCAAAGGCCAGACAGGGTGCGTCGGCCACCTGCGGGCTGACACAGGCATGGATACCCAGGGTTTTCTCAAAAAGTGGCAGACCTATCAGCTAAACTCGGATAACGAGGAATTTCAGCGGGAATTTGAGGACGTCATAAGCGCCCTGGTGAGCGATGGGCAGTATGGCGGCTTTTTGAAAAGCCGGGACGCCATGAGGGACTTCTGCCAGGGACACCCGGAGAGCAGCTTCAAGGACGGCTTTGCATTTGGCTTCCGGGCGGATACGGCGCAGTATTCCTACCTGATCCGTCTGAACCCCTACAAGGAGGAGAATACCCTGATCCTCTACTGCTACCGCCGGGACTCGCTTGAACGCCACATGAAACAGGCTGAAAAAGGTATCCGCTTCATCACCCCGCACTACGAGGAAAAGTTCAGGATCGCGGACGGCGACATGGTGCGGATCAGGTGCCCGGACGGAAGGCAGCTTGACCGGGAATGCCGCTATATCGACGAGTGCCATGTGGAGGTGGGCAAAGGCTGGGATAACCTCTATCACATCTGCCAGTTTGCCGAGATGATGGAGCGCAACGGCAACTCTGTGATCCCCCTCAGAAATTCGCTCCCGCTGATATGCTACGGCAAGGTGCCGGAGAAGCGGGCCATCGTGATGTTTGAGCGGGGCTTTGACGGATACCGCTCCGCGTCCTTTGCGACAAAGGGCCGCACCAGCCGGAAGCTGGTGGACGAGCTGAACAGCGGGATGGGTGTGAGCAAGGCGCAGGCAGCGGCGATGCTGGCCGGGGCCACCCAGGGCTGGGCCGATCCCGCCGCCGACCCGAAAAACTATGACGAACAGGGCCAGCCCATCAAGCCCAGGAACCGGGACAGGGGTGATACCCGGTGAAAGGCGCACCCATCGACAAAGCCCTGTGTGAGTACCTGAAAAAATATCGCCGTGGACAGGAAAGCGCGGCCTCCAGCAAGGAGCTGGAGGCCGCGTTCCACGTCAAGGGGACGGAGCTGCGTCGGGCCGTCAACCGTCTGCGCTGTGACGGCTGGCCCATTTGCAGCGA
>JAETOP010000021.1 GCA_021771675.1 Oscillospiraceae bacterium | reverse complement strand
ACTCCAACGCTGGGTATGACCCAGAAGAATCAACCCAAAATCAAATATACGCTGGACTTCGATGTGACACCCCATCAGCTACGGCACACTTACATCACCAATCTTCTCTATGCGGGCGTTGATCCAAAGACAGTACAATACCTTGCCGGACATGAAAACAGCAAAACAACTATGGACATTTATGCAAAAGTGAAGTACAATAAACCAGAGGAGTTGTTTGGGGTAGTAAATGGTGCGTTTCATCAGCCTGTCGCTGAATGAAAAAAGGCCGTTTTTTATGGTCCGCACATCGGATAACTGAGAAGCAGAAAGTCAGAAAAGCCCGGAATATCAAGGAAAAACAGCTCAAAAACTCGCGCAGTACGGCTTGAAGGCCGCCCGTCGGGCTCCTCAGTTCAGCAAGCGTTAACTTTTTGCCAAAAGCTTTTCAACCCGCCCCTGGAAGTCTGAGACTTCCAGGGGCGTTTTATATCCTTGCGGCAAGCCACTGCTCTGTGTCCTGCTGTCCGGGAACGCCTTTCAGCCTTCTCCTATTGAGAAGTTTTATTGCAGTGAAGTCGGCTGCGATGTCTGGGGGATGCTGATGAGCATGGATTCCCTCTGTGGGGAGCCGGTGTGCCTGTGGCTGCCGGGCACATACAGAAAACCCAATACCTCGGTATATGTGCAGGGCGTGGAGGCAGCTGCCGATTATGATGGCATTATCCCCGAAGGGTTTGACGTCATCACTCTGCCGGAAGCGCAGTACCTGATGTTCCAGGGTGAGCCCTTCGCCGAGGAGGATTACGGCAAAGCCATTGAGGCAGTGCAGCAGTCCATGGGTAAATACGACCCCAGAGTAATCGGCTATCAATGGGACGATGCGAATCCCCGAATTCAGCTTGAACCCAAGGGGGAACGGGGCTACATCGAGCTGCGGGCCATAAAAGCGCTCAAATAAAACAGCAAAGCACCTCACCGCCGGAGAACAGCACTCCTGTTGTGAGGTGTTTTCCTGTAAATTGAGATGCAAAAAAATTCAATCACTCATTGACAAAGGAATCTTTCTATGTTACCATCGTAACCGACAGATTGTCGGTACATTTTTCTGACGGAGGAGAAGATTGGACTTATGCGCATCGTCAAAGAGGCGGCTATCCGCAGAAATGAGATATTGGATGCCGCAGAGCGGCTGTTTGTAGCAAAGGGCTTTGACCAGACCAGTACTAACGATATTCTCGCTGAGGTTGGAATCGCCCGTGGAACGCTTTATTATCATTTTAAGTCCAAGGAAGAGATCCTCAACGCCATGATACAGCGGATCACCGAAAGTCTTGTGGCAAAAGCCGCCGAAATTGCCGGACAAAAGTGTATTCCAGTGCTCCGACGCATGACAGAAATGATGATGTCTCTGAATGTAGACAACGACCTGGGCCACGAAATCATGGAGCAGGTGCACAAGCCCCAGAACGCCCTGATGCACCAAAAGATGCAGGAGGGACTGCTGGTGGGAATCACGCCGCTGATCACCAGCCTGATCGAGGAGGGTATTTCCCAGGGAATCTGTCAGACAGACTATCCCAAAGAGACGGCGGAAATGCTGCTGCTCTACTCCAACACGGCCTTTGACGACCTTGCGGAAGGGAGCCATGATCAGCAGAGAATTCTGGCCTTTATCTGCAATACGGAGCGTCTGCTGGGGATGCCCTAGGGCAGTATGCGTCAGGTCATCCTGCCGATTTTCAGTGCCGCCAAAACCCATGGGCCAAAGTGAAAGCAGCAGGCAAATCGAAATATGAGGTGAATTTATCAATGAGTGAATTTTCGTATATTACCCTGAGAGAAAAGCCAGAATTAATGGAATATGCAGCGGAATGGTTTCATGGCAAATGGGGTGTCCCGAAAGAAGCCTATCTTGAATGCATGGAAGCGTATTTGAAGAATGAAACAGAATACGGATGGTATCTTTGCTTCGATGGAGACAGAATTGTCGGAGGCATGGGCGTAATTGAAAATGACTTTCACGAAAGAAAGGACCTGTCCCCCAATGTATGCGCTGTATACACAGAAGAAGAATACCGCTGCAAGGGAATCGCAGGGCGTCTGCTGAATATGGTTGTCAATGATTTAAGATTAAAAGGAATCACGCCGGTCTACCTGGTTACGGATCACACCGGTTTCTACGAACGATATGGCTGGGAGTTTTTTTGTATGGTTCAGGGAGACGGGGAACCTGAGATGACCAGGATGTATATCCATCGATAACTTCGGCCTGTCTGGGAATGTCCCGGGACAGTATGCGGGAGGTCATCTTACCATTTTACAAATTGGGATGAAAGTAAACGAATTTGGATTTGTACAGGAGGATAAATGACAGAAATTTACCCCATGACACAAGGTCATCCGTATTGGAGCGAAACCATTTCTTTGGCCGCAAACTGTTCGTGGAAAGCGGGTTCATGTCTTGCTGAGAAAATGGAAATGAACGCTTTTACACGGCAGGAAAGAGTATTTGCTGCCTGTGTTGATGAAAAAGTAGCAGGATTTTGTACGTTTTCGGAGAAGGACGAGTTGGCCACTGAATATGAGTTTACTCCATTCATTGGGTTCATTTTTGTCAGCGAACAACATCGTGGTAAAAGAATATCAGAATTGATGATTCAACGTGCAGCTTTATATGCACATACGTTGGGGCATCAAAAAATTTATATCATGAGCGGTGAAATTGGGCTATATGAAAAATATGGCTTCGAGAAACTTGGGGATTATAAAACAATATACGGCTCAACCGACCAGCTTTTTGTTAAGTCAACATCATTATAAAATACCCCACGTTTACGAGAGATGGACAATGAGAGGTGAAGCATGTGGAATTAAAATTCTGCGCAAGAATTCTTCAAAATGAGAATATGGATGCTGCCTATATAGAGGTTCCTTACGATATAAAAGCGATTTTTGGCAAGGGACGTCTACTGGTGAATGCCACTTTTGATGGCATGGCTTACCGTGGGCAGGTGGTGAAAATGGGAACGCCATGCTACATCATCGGCATTCCCAAACAAATCCGCAAGCAGATTGGCAAGAGCTTCGGTGACGTGATTGACGTAGTCCTTCAGGAAAGAGACGGTGAGCACCTCCCAATGTGGAAATGCCCCAAATGCGGCAGAGAATTCCAGAAAAAAGAGCAGAGTCATTACTGCGGCGAAAAGCCAAAAACGATTGACGAATATATTTTGAATCAGGATGAGGATAAACAGGAAGACCTGCGCTATATTCGTCAGATTCTTCACAGTGCGCTGCCGGAAGCGGAAGAACGGATTTCCTGGAGCATGCCGACTTTCTGGCAAAAACAAAATATCCTTCATTTCGCAGCTTCCAAAAAGCACATCGGATTCTATCCGGGTCCTGCTGCTGTCGTGCAGTTTTCCAAAGAACTGGAGGGATATAAAACGGATAAGGGGACGATCCGAATTCCCTATGGCAAGGTGGACGCTGCATTGATTGAAAAGATTGCAAAATGGTGCCTGGAGACTGGCAACCATGCGTAGATCGAGTAAGAATTCACCCTGTCCAAATAAAAAAGGGGAACCGCCGTTCCCCCATTTTTATTGGATATTGCCGACCGTCAGACGGTCTATAAGGAGGAAACCAATATGAAACCCAAAAGCAATTTCTCCAAATTAATGCTGCTGGGGGTGGGAGAACTAATCTGTGCAGTGGGCAGCGAACCAAGATACCTGATCTCCCCCATTCTAGCGGGAGCACTGCTGGCAGTCAGCAGCGTCAAACTGCTGCTGATGATCGACATCTGTACCTTCTTCCCCACAGTCATTGCCGCAGCGGTTGTCCGGAAAAACCTTGCTGTCAAACCGTCAGAGGAGAAGCCTCCATTTTGGCAGAGTTTGCGCCAGGGCTGGGCGGCTATTGCAGGCAATCAAGGGATTTTGATTCTGGTGGCAATTGGAGCACTATAATGTATATGTTATAGAAGTTGACGAATTTGCATATGAGGTATTTTGAACATGCGTAAAATCACTTTGTTTATCGCCATGAGCCTTGACGGGTATATTGCGGATTCTCACGGAAAAGTTGACTGGCTGCAAGGCCAGGCAGATGAGGATGAAAGCATCGACTCTTATTCAAAATTCATAAAAGACATTGACACCGTAATTATGGGCTGGAATACCTATCAGCAGATCGTAACGGAGCTTTCCCCCGATCAGTGGGTATACGACCAATTAACGACTTATGTCATTACCCATAGGAAGCTGGATTCCTCAGAGAAAATCAAATTTACGGATACAAATCCTGTCGAGCTCCTAAAGGAAATGCGGAACGAAAACGGAAAAGGGATTTGGATTTGCGGCGGCGCAAATCTCATTCAGCAGCTCGTGAATGAAAACATGATCGACTGTTATTACATCACTGTCATTCCCATGCTTCTGGGATCCGGTATTCGCCTTTTTGAAAATGGGAGAGCCAAAATACAATTGAAATCGTTAAAAACGCAAACATATAACGGTATGACTGATTTGGTCTATATTCGGCGATAATCAAAAACCAGCTGTGGCAATATTCACTCAGTTCCCCGCCTATTCTATTGCAAACTCCCCGAAATCCGAAGATTTCGGGGAGTTTGCACGTTACTCTTCAATTGCACTGAGAATGGCACGGTAGCCGTCTTTTTCCGTATAATGGTCCAGAAGGTATTCCATCGATTTGCGTCCCATTTCCAAAAGATTGCTCTGCAATGCAGTATCCACCGCATTTTGAAAGGCCTCAACACTGCTGCTTTCACACCACCAGCCGAAGCCTCCCTGGTCAATCACTTTTCCAACGTCGGTATTCGGGTCGGTACAGGCAAGAATCGGCAGCTTGGCCTGCATATAAGAAAGCATCCGGCTGGGGAAATTGGGGATGGTAAACCGATGATCCAGGAACAGCATTCCAACATCGCAGGCTCCGACCAAAGCGTCATAATCCTCTTTGGGCAGGCGCTGCATCAGCTTAAAATTTTCCTGATTTGAGGTTTGATGGTATCGCTCCAAAAGCTCATATTCCGTTCCGTCACCAGCAATCAGGAAAAACACATTCTGATTGTCCTTCTGGCTTTTCAGGCAGTCGACCAAAAATGGGATGCCTTGGGGTTTTCCCAGATTGCCGCCATATACAAATACCGTCCGATTTTGGGGAATTCCATATTTTTTCCGCATCTGTCTTCTGACATCATCCGTTACGGATCGGTCTACATACTCGGTACAGTTCGGGCATATCCCGACTTTCTTTCCATCTAATTCGGGATTGTGCTCCAGGATATAATCCACATTTGCCTGGGACATGCAGCCGATATAGTCCGAGACATCGTAGAGCTGCCGCTCTTTCTGACGAAAAAACCGGTAAATCAGTCCTGAGACACCTTGCTTGGAAATAGCTCCAATATCCACCGCATTTTGCGGAAAGATGTCCTTCAGCATCAAATAAGTCTTGGCGCCGTCCCGCTTTTTTACATACGCCACCGCCCCGACGAATGTGATCGGCGGCGTGGGGTACAGAACCAGGTCAAAGTGAACGTCAGAAAAATGCTTTTTGATGGCTGCTTTGAATCGTCCTTCGATCAGGAGCGTATTGATGCCCTTGCGGATAAAGTTAACTTTTTCGATTTTACCAGTGGGGACCTGACAAATGGTGCAATTTTCCTCAACGGTCACGGCCTCACGGGATTCTGTAGGAGACAGGAGAAAGACCTTGTGCCCATTTCGGATAAACTCCCGGAGCAAGTCCGTATAAATATCCCGCTCGGAAACGGAATGATACTCCATCAGGCTCATGAACAGAACATTCATAGCACACCACTAATCTTTCTGACCATTACCTCATTGTACTTCATCATGCAGATTCCCTCTTCATATTCCCCGATGCGGCGGGGATTGGGGTTTCCGTGGAGATTATTGACAATCAGCTCCATGTGGTTACAGCCACATTCATAGGCGTGGGGATACCCGCCGCCAAAGCGTGGATTGACCTCGGAGATATAATACTCTCCGTTTACCTGGAAAATATCAATGTCAATCTGGCCCAGGAAACCTGCCTCTGTTACAAATTTCTCAATCAGCTGAAACAGCTTCTCGTCCCGGAAGGAAACAGCCTTGTCCGTCTCCCCTGCCCGCATGAGGATTTTCTTCTTGGTGAAGATGGAAACCACCTGGTGGGATACCATGTCGATATAGACATCCGCCCCAATTTCCTGTCCGTCCAGGAATTCCTGAATCATCAAACCATCACTGTGGGAAAAGAGAAGGTCAATGGTCTGCTGGTCATATACCTTGGAAATAGCAATGCTGGCGCTGCCTCTGGCGGGCTTCACAAAAACGGGATAGTGTGCCTTCCCTGCCGCCACATCGGCATAGAAGGCTTCTTTGTCCATGTAGGATTTGGCGCACCGGTAGCCATGAGCAGTGAGCCAACGGTACATTTGTAACTTATCAAGGGACATTTCGCATAGCTCATAGGAGGAACCGATTACTTTTGTGCCAATTTGGATGAAGCGCTCTTCGTTCTCTGCCAGCAGAGACAGCTCCGGGTCAATCAGGGAGAGTACGCCGTCAACCTTTTCCTTTTTACAGATGTCCAAAATCACATCGATATAGCCGGGAGCAGTCATTCTGGGGACGGTGTAGAACTGATCCGCCTCATAAACCGAAGGCGCAAGACTGCTCATGTCCGTGCAAATCACTTTCCCCTGCCCTGCCAAAGTCTTTTTGAAATACTCCACAACCTTATTTCTGGTTCCGGAACTCAGAATCAAAATATTCATATGTCTATTCCTCTGCTGTTTGGGATTTCATCATAAATTCTTCTGGCGTCCAGGCTTCCCGAACCTTCCGGAAACGGCCGTTGCGCTCCACATACACATCCGGGAAGTACTTGATGAAAAGGGGCGTCAGGCACATGGTATAGGCGCCCACCTTGTCATAAATGATCTGATCTCCCGGCAAAAGCCCGGACTCGTTTTCCGCCGTAAAGAGCCGGTCATGCTCCATACAGGTGTAGCCGCAGATAATCTGCTTCGGAATCACTCCGCCGTCATGCAGCCGCCGGTAGGAATGGAAATAGGAGGATTTGGTCATCAGTGGGTCAATGCTGGTACGGCTTCCATCGGTGACCACAAAACGGTTATACTGGGTATCCTTTACATCGATCACTGAAGTCACGTAACGAACATAAGCGCCTATCACCGCCATGCCAGGTTCAATCACAAGCGTTGTCCGCTTCCTGTCAAATTGGCTGCTGAGAATTTCCGCCATCAGGGAAAGGTATTCATCAAACTGGGGCTTCGTCGGCAGCCCACCGAAAAAACCGCCCCCCACATCGATGTAATCCAGATCAAACCGAAATTCCTCCTGCACCTGACACGCAACCGTGGCAATGGCACGATAGATGTCCAGCCCTCTTGACTTGGAGCTTGTGTGGAGGTGCAGGCCTGCAATCCGGACATTTCTTGCTCGCAAGGCGGCTATGGCTCTGGCAAATTCACCATTTTCATAGCAGAAGCCAAACCTGCCCCCCTCTTCCGGGCACTGGGACTGTCCGGGACACATACGCTCAACGTCAAAATTGATCCGGATGCCCACCGCTCGATTCTCCGGGGGAAGCTCATCCACCCAGTCTATTTCACGGCTGGAATCAATATTGACAATGCAGCCGTTCTGAATTGCTTCCAGGAAGGTTTCCTTTGTCTTGATTGGCCCATTATAAATAATCTTTCCCTTTTGGACGCCGATCAGCTTCGCAAGGTGATACTCCTCCTCGGAGACCACCTCCGCATAGCAGCCGAGCTGATTGAAATGCTGAATAATCCAGGGAAGGGCATTAGTTTTATAGGAATATCCGATGATTGAATTTTTCCAATTGTTTTGAAGCGCCTGCTTCAGCTTCTCAAAATTGTCGTCCAGCGCCTTTTGATCGATGACATAGTATGGCGTTTTCAATTTCAGTCTCCCCTGTTAGTTTGTCCCATCAAAATCTTCCATGGTGTCGCAGGTTTCAGAGGAAATCCCCTCCTGCTTTAGGAAGGCCTTTCTTATGGTCTGACAAATGATCTTTAAGTCGCCCAGGAATGTAATTTTCTGAACATAAGCGCAGTCCAGTTCAAACCGGTGTGTCCAGGAAATTGCGTTCCTCCCGTTCACCTGGGCATATCCGGACAGGCCTGGGCGAACATCATGGCGGTGCCGCTGGGTTTCGGAATAGAGGGGCAGGTATTGAACCAGCAGTGGTCTCGGTCCGATGACGCTCATGTCGCCTTTGATGATATTAAAAGCCTCCGGCAGCTCATCCAGGCTGGTTTTCCGTAAAAAACGCCCGTACCTGTTGAGCCGAACCGCATCCGGGAGCAAACGACCTTCCTGATCCCGTCGGTTATCCATGGTACGAAATTTGATTAGTTTGAAAATTTTTTCGTCCTTTCCGGGCCGTTCCTGGGTGAAGAAGGGATTTCCTCTCATAAAGATCGCCCCAAGAATGGCCAGAAGCAGATAGAGCCAGGAAAAAACAAGAACTGCCGCCAGGCCGCACACAATATCCAGAGGGCGCTTGAAATATTTCTCATAGGGGCCGAAAGGGGTGTGTTTCTCCATCTCTCTTCCTCAATTCATTTATTCAAAACAGGCTCTGATTACCTCGATGATTCTGTCCTGCTGCTGAGGCGTCATTTTATGGTCGCTGGGCAGGCACAGGCCTCTTTCAAAAATATCCATCCCTACATCCAGGCACCCGCCCTCGATGTAGGCGTTGGTTCTGGCCCGGCCGCTGCCATCACGAACCACAAAAGGATTCATCCGGTAAATGGGCTGCATGTGCATGGGCTTCCAAATGGGACGGCCCTCGGCATTGATGGAGGCAATTGCCTCCAGAATCTCGGTGGGACAGCTCTTCCCGTGCTCCGGAACGAAGAGCGCCTCCCGCTCCCCTCTGACCTGGGCGCACATGGCATCCCGGTTGATGATCATGCAGCTGAGCCAGAAATTCGGCTCGCTGTTATTTTCGTCATAGGGGTTCATTTTTACCGGCAGGCCCCGGAAACTCTCCTGATAGCGCTGATAGATTTCTTTTTTTCGGGCGATATGCTCCTCCAAATGGGGAAGCTGCCCCCGGACGACGCCCGCAATAACGTTGCTCATGCGGTAATTGTAGCCCAGCTCCTCGTGCTGATACCAGGCAGCCCGCTCCCGGGATTGGGTGGACCACTTGCGAACCTTTTCCGCCGCCTCCTTCTCGTCGGTGAGCAGCATTCCGCCGGAGGAACCGGTGATAATTTTGTTCCCGTTGAAGGAGATGGCGTTGTATGTTCCGAAGGAACCGGTCTGAACACCTTTGTAGGACGCACCAAGGGACTCTGCGGCATCTTCAATGATAATCGCCCCATGTCTGGCGCACACTTCCCGAAGGGCGTCAACCTTTCCCGGAGTACCATACAGATGGGCGAACACGACAAGCTTGATTTCCGGATAGATTTCAAAGGCTTTTTCCAAAGCCACCGGATCCATGTTCCAGGTGTCGTACTCCGTATCAATGAAAACAGGGATGCCGCCCTCATAGGCGATGGGATTCACCGTGGCGTCAAAGGTCATGTCGCTGGCGGCAACCAAGCGCCCCTCAAGGGCACCCTTGCCAATGGGTGGCTTGCCGTAAAGCTGCTCCCCTGCCAGTTTCATGGCAAGATGCAGCGCAGCCGTACCGGCGGAGAGGGCCACAGCGTATTTGCACCCAACCTTCCGGCAGACCTCACGCTCCACCTCATTGATGTTTTCTCCAATGGTGGACATCCAGTTGGTTCGATAAGCCTCCATCACATAATCCATGGAATCCGGATACATGGTGGGTGAGGACAACCACACCTTTTTTTCAAATTTCACAAAATGATGGTTTTCTGGAATCAGCATTTTCTCACTCTCTTTTCTTTGAGCTGGCAAAATCTATTTTGTTTGACATTAGAATACCACAAGTCCGGTAAAATTTCAATCATCGCACAAAATAAAGGTACCGGCACATCATTCACCCTGGAGTAATTTCGCTGCCCTCACTTTTGAGGAATAAGCTCTGAGCAGAGACGACAACAATTTTCCTGCTTGCTGGGACACGGGCGAACTGCTGAATTAACAAAAAAATGATAAGAATTTTGTGGTAATTGCACAGAAAAACAAATGTGCCTCGGGTAAAATACACAATTTTACATTTTGACGAAAATAAGAATTGAAATCCTAGCTGTCTTCGTGTATAATGTCCCTATTCGGGTGTCTGCAAGGCACACCATCCCGAAAGGAGTTTTTCAACTATGTACACTGTCAACGCCATTCGCAACGTCTGTCTGCTGGGCCACAGCGGGAGCGGCAAGTCCGCTCTGGCAGAGAGCTTACTTTACATGACCGGTGCAATTGACCGCATGGGCAAAAATGCCGACGGCAACACCGTTAGTGACTATGATCCCGAGGAGATCCGCCGCAACATTTCCATTTCCACCTCGGTGATCCCTCTGGAATATCACAACACCAAAATCAACCTTTTGGACACTCCGGGCGGCTTTGATTTTGCCGGTGCCGCGATGGAGGCCCTCCGTGCCGCCGATGCCGCCATTCTGGTGCTCTCCGCCAAAGACGGTATCACTGTGGGCTTTGAAAAGGCTTGGAAGTACTGCGAAGAGCGGAATATGCCCCGGTTTATCTACATCTCCAAGGTGGATGAGGATAATTCCGACTACAACGCCACCTTCGAGGCCCTGCGGGAGCGCTATGGCAACAAGATTGCCCCCGTTATCGTGCCCATCTGGGGTGCGAATAAGAAGGTCACCGGCATCATCGACGTGCTGAATAAGCGTGCCTATGAAATGCAGAAGCTGAAGAGAGTGGAAATTCAGGTTCCTGACGACAAGCTCTCCGTCATTGAGGAATTCAACGATGCTTTGAAAGAAGCCGTGGCCGAAACCGACGAAGCTCTGATGGATCGTTTCTTCGAGGGCGACGACTTCACCTACCGTGAGATGATTACCGGTCTGCGCCAGGGCGTGGTGGACCTGAGCCTGTTCCCCGTGCTCTGCGGCTCCGGTGTTACCTGCTTGGGTTCTCTGATGCTGATGGATCACATCATTGAGCTGCTGCCCAACCCCGTAGAGGGCAATTACCACAAGGCCACCACCGCCGATGGAAAGGTGGAGGAATTCGTGGTTTCCCCCGGCGGTGTTCCCTCCGCCTTTGTCTGGAAGACCGTTTCCGATCAGTTCGGCAAATATTCCTTCATTAAGGTACTCTCCGGTGAGATCAATTCCGATACCACCCTGGTCAACGCCCGCACCGGTGAAACCGAGAAGCTGGGCAGGCTCTACTCCATGTGCGGCAAGAAGAACACCGAAGTCAAGGTTCTTACCTGCGGCGACATTGGCTCCATCGGCAAGATGGACAAGGTCAAGACCGGCGATACCCTGTGCGACCCCAGAAAGGTTGTCAGCCTGAAGCAAATTCCCTACGCAGAGCCCTGTTATTCCATGGCCATCGCTCCCAAGGTCAGAGGTCAGGAGGAAAAGGTAGGCACCGGCCTGAACCGGCTGAATGAGGAAGACCCCTCCTTCTCTACCTACATGAATCCCGAAACCAAGCAGCTCATTATCTCCGGCTCCGGCGATCAGCAGCTGGATGTGCTGGTTTCCAAGCTCAAAACCCGCTTTGGCGTCGATGCGGTGCTCAGCCCCGCAAAGGTTGCCTACCGTGAGCGCATCAAGAAAAAGGTGGAAGCCCACGGCCGTCACAAGAAGCAGACCGGCGGTTCCGGCCAGTTCGGCGACGTGTGGATTCGCTTCGAGCCCCAGGATGAGCAGGATGATATGATCTTTGCCGAGGAAGTCTTCGGTGGTTCCGTGCCCCGCAACTTCTATCCCGCTGTTGAAAAGGGCATTCAGGAAGCCGTTCAGAAGGGCCCCCTGGCTGGCTATCCCATGGTAGGCCTGAAGGCTGTGCTGTACGACGGCTCCTACCATCCCGTTGACTCCAACGAAATGGCATTTAAGATGGCCGCTATTCTGGCTTTCAAGGAAGCGATGCCCAATGCAATGCCCACCCTGCTGGAGCCCATCGGCGCTCTGGCGGTCACCATCCCCGACAACTACATGGGTGATGTAATCGGCGACTTGAACAAGCGCCGGGGCCGTGTCATGGGTATGAACCCCGCCGGTGACGGCAATACCGTGGTAGAGGCCGAGGTTCCCATGGCTGAAATGGGCAGTTATGCCATCGACCTGCGAGCCATGACCCAGGCCAGAGGTTCCTTCTCCCTGAAATTCGACCGTTACGAGGAAGTTCCCAAGGCCAACCAAGCGAAGATTATTGCCGACGCCAAGGCCAACGAGGACTAAGCCTTCCATTCCCCGGGGCTGTTTCACGCAAGTGAGGCAGCCCCGGTTGTTTTGCTTCCATAAAATTAAAGTTTTTTTAAGTTGCAAATTCTCGATGCTTATTCTATAATGGAACCAGCCAGATTTTTTAGAACTCTTCGTCGCATTTTGCGTACATCAGGAGGAATCAGTATGTCCAACAAAAAGAAATCAACTTTGATTGTCCGTGCTCTTGCACTGTGCTTGGTTGCCGCCGCTCTTACCGGCTGCTCCAGCAAGCCGGTAGTACCCCAAGTCACCGTTGCTCCCACCGAAGCCACTCAGGATCAGGTCACAACGCTTCCTGTCACTGCTGGTTCCCTGGAGCATGCAGAGCTAGAGGGAGGCATCCAGTCCTGGGAGATGGCTGCCCTGGTGTGGAGCAGCAGCAACGGCGCAACGGTCACCTTCACCGCCCAGCCCAGAGCCTACGAAAAGGGCCAGGGAGCTTCCTTTGTGATCCGTCTGGACGGTAAGGAAGTGGAGAATGTGTCCTGTAATTGGGACGGTACCTATTTCACCGCCTCTGTGGATTTGGAGGCAGCCGACGGTTATGAATATGAGTGCGTCTTCTTCCCCGTTCAGGGTGCGGGAGAGCACTACACCCTCAGTGACGCCTATGACTCCCTGGTCTATATGAAGCGGAGTCTGGATGCCTACTGCAACCTGTACATCTCTGACTTCAAGGAGGAAGGCGGGAAGTTCACCGTCACCGCCGGTTGGGCCAGTGTCCAGCTGCCCCAGCTCACCACCGCCGGAACCACCATCGGCTTCCAGAAGGCACAGCTGGTATTTATGCTCAACGGCGAGACCATCGAGACCCAGGACATTGACCTGCCCAAGGGAGAAGGCGAAGGCAGCTACGAGAGCAGCCTCTCCAACATCAGCTTCACCATGCCCCAGATGGACGATGAATATCAGCTGGATTTGATGCTGGTAGTCACTCTTACCGATAGCACAGAGCTCACCGCCAATGGCGGCAGCTGGTTCTACAACAATAACGAGCTGAAAATGGCTGCGGGCTAAGTCGTCCCCAATTCCGGCGCACCCATCTCGGGTGCGCCATTTTTATGCTTCAATCAAGATGGCTGTTCTGAACAATCCCGCACTCTTTCGTTTGGAAGATTTGTGCCAATTCAAGAAGATTCCTTCATATCAGGGCCGCTTTTTTCTGTCAATATATTTTTTTCACAAATTTCAGCGGGTACTATACTTTTTTATGTGAATACTATAAAAACCGAAAAAAAAGCAAGTTTTGGGATTGATTTTATCCGGCGTTTGACATACAATAGGCTTTGTACGGGTTTGTGCGCACTTTCAAACCGCAACCGGACGGGAGGTGGATTTCTTGCTGAATATTGTATTGGTCGAGCCGGAAATCCCCCAGAACTGCGGCAACATTGCCAGAACCTGCGCTGCCACCGGAAGTCGTCTGCACTTAATTCGCCCCCTGGGATTTGACATCTCTGAAAAGGCTGTCAAACGGGCCGGATTGGACTATTGGCATCTGGTCGAGATTCTTGACTATGAGAATCTTGATGACTTTTTTTCCCGAAATGATGTCCGTGAAATGTGGTGCCTATCCACCAAAGCCCCCCGGAGCTATACAGAGGCGGAGTTCCACGATGGCTGCTACCTGTTTTTTGGCAAGGAAACCAAGGGTCTGCCGGAAAGCTTCCTGGAAGAGCATTTTGACAGCTGCGTTAGAATCCCCATGCGTAATCAGGCCCGAAGCCTGAACCTGAGCAACGCCGTGGCCATCGCCACCTATGAGGCCCTGCGTCAGCTCTCTTTTCCCATGCTTAAGGATTTTGGAAAAATGAGGGATTCCCTCTAAAAATGAAATTACTTATGGAGGAATTGTCATGAATTACAACAAGAAGTCCGTTGAGGATATTGACGTCGCCGGTAAGCGGGTGCTGTGTCGGTGTGACTTCAACGTTCCCACCAAGAACGGCAAGATTACTTCCGACAAGCGCATTGTGGCCGCCATGCCCACCATTGAGTACCTGGTTAACCACGGTGCCAAGGTCATCCTTTGCTCTCACATGGGCAAGCCCAAGGGTGAATGGAAGAGCGAACTGAGTCTGAAGGTTGTTGCTGATCGGATTAGCGAGCTGCTGGGCAAGGAAGTTATCATGGCTGCAGATGTGGCAGGTGAAGACTCCAAGGCGAAGGCCGCCGCTCTGAAGGACGGCGATGTGATGATGCTGGAAAACACCCGCTTCATCAAAGGCGAGACCAAGAACGATCCCGAGCTGAGCAAGGCCCTGGCTGATCTGGCTGACATCTTTGTCAATGATGCTTTCGGCACTGCCCACCGTGCTCACTCCTCCACTGCCGGTGTCGCCGACTACCTGCCCGCCGTATCCGGATTCCTGGTGAACAAGGAAGTATCCATCATGGGTAAGGCTTTGGCCAACCCCGAGCGGCCCTTCGTTGCCATCCTGGGTGGTGCAAAGGTCTCCGACAAGCTGAACGTCATCAACAATCTGCTGGAGAAGGTGGATACCCTGATTATCGGTGGCGGCATGGCCTACACCTTCCTGGCAGCCAAGG
Organism: Oscillospiraceae bacterium; assembly: GCA_021771675.1. The sequence continues at coordinate 24,109 of JAETOP010000021.1, read as the reverse complement.
GCTATCACGTGGGTACTTCCCTGCTGGACAACGAGAAGATCGACTACTGCAAAGAAATGATGGCCAAGGCTGAGGCCAAGGGTGTCAAGCTGCTGCTGCCCGTTGATACCGTAGTTGCCGCCTCCTTCCCCGACCCCATTGACGGCGAAATTTCTGTGGAAACTGTGCCTTCCAATGCCATTCCCGAGGACAAGATGGGCTTGGACATCGGCGAAAAGAGCCGTGCCCTCTTCGCCGAAGCTGCAAAGTCTGCCAAGACTGTCGTCTGGAACGGCCCCATGGGTGTGTTCGAGAATCCCACCCTGGCCAAGGGCACCATTGCTGTAGCCCAAGCCCTGGCTGATTCTCAGGCTGTAACCATCGTGGGCGGCGGTGACTCTGCGGCTGCCTGCGAGCAGCTGGGCTTTGCTGACAAAATCACCCACATCTCCACCGGCGGCGGCGCATCCCTGGAATTCCTGGAAGGCCTGGAGCTGCCCGGCATCGCCTGCCTGCAGGACAAGTAATCCATTTCCCGGGGAATATCCCGTCCCCGGGAAAAGAAAAACGTTTATTTTATCATTTTTCAATGATACTTAATATAGAGGAGAATTCAGAGTATGAACAGAAAGTACCGTAAGACCGTGATCGCTGGTAACTGGAAGATGAACAAGACCCCTTCCGAAACCAAGGAGTTCATGACCCAGCTGAAGGCCATCATGCCCAAGGGCCGCTGGTGTGATGTTGCCCTGTGTGTCCCCGCTGTGTGCATCCCTGCTGCCGTCCGTGCCATGCGCGAGACCCGGGTGGGCATTGGCGCCGAGAACTGCAACCCCAATCCCTCCGGCGCTTACACCGGCGAAATCGCCACCAACATGCTGGTGGATGCCGGATGCAAGTACGTCATCATTGGCCACTCCGAGCGCCGCGCTATGGGTGAAACCGACGCCGACGTCAATGCCAAGGTTCTGGCCGCTCTGGAAGCCGGTCTGGTACCCATTATGTGCTGCGGCGAGACTCTGGAGCAGCGGGAGGCTGGCATCACCGACGAGTGGATCGCCATGCAGATTAAGCTGGGTCTGAAGGGCGTTTCTGAGGAGAAGATCCGCAAGGTCATCATTGCCTATGAGCCCATCTGGGCCATCGGTACCGGCCGCACTGCTACCCCCGAGCAGGCTGAGGAAGTCTGCGAGAACATCCGCACCGTAGTCCGCAAGCTGTATTCCTCTAAGAATGCCCGGGCCATTTCCATCCTGTACGGCGGCTCCATGAATGATAAGAACGCATTTGAGCTGCTGGCCCAGCCCGACATTGACGGCGGTTTGATCGGCGGCGCTTCCCTGGTGCCCGAGAAGTTCGTAAAGATTATCGAGGCTGCCAACCAGCCCACCGTGTAATTCCGACACGCTATTTTCATTCAGCGCAGCTGTTCTATTGGCAGCTGCGCTGATTGGCATTCTTCCAAGGAAGGTGTATGTCTATGAAAACACTGTTTTTATCTGCCGCCGATCCTTCCACGCCGGAAATTGCCGCCGGGATTATCCGCAGCGGTGGACTGGTGGCTATTCCCACGGAAACCGTCTATGGGCTGGGAGCCGACGGGCTGAATGAACAGGCCGTCGCCCGTATCTTTCAGGCGAAGGGACGGCCCCAGGACAACCCCCTGATTCTCCATGTGGCCCAACCAAAGGAGATGGAAAAGTTTTGCCATTCCATTCCACCTGCCGCTTATACACTGGCAGAAAAATTTTGGCCCGGCCCACTGACCATGGTGCTCCCTGCCCGGGATGTGGTGCCAAAACGAACCACCGCAGGGCTAAACACCGTGGCCGTTCGCTGCCCGGATAACGATGTCACCCGGGAGATCATCCGCCTGGCCGGGGTGCCCATTGCCGCTCCCTCCGCCAACCTCTCCGGCAAGCCCTCCACCACCACCGCCCAACATGTGCTCCACGACCACAACGGAAAAATTAATGCCATTGTGGACGGAGGTTCCTGTCGGGTGGGTGTGGAATCAACCATCGTGGATTTGACAGAGGAACGGCCCCGGCTGCTGCGGCCCGGTGGAATTACCCCAGAGCAGCTTCTGGAGGTGCTGGGGGATTTGGTCATTGACAAGGCTGTCACAGCACAGATTGACAAGGACGCTGTGGTGAAAGCCCCCGGCATGAAATATCGCCATTACGCCCCTTCTGAGCCGGTGGTCATCGTCTCCGGAAGCCGGGAGAAGGCCGCCGACTACATCCACCGTCACTTTGTTCCCGGAGATCGGGTGCTGTGTTTTGCGGAGGAGCTCCCCCTCTATGCCAACTGCGCCCCCCTGGCCTATGGCAGTGAGGCAGATGTAAATTCCCTTAGTGCCGGGCTTTTTGCCGCCCTGCGGGAACTGGATGACCCTGCTATCCACCAGGTCTACGCCCGGTGTCCCGTGGGCGGCGGCGTGGCCTACGCTGTGCAGAACCGGCTGAAAAAAGCGGCGGCATTTCACATTGTAGATGCGGAGGCAGAGTCATGATCCTGGGCATCACCGGGGGCACCGGCTGCGGCAAAACCACCCTGCTTTCCCTGATCCGTCAGCGGGGTGGGCTGGTTCTGGACTGTGACGAAATATATCACAACCTTCTTAAATCCGATAAAGCCATGCTGGAGGCCATCCAAGACCGTTTTCCAGAGGCTTTCGTGACGGGACAGCTGAACCGAAAGCAACTGGGGGCCCTGGTCTTTGCTGACCCCGCTGCATTAGAGGCGCTGAATCGTATCACTCATCAGGCTGTCTGCCAGGCTGTCCTTCATGCGCTGGAACGCCAACCCAAACACGCCGCAATTGATGCCATTGGTCTTTTTGAAAGCGGGTTAGACAAGCTTTGCCATACCACAGTAGCCGTTACCGCTCCCCTAGAAGAGCGAGTTGCCCGGCTCATGGCAAGGGACGGCATTCCGGAAAGCTATGCCCGCAGCCGTATTTCCGCCCAGCACGATGAAGTCTGGTTCCGGCAGCACTGTGACCATGTTCTGGAAAATAGCGGAACCATGCGGGAATTTCACGAAAAATGCGTTGCATTTTTGGATGCACAAGGTATAATGTAATCAGTTCCGCCCGATTGGGCGAAAAGAAAAGGAGATAAAGATATGTCTGTTGAAGAACTGCGCAGCTCCCTTCTCAGCGCCCCCAAAAACGGCTATACCAAGCTGTCTGCGGAGACCAGAGCTGAAATGGAAGCCTATGCCCTGCGTTACCGGGCATTTATGGACAAATGCAAAACTGAGCGGGAGGCTACTGCCTGGGCATCCCAGATGGCCGAGAAGCACGGATTCGTTCCTGCTGTCCCCGGGATGGAAGTAAAGCCCGGCGACAAGATTTACATGAATAACCGGGGCAAGAGCTTTATGATTGCCGTCATTGGCAAGGAGTCTCTGGCCAAGGGCGCCAACATCTGCGCCGCCCATGTGGACTCCCCCCGGATGGATTTAAAGCCCCAGCCCCTGTACGAGGATTCCGAGATTGCCTACTTCAAGACCCACTACTACGGCGGCATTAAGAAGTACCAGTGGACCTGCGTGCCTCTGGCCATCCACGGCGTGGTCTGCAAAAAGGACGGCAGCTCCGTCACCGTGACCATTGGTGAGGAAGAAAACGATCCCATCGTCATGGTCTCCGACCTTCTGGTCCACCTTGCTGCCGACCAGATGAAGAAAGGCGCCACCGAGATCATTGCCGGCGAGCAGCTGAACGTGATCCTGGGCACCGAGCCCATGGAGGGCGAAGGGGCCGATCTGGTAAAGCTGAATGTGATGAGACTGCTCAACGAGAAGTACGGCATTGTGGAGGATGATTTCCGCAGCGCCGAGCTCACCATTGTCCCCGCTGGTAAATGCCGGGAGGTGGGTCTGGATCGGAGCCTGCTGGGCGCCTACGGCCATGACGACCGGGTCTGTGCCTATGCCGAGCTGGAGCCCATGTTCAATCTGGAAACTCCCACCCATACCGCCGTGTGCATCCTGGCGGACAAAGAGGAAATCGGCTCTGTGGGTATCAGCGGTATGCAGAGCCACGCCTTCGAGTACTTCATGGAAATTCTCTGCGATGGCCAAGGCGTGAAGCTGAGCCATTGCTTCGCCAATTCCTTCTGCCTCTCTGCCGACGTTTCCAACGCTTTTGACCCCAACTTCCCCGAGACCTGTGACCGGCGGAACAACTCCGCTCTGAACTATGGCATCAGCATCTGCAAGTACACCGGCTCCCGTGGAAAGGGCGGAGCCTCCGACGCCTCTGCCGAGGCCATGCTCCATGTGCGTAAGACCTTTGAGGACAACGGTGTTCTGTGGCAGATTGCAACCCTGGGCAAGGTTGACCAGGGCGGCGGCGGCACCGTAGCTGCGTACATGGCAAACCGGAACATCGTCACGGTGGACGCCGGTGTGCCCGTTCTGAATATGCACGCCCCCATGGAGCTGGTGAGCAAGCTGGATTGCTACATGACCATGCTGGGCTGCAAGGCCATCTATCTGGCATAATGTCATTCCCATGGGCCGCCCCGAACCAACCGGGACGGCCCATTTTTCACCCAGTATTATAAAACGACCAAATCATAATTTATTACTCCACCGGGAGGACCAAAATGGATTCCTTTTTTACAAACTGGTTCAGGGCGTTTGACAAAGGATTGAACAGGATGAGCGAGCAGGAGTGTTCACGCCTGTTTTCAGAGTGTGCATCCCAATGTGCCAAGGATGCGATAAAGCACCTGTATGGGGATTTGTTTGCTGCGTGTGAAGGAAACCTCGATGCCTTCTTTCGTCGTCTGAACGAGGTTGACGGCGTTGATGGAGGCGTGATTGAGGAAGGCAGGGTTTATGAAATCATTTTTGAAAGCTGCAGCTGCGATTTACATACGCAAGCACAGATGGACTCAAGCAAGCTGTGCGAATGTTCCAGGCAGAGTATTCTCCATGAATTGAAGGAGCTTGTCCCCGACAGAACCTTTTGCGTGGAAAAGCTTGAATCGATTCTTGATGGAGCCCCCAAATGCCGCTTTTTAATCACAGACAATTCCGAAGTCGCAGTGTCCCGCCGGTTTCCCCACCGTTAAAAATCTTATCTGTAAGTTAAAATCTGCTCAATTGTCATCTCCCCAATCCGGTGATACAATATTTACATCAAAAGCTTTTGAACGATTTGAATTTGGGAGATGAAATAATGTCCATGAATTTTGTCATTCAGGAAAGACGCAAAGAGCTGGGATTGACACAGGAGCAGGTGGCCGAATACCTCAATGTATCGGTTCCCGCTGTCTGCAAATGGGAGAAGGGTGTGACCAGCCCGGATATTTCCCTTCTGCCCTCCTTGGCCCGGCTGCTGCAAACCGATCTGAATACCCTGTTCTGCTTCCAGGAAGATTTGAATATGCAGGAAATCAGTAATTTCTGCAAGGAAATGACAGAGATTGTCCGGGAAAAAGGAATCGGCCAGGGCTTTGAAGCGGCAAAGGACAAGATACACGCTTACCCTTATAATGATACACTGCTCCATTGCCTGACATTGCAGTTGGACGGGCTGCTTTCAACCTCCGGACTGTCGGAGGATGAAACGCATCCATTTTGCGATACCATTACCGGATGGTATCAGAAGCTGATGGAAAGTGACGACAGCTCCATCCGAAACAGCGCAAGCTATATGATGGCGGGCCGATTCATCCGGGCCGGTGAATATGACGAGGCGCAGAAGGTACTGGACACAATGCCCTCAAAAGATGACATTCTTTCAACCATTGCCGACAAGAAGATGCTCCAAATTGCCATCTATCTGCATCAGGGAGAAACGGAAAAGGCCACACAGATTTTGCAAAACGCACTGCTCATGTCACTGCACAAGGTGCAGATGCTTCTAATTAAGCTGGTTGACACCGCCCTGCTGGCCGGGGATATGCAAAAAGCAGAGGCAATTGCGATTAAATCCCAGAAAATGGCAGAACTCTTTGATCTATGGAAATACAATTCCGGTACTGCCCCGCTGCAAGTCGCTCTGGCGGAAAAGGACACAGAGAAAAGCATTTCCATTTTGCGCTATATGCTGAGCTCCATGCTGACCCCCTGGGAGATGGAAAAGTCTCCATTATTTGACCAAATTGCGCAGCCCACTAACCCGAAAACCATGCTTCCGGCAATCCTTTCTGAGCTGGAATCCAGTCCTGGCTACGCATTTTTGAGAGAATGCAATGAATTCCAGGTGCTGATTACCCAATACCGGGCGTTTCTCAAATAAGCGCACGCCATCAAGTCCTCCCCTGAGAGCTTTTTTTGCGGAAATAAGGACTTTTTAACAGCCCCCTGTGTTCTTTTTTACCTGGACAATTTTACCCGGGATGATATATAATATGAGTGAGTGGAATTGAACCGTAAAAATCGATGGGTAAGAGGGTGCGTTATGAAAAAACAGGGCAAGTGGCTTTCCGTCGTTGTGAAAACCCTTCTGGTGGTTCTGGCCGCCGTGGTGGTATGGCAGTGCGCAGGGCATTTTCCCCCCGCCCGAGCCAAGGAAAAGGAGCGGAGTGAAAAAGAGATCATTCGGGAGATCGTCTACACCTACTACCGAAATCAGGACATTTCCTCCAAGCAGATGCGGTCCCTCCTGCAGGAGCTGGAAGGAGAAAATCAGAAGGCTGCTATCCAGTGGCGCAGCATCCTGGACTGCTGGAAGGAAGCCACCAACCAGATGAGCGTAGATTACGGCCCGCTGCCCGATGGACTGGAAGAGGGCGATGCGCTCTGCCTGATCGTCCTGGGCTTCCAGCTGTATCCAGATGGCTCTATGAAGGAAGAACTGATTCACCGGCTGGAAATCGCCCTGGAAAGTGCCAAAAAATACCCCAAAAGCTATATTCTGTGCACCGGTGGCGGAACCGCCGAAGCATCAAATGCCACAGAAGCCCAGGCCATGGCCCGGTGGCTGGAAAAGCAGGGCATTGAAAAGGAGCGGATCATCGTGGAAAACCGCTCCCTCACCACCACCCAGAATGCAATCCTCTCCTACCGGATTCTCTCGGATGAGTACCCCCAGGTCACTCAGGCTGCCATTATCTCCAGCGACTACCATCTTCCCTGGGCCGTGCTCTTGTTCCAGACCCAGTTTATTCTGGGAGAACATCCCATCACATTGGTATCCAGCGCTGCCTGCCAAGGTGGAAGAGTCCTCAGTGAGCGGAACCTGCTCCAGCTTCAATACAGCGGCATTCTGGAAATTGCTGGAATCGGCTAACAGGGAACGCAATCTCCCCGCCCTCGGTAATGTAGAAATCAGATTCCATATCGCCCTGGTTGGGATTTTTTTGGTTGACATCTGCCTCAGACTGTGGTACCTTGTTCCCGGAGAATTCAGCATCGGCAACCTCAGAAATGGGGTTGCTCACTGGGGCATGTAAAGTCCCTGGGGTGCTGGATTCTCTTTTTTCTGCCGAAAAACTGTACACAAAATTCCCGGTTTCTTTATCGCCCTGGTTGGAAATTTTTTGTTGACATCCGACCCAGCATTGCGTATACAATTCTTAAACGCAGCACTTGTGTTCGTGGCACGACGGGCTTTTTTAGCCAGGTCCCCCGAAGGTCCAGGTGCTGTGTTTTTTTGATTGAATACAAACGAGATCCCATCGGGCATCAGGATTCTATGCGTATGATAGTGGTTCTCATTTGTCATCTGTATAACTGTACACAGTCTCCTGGTTTTCATTTACACCAGCTGTAATTGGAATGATGAGGTAGTATTTCCCATTTATGTCTTTAAAAATAGGCATTATTGTTATCTTCCACTCTGGTCTGTACGGTGATTTGAACATAGAATTACCCCCTAAAGCAGACTTTGGTTATTTCCATTGTCTACTTTAGGGGGTAATATCAGTTCATTGGGATTCCCCTTCCCTATCCAGGATAAACAAATATGTATTTTCATCCGAGCGGAATTCATCGAACCGGTAATTCAGGCGCTTGAAGGATTTGACCTGTTCCGGGTTGGTGATCTGCCGCTCTGCCAGATAGCGCACCATCTCCCCCCGGGCCATTTTGCACATTGTTCCCTTTTCAATCGGCTTTCCGCACTTTTCCTCTGCAAACACACAGGTGACAAAGCGGACAGAATTCGACAAGTATTTGGATACGCAGATGCTGTATTCCTTGGAGGCCAGATTCAAAATGCAATCCGTTTCCTCACAAAGGGCTTTCGCAAGGCGATCTCCCCAGTAATCATACAGATTCCCGTACTCCCCTATTTTCAGCTTTGCCTGCATTTCCAGGCGGTAAGGCGTTACTCCATCGAAGGGGCGCAAAATACCGTAAAATCCAGACAGAATGCGAAGATGCTCCTGAATATAGGCATATTCCTGATCTGTAAACACCCCAGGGGCCATGTACTGATACTGGATACCCTCATAGGCCAGCACCGCCGGGGTCAGCCGGCGGTGTAAATCCATCTCCTGAAGCCGTCGGACATTCAACTGCGCAATCTGGTCGTTACATCTCCAGAGTGTTTTCAGTTCATCATAGGACATGTCCTGGAGTCTGCGGCAAATTTCCTCTGTATTGGGAAGAAACATTGGGAGGTCACGATATGGGAAGCTCTCTGTGTCCACCTTCATCTTCTTCGCCGGGGAGATGATAAGCTTCATGCCTTACTGCTCCCCTGCCAGGTATTCAAGAATCTGGGCAGCGTTGGTATCCGGTTTGACTTTTGGCATGACTTTTTCGATGATGCCCTGCTCGTCGATGACATAGGTCGTCCGAACCACCCCCATGCTTACCTTACCATAGAGCTTCTTTTCCTGCCACACGTCATAGGCCTGAATCGCCTGCAAATCAGGGTCAGACAGGAGGATAAAGGGCAGTTCGTTTTTCTGGGTAAATTTCAGGTGGGAGGCAACAGAATCTTTACTGACTCCGATCACCACAACATTCTGCGCCTGAAACTGCTCATAGCTTGCAGCAAAGGCACAGGCTTGACGGGTACAGCCGGGAGTATTATCCTTGGGATAAAAATACAGGACAACTCTTTTCCCCCGAAAATCCTCCAGTCGGACAGTATCTCCGTTCTGATCCGAGAGGGTGAAATCCGGCGCTCTCATTTTGGCTTTCAGCACAGCTTGTTCTCCTTTTCGTTTGTATTTAAGCCATCATAGCAAAAATCATCCTCTTTTGCAAGTCATATATTCTACTCTCAGGCAATCTGTTTGCGCCGATACTCCCGGTAGCACAGAGAAATGAGCAGGATGGTCAGGCAGGGGTAAACGGTCACAACAATGGGGACAGCGTTCATAATCCGATCTCCGATGGTATACAGATACAGGTATCGGATGGCCTCCCCGATGTCCAGGAGCTTGTCCGGAAGAATCCCGATGATGCGGCGCATGGTGGGGCTGTAAAATTCATGGAGAAAACCAGGAAGCAGAAGCAGCAGCGGCGGAATCAGCACCGCCAGAACCGGAGATTTGGTTTTGGCGGAAATCCACAGCACGAGAAAGCCGATGAACAGATACCCCAGGCAGCCGGCGCCAATGGACAGAAGATACAGCTGCCGGAAGGTCATATTTTCCCAGGTGGACCAGTTATCCGGATGGGACTGCAAGATATGCTCGGCGCCACCGCTTCCCAGACTTCCAAAAACGATCAGGCTGTAGATGCCCACGCACAACCAATAGAACACCAGAATGATCGCAAAGCCCAGCCCCACCTTGATGGCGGTGGCTTTGGTGCGGCCGTGAAAGCTGTTGTAGTACACGGCATCGGTTTTCCAGGTGAATTCGTCGGAGAACACCCCCGCCAGCACAAAGCTCAGCAGAACCAGGCCGTATTTCAGCAGGGTCGGAAGCTGCCCGATTGCCTGAACCCAGCCCTCATGGTAGCCAATTTCCATCGGGGTGGGCATGGCCTCCGTTCTGCTCAGAATATACGCCTTTTCCGCATCGGAATAGTTGTAATACCCCCAGGAGGTGTCGTCGCCATAGAGCCAGGTTTTTCGGTCCTCTACGCGGTTTTCATAGAACCGGGATAGCTCCTGCGGACTTAAATTTTCGATCATTTCTTCAAAGGTGCTGTAGTCATTGGCAAAGGAAAGGCAGAGCAAATCCCCTATCTCCTGAACACCCTGCAATTGATAACGCAATAACCAGTTGCTTTCCTGGGAATGATCATCAATTTCTACGGAATTGTAACGCCGCTTTAGTTCCGCCACGGTCTTTTCCAGAAGCTGCTGATCCAGTTTGCCTGACCAGCCTTCCTCTGCCTCCTGGAGCTTCACCGCCGCGGCATGGCCGGTGATCCAGTTCCCCTGCTCATCCACCCACTCCACCTGCCTCAGAGCCGAAGCGCAGGTATGGATCATCAGCACAGCCAGCAGCAGCAGAATCACCTGATTGGCACGCTTGGTGAGTATTTTTTTCATTTCATAATGTATCAGCATGGCGTCCCCTTTCTCAGCGAATTTGCTTGCGCCGGAAAAGCTCATAGGCAAGAAGCCCCATCGCAACCGTCAGGCAGGGATACAGCACCCGCTGGATGGCAATGGGCGGCATGATTTTGCCAAAGACCGAATACAGCACAATGCCTCTGCTGGCGTAATCCACATTTGCCATTTTGTGGGGAAAAAGCTGCAGCACCTTGGAGGCAGAACTCACAACTCCACTTCGATCCAGATAGTCAGTGCCCAGCATCAGCAGGGACGGAACAACGACTGCCAGGCTGACAGACCGGGATACCGCGGAAACCAGCATGACCAGGCCGGAGAGGAACATCCAAAGCAGATACCCATCCATCAAAGAAAGCAGATTTCTTTGGGCGAAGGTGACATTGTAAATCCCCCTCCAAAGCCCCTTCCCTGTCTGAATGGTGCAGTTCCATCCATCAAATCCCATGATGCCCAGAACCAGCAGGTTGACTGATAGCAGGATGCCCCAGAAAACAAGGGTGGTCAGCAGAAATCCCGTCGCCAGCTTTGAAAGCGTCCCCCGCTTCCGCCCAAGCTCCGTGCTGAAATAGACCGAATCCGCCTTCCACCGGAACTCATTGGCAAAAATTCCGGACACCAGGAAGGTGATGAACAGGCTGCCATAGAGGATGATGTAATAGCTGACCCGCCACGCCATATCCCAGCCGGTGGTGTAGCCCACCTGAAAGGGCGTTTTCACGGATTCATAATTGTGAATCAGGTACTGCTTTTCTTCCTCCGTAAAAAGGGTATTGGCAATGTCGGTTTCATCGTACAGCCATTGCTTCAGCCGCGTCACCCGGTTCTCATAAAATTTAGGAAGCTGGGATTCGTCCAGCGTCTCCGCCAGAAAAAAATCCTGGTACTCCCATCCATAGCCCGACTTGAACGAGAAATTCAGCATATCGCGAATGGGCATCAGGCCCTGATACCGCCGGAACGCGTAGTCCGGGTTCTCCGGGTGGGCCTTTCCCTCCACATTCAGCCGTTTCAGCTCCGCCAATGCCTTTTGAAGCAGCTCCTGATCCAGCGGGCCGGACCATTCCTGCTGGGCAGCACGGAGCTTTTTCATGGCCGCGGGGCCGGTCTGACGCTCTCCCGCTTCTGTGATCCAATACGCGCTCTCCGTGCCCCACATCACCTGGACGCAGAACCGCCCGGACAGGAGCAGCAGAAGCAAGAGGGCAACCTGGCAGCTGGGCCGGAGCAGGATTTTCTTAATCTCATACCATACCATTGCCATCACCCGATCTCTCGCCGAAGTAGGAGAGGAACACATCCTCCAAAGAGGCCTCCTCCGGAACTGCCCCCTGCATGGGCGAGTCCTTAGACAGAATCCGAAGCTGGGCATGGTCTGCCAGGGTCTTCACATTGGCCACCCGGTACTTCTGATGGCAGGCCAGCACCTCACCTTTGGGCACATCGCAAATCCAGCTCCGGTCCGGACAGGAGGCAATCAGCTCCTCAGCGGTTCCAGTGACCAGGAATTTTCCATCCTTCATCAAGATGATCTGGCTGGCGGCGGATTCCACATCGGAGACGATGTGGGTGGACAGCAGCACAATCCGGTCTGACGCCAGCTCGCTGATGAGATTTCGGAACCGAATCCGTTCGCTGGGGTCCAGGCCCGCCGTGGGCTCATCCAGAATCAGAATCTGAGGGTCATTCAGCACCGCCTGGGCGATGCCCGCCCGGCGCTTCATGCCGCCGGAGAGGGCTTTCATTTTCTTGCCCTTGAATTGGGTCATGCCCGTGAGCTCCAGCATCTGGGCCACCCGGGCCCTGGCCGCCGCCGGCTTCATTCCCTTCAGGGTGGAGATGTACATCAGATAGTCCTGGACGGAAAAATCCGGATACGCTCCAAAATCCTGGGGCAGATACCCCAGCAGGCGGCGAAACTCCTTATCCATCTTGAAAATATCTTCCCCGTCCCAGGTGATGGCGCCGGAGGTGGGATTCAGCAGGGTGGTGAGCATCCGCATCAGGGTGGTTTTCCCGGCGCCGTTGACCCCCAGCAGGCCATACACGCCGCTGCGAAAGGTGTAATTCACCCCATTCACCGCCCGGGTCTTGCGAAAATCCTTTGTCAGATTGGTAATTTTCAGTTCCATTGGCAACGCTTCCTCCTTTCAAAACTTTAATAATGCCATGCAAACTCCACGTCATTTAATTCCGGTTTGATGTCCTCGCATGAAAGACTATTTTCAACGGTCACGCCGGTTTCATTCCAAAGGCCTTCATCTATCCAAAAATCATAGCAATGTTGTTCCCCAAGATAGATTCGGTGCATGTACTGCGTCCAGATTCCGTTTTCTGTATTTGTTTTGATAAACGCAGCCAGGTAATAATCTGTATCCGGCACTTCTCCGCCGCCGCTTACAAAGGCTCTCGATGGATAAACATCTGGCATAACCTGCCTCGCCAGGTGATCCGCTAATTCCAAAAGCGCATCTTTGCTCTGCGCAGCCTGCCGCAGCATCTCGCCGGGAATGTCAACCAGCAGAACCCCGCCCGCCTGAGCTCCATTTTTTACGAAATCGATCTGACGATCCGATACCCGGTGGCGTGTAAAGCCCTCCGGCAGATTCATGGTAATGCTGTCCAGCACCTCGGAATCGGCTTTTATGCTTGAATCCGCTGTGATATAGACGCCCGCCCAGGGATTAGGCCCGTAGTCGAAGGTTGTTTTCCGTTCCTGGGGCGCCATGTCCTGGAGCGCAGCCGGGGTTGTTTCCAGCGCCGCCGGGGGCTCCTCTTTCCCGCAGCCAGTGAGCCCTGTCAGGCAAAGGAGCAGGAACAGTAAAATAAAACAATAACGCGGCATATTTTCCTCCGATCATGCTCATTTTCACTGGTTCTTTGGTTTCCCTAGAAGGGACTCTCATTCAATTCCGCCACAATATCGTCGGATGAGACGGTGGCGATGATTTCATTGGCCGCGTCCATATCTATCTCTTCCAGATCAAACCATACATCGTAGCACTGGGCGTTTCCCCGGAACAGATAGTGGGCGTACCTGTAATCATCTCCGCCGTGGTCAAGCTCCATGTAGGCATATCCATTGCCGCCCGCTCCCACAAATTCCGTGTATTTGGGATCGGCGCCGGACAGAACCTGCTGCGCCAGGGAATCGGAAATCCGAAGCAGGTTATCATAGGGGGCATCCAGCATTTCCGCCGGAATGTCCACAACGACAATCCCCCCTGCCTGCTTTCCGTTCCGGATAAAATCATGCTGAACGCCCGATACTGTTTCCCTGGTCATTCCGTCGGGAAGGGTCACGGATACATTGCCCAGCACCTGGGCGTCCACTTCCAGGGGCACGGAGGCAATCAGGTGGGCGGCGGGTTTCCCGCATCCGGTCAGAAGAATCGCCGCCAGGAGCAGGCAGAAAATGTGCTTTTTCATTTTTATACCTCATTTCATTTTTAATTCCAGATCAGCTTCGCGGTCACTTGCTTTTTCCAGCTCCGCTGGCCGCGGAAGACGCAGTAGCCCATATACACCAGGGACGCTCCCAGCGTTCCTGCCCAGGCGGGGACTGTGATGGCTTGGTAAAGGGACTCGTTTTGGACGATTTCCTTCCACGCCATGGCAAAGATCAGGCAGAGCATCATGGAAAAGCTCTGATTCCCCACCCCCGGGCAGTACAGGCAGGTCAGGCAGATGCAGCAGGTTACATTCAGAGGCACCAGGAACTGGGTGAGCAGCTCCCAGAACGAGAGCAGGCTGGAAGCCGTCGTCCCCAGGCAGAAAACCGTCAGCAGGAGCAAATCCACCCCGGCAAACAGCATCAGCCGGGCGGAATAGACCTGCCGCAGGGTGTACATGGTGGTTGCCTCCACATCCAGGGCATTGCTGCTGCTGTTTTTCCACAGCTCCGGGATCACCAGGATCACAAACAGCGGCGCTCCCACACCAAGGGCCTGGCGAATCATCGCCGCCTCTGTCAGAGACCGGACACGCCAATAGAGGTACGCCAGGAGCACGGCCTGCAAGCCCCACCAGTATTTTTTGATAAACCGGCTTTGCAGGTATAGAAATTCCCAGATTCCCAGGGATTCCTCCCCCTGGGCCGCCGCAAGCTTCCCCAAGGAAGCTTCAATGGTTCGGACTATTTTTTCTTCTCTCGCCGGAATGTCCGGTTCCGGGAAAAGCTCCCTGCCAATGCGGTTTTTCCGATTCATGATCCTTCCTCCTTTTCAAGAATGACACGAAGCTGCTCCTTGGCCCGCTCCAGCCGCCGCTGAACCAATGTCTGACTGATTCCCAGGATTTTGGCGATTTCAGTCTGGGTGCGATCCCGGAAGAAATACAGAACCGTCACCTCCCGAAGCTCATAGCTCAGGCGGCTCAGGGCCGTATAGACATCCATCTTCGTCTCTGCCTGGGAAATTGGCTCCACCGGCTGCTCCGGCAAGTCCTCCGACGGGAATTCTCTGGATCTCTTGTAGTGATCCCGGCAGAGGTTGGCCGCAATGGTATAGAGATAGTTTTTCGTTTTGCCCCGGTATTGATAGCGGTTCAGGGTGCTGAAAAAATGTTCAAAGGTCTCCTGGGTGAGGTCTTCAGCGTAACCACGATCAGAAATATGTAAATAGCAGTATCGAAGAATCTCCGGATAGTATTTCCGGATAAACCCCTCAGCTGCCTGGGCGTCCCCATTTTTGATCTGATGAATGGTCAGGAAATCCAAGTCCATATTTCACCATCCCTTCTTACAGAAAGCACTTTCTATTTGGTATAACGATTGGGAAGCGGAAATTACCACACCGGAGGAAAAAATTTTTCAAAAAACGTCCCGGCGCAGGTGTCCAATGAAAAAAGCAGATGCTCCCGTGGGCCTCTGCCTGATTTCAGGGTTTCCCCAATTTTTCTCTGATGTATTCTCCGATGCTGCTGGCGCTGATTTGGAGGGAAAAAGAAAATTCCTGCTCGATGATGCTCTCCACCTTTCGCAATATCTCCCGGTCACCGGTGGACAGCCCCTTGGCAATCAATTGTCGGTGGAGACAGCTTGCCAGAAGCATCAGCTCCCGTTCATCTCTGCGGGAGATGGTCTCCTGAAACTGGGTCTGCCGTGTCTTCCGGTCCAGGGGCCAGGGAATCTCCTCATCTCTGACACTGCGGATGACGGAGTCGATTTCCGCCTGGGTGAGAATGGGGCGCATCCGGTCCGCGCTTTTGGGGCTGTTCACAGGTAGATAGATGGTGGCGCTGCCCGGGGCGATGGGCTGGATGACATAGTAGTCCTGTTCCCCGCTGCCGGTGTGGAAATTCATCCGCCGAATGTCCTCGATTTTACAGATGCCATGGGCCGCATAGTTGATATAGCTATTCTTTTGATACATCGCTGCTCATCCTTTTCCTTTTGGGTGCAATATTTCCAAGATAATTGTACCAAAAAGAGGATGGTCTTTTCAAAGGCGATTTTGCCCAAAGATTTCCAAAGGATTTTTGTTGAAAAAGCCCTTTGCATTTTGAAGCGGGAAAAATTATAATATTTCCGTGACGAGTGGCATATTTGCGTAAATCCAGTTGCGCAAATATGCCATTTCTTTCGATATTGAGGAGGAAGACTTATGAAACGAATCAAGGCAGCCTGCATTTGCCAGACGCTCCATTTCATGCTGAAGGACGGCGTGGAGCACGACTACGCAGTGAAAATGGTAAAAGAGGAAGTGGCCGGCTACAAAAGAAAGCTGGAGCTGAACAGAACCCAGTATAAAATCCTGGAGGAAACCCAGCAGAGCGACGGCTCCATCATCATCAAGATCATCAAGCAGCACAACACAGCCCCCGTGGGGGATTATCTGAACTAACCGAAAAGCCCGGGGCCTCCACTGGAAGCCCCGGGTAAAACTTTTTTAGATGTTCAGCAGGTCGCTGTAGACCTTCAGAGCGCCGTCGCAGTCGTGGGCCAGGACCTTCTTGGCCAAAATCTTGCCCAGCTGGACACCCTCCTGGTCGAAGGAGTTGACGTTCCACACAAAGCCCTGGAACATAACCTTGTTCTCGAAATGGGCCAGCAGCGCACCCACTGCCTGGGGGGTCAGCTTTTCGCCGATGATGATGCTGGAGGGGCGGCCGCCGTTGAACTTCTTGTTCAGGTTCTCATCGTCCTTGCCGCAGGCAAAGGCAACAATCTGAGCGGCCACATTGGCGCAGAGCTTCTGCTGGCTGGTGCTGCCCTGGATCACCACGTCGGTGGCCATCTGGCTGTGGCGGAAGCCGACAAACTGCAAGGGAATCAGGTCGGTGCCCTGGTGGAGCAGCTGATAGAAGGAGTGCTGACCGTTGGTGCCGGGCTCGCCGAAAATCACGGGGCCGGTGGCATAGTGGACGGGCTCGCCGTAGCGGTTCACGGACTTGCCGTTGGACTCCATGTCCAGCTGCTGCAGGTGGGCCGGGAAGCGGCTCAGGGCCTGGGAATAGGGCAGCACGGCGGTAGTGGGATAGCCCAGGACATTGCGCTCATAGACGCCGATCAGAGCGTCCAGCATGGCAGGGTTCTCAATGAGCTCCTCGTTCTTTGCCAGCTTGTCCGCCTCAGCAGCGCCCTCCAGGAACTGGGCGAACGCCTCCGGGCCAAAGGCCAGAGACAGCACCGCACCGCCCACACCGGAGGATGAGGAGAACCGGCCGCCGATGTAGTCATCCATGAAGAAGGCGGCAAGATAGTCTTCGCTTTTGGCCAGAGGAGAAGTCTCGCTGGTCACGGCGATCATGTGCTTGGAGGGATTCAGACCGGCCTTTTTCAGAGCGTCCTTCACAAAGGACTCATTGGTCAGGGTTTCCAGGGTGGTGCCGGACTTGGAGACCAGGATGAACAGGGAGTGGGCCAGATCCAGATTGCTCAGCACACCGGCGGCATCGTCGGGGTCCACGTTGGAGATGAAGGCGGCCTTCATTTTCAGAGTGCCGTTGACCTTGGCCCAGTTTTCCAGGGCCAGGTAGATGGCCCGGGGGCCCAAATCAGAGCCGCCGATGCCGATCTGGCAGACGGTGGTGAATTTCTCTCCGGCGGCATTGGCAATTTCACCGGAGTGAACCTTGCGGGCAAAGTCGGCAATCTTCTTCTGCTCACCCAGGTAGAACTCCCGCTTGTTCACCTCGTCGGCGATTACGTCCTGGCCCAGCTGGCCCCGGCACAGGTGGTGCAGCACCAACCGCTTCTCACCGGTATTGATGACCTCGCCGTTGTAGAGGGCAGCGAACTTGTCGGTGAGCTGGGCCTCCTTGGCAAACTCGGAAAGGATGGAGAGAATCTCATCATCCACGGGTCTGGCGCCGTAGTTGAAGGCCATCCCGGCCCCCATAGGGACGCTGTAACGCTTCACCCGCTGGGCGCCGCTCTCGCCGGACATGGCGCAGGCAAGATTCACCCGCTTTACATTTTGAAGCTTCTCGTAAGAAGCCAGGGAATCCATGTTTTTCCAAGCAATCATGGTTGTTTCCTCCTTATATGCAGATCAGTTTTCAGTGTTATCCATTCCGGGATATTATACAACGTTTTTCAAAGGATTTCAACCGCAATACGATGACTTTCTGAAAAGTTCATTGCCGGGACCCCGCCGCTGTCACTTGAAGGAAACCAGCAGGGGCGCATTGTCCTCCCCGCTGAGGGCCAGGTAATAGTACCTCGTAATCCCCTCCGGGTCTACGAAGCTGATGCCCCGGGTGGGAATCAGGCCGTCCAGATTCGCCTCCACCACCATCAGGTCGGTGGTGGTTATTTTTGCCTCAGAATAAAGCTCCTGGGTTTCGGCGCAGTGGAATGCCCCGGTGGAATCGAAGGTACCATTCAGCCGGAGGAAGCGGAACTGGGTAACATCGGTGTCAAAGGTCAATACCACCTTGCTGGCATTTTCGCTCCCGTCGCTGCAAAAGAGGTAATCCGGCCGCTGGGCCAGGAATCGCTCCACGGCAAACTCCGCCAAGACTCTGGTGACGGGGGTGTCCAGCTTCCGGCTCCAAAAGCTGCCATCGTCACAGGTCCAGGTATCCATCCCGTCAAAGGTGAAATACTGGCCCTCATGGTTTAAGTATCGGCCATCCTCCAGCTTATAAACCGTAGTGCTACTCCCTTTCAGGCTTACCAGCTCCACCACATCCTCGAAAGTCTGGGAGGACGGGGTGCCTGTGGTCTCATCCAAAATCTCATCGATCTGTTCCAGGGGTGCAATGGCTTCCAGAGCCAGTCCCGGCTCCCGGGCCTCACAGGCAGAAAGGGCAATCGCCAGCGGCACGGCGAAGAGTATCCATTTGTGACATTTCATTTTGATCTCCTCTTTGGTTGGGAAAAACGGTTTTGCAACACCGCCTCAAAAACGGTGAGGAAATTATATCCAGCGATTTTGGGGAAGTCAATGATACTAAGGAAATCTTAAAGATGGGACAAAAAAACTTTACATTTACTTTCCGGGCCTCACGGATTATAATAATGCCATCGGATTGCAAAGGAGAGCAATGTATGATTGAAACAAAGATCATCGATGCCGCCCACAAAGGTGACATTCGCATGAAAAACGACCCCTTTCCTCTCTGGGGCAGGCTGATTCCCACCTACCAGGATAAAAACTGGGGATACCACGTTGAAGAATTCCCCCCGGAAAAGCGTGAGGAGATGTGCTTTCCGGACGAGCCCTATGATTATGACAAAATGGCTCCCAGCACCTTTTTCCTGGGGGCCTATGAGGATGGGCAGTGCGTGGGGCTGGCGGTGCTGGAACGCTCCTTTTTCAAATATCTGTATCTGTCAGATTTGAAGGTAAGCGCCCTCCACCGGGGCCGAGGCATCGGCAGAATGCTGATTGAAAAATGCATGGAGATTGCCAGGGCGGAACACATGCGGGGTGTCAGCCTCCAGGCCCAGGACAACAATCTCTCCGCCTGCCTGTTCTACCTGAAAACCGGCTTTCGCATCGGCGGGCTGGATACTGAGGGGTACAACGGCACCAGCCAGGAGGGCAAGGCGGATATCAGCTTCTATCGGGATGTTTAAAATGATGTTTGACCGCGCACCCCCCTGTTGTAGCTTGTAACAGCTAAAAATATAGTTTGGTTTCGTAGGACGGGGTCATGACCCCGCCCTACGAAATATCCCGCCAAACACAAATTTCCTGATTTGTCATTTCTTAAAATTTCTTAAGATTCAAAAATACCCCTTGACAAAAATGGTTTAGCGTGTTAGACTTCAAGCATGAGGTTTAGCGCGTTAGACCATCTTTTACATTTACAAAGGAGATCATTATCATGAAAAAGAAAATCACCGAGTCCCTCCCCTATCTGCTCACCGTAACACTGCTTCTGGCCCTTGTCATCAGCTGCTGCCTGCCCGCCTGGGCAGAGTCAGTCGACGTAACCGAGTCAGAATTTACCCCCGTCTCCACCGGCAATCAGACCCAGGTAAAGGTATCCACAGTGGACGAGCTGCTCACCGCCATTGCCCCGGACACTGAAATCATCCTGGACGCAGAATTTTATGACTTAAGCACCGCCGCCGGATACGGCGAGACCAGCACGGAATACTACTACTGGGAAGAGGTCTTCGACGGCGTTCAGCTCACCATCCGGGATGTCAGCAACCTGACCATCCGGGCCGAGGGCGACGACATCAAGGCCCACACCATCTCCGCCCGCCCCCGGTACGCCCACGTGCTCAATTTTGACAATTGCAGCGCCGTCACCCTGGAAGGCTTCACCGCCGGACACACCTTTGAGCCCGGCTCCTGCGCCGGCGGCGTCATCGGCCTGCGGGGCAGCCAGGACATTCTCATCAAAAACTGCGGCCTGTACGGCTGCGGCGTGGTTGGCATCTGGGCCGATTTCTCCAAGAACATCCAGACCATCGACTGCGACATCTATGAGTGCAGCTGGGGCGGCGTGTACATGACCTCCTGCAAGGACGTGACCTTCACCGGCACCACCATCCGTGACCTGGGCGAGCTGCTGGAGGACGGCACCCGCAGCGGCGGCGACAAATTCATGCTCCACGACACCACCGGCATCACCATCGACGGCGAGGTGGTGGATAACGGCACCGGCAGCTATTTCGGCTAACAAGGAGGAATCAACATGGCAGTCCCAAAGATTTTTGAAAGTGAATACCGCTTCTGTCTCCTGCTTTGGGAAAATGAGCCGGTGAACTCCACTCAGCTGGTTCGCCTGTGCAAGGAGCAGCTGGGCTGGTCAAAGGCCACCACCTACACCGTCATCCGCCGCCTGGCGGAGCGAGGGGTGGTAAAAAATGAGAATACCATCGTCACCAGTCTGGTTTCCAAGGCGGAGGCCCAGAGAAAGCGGCTGGAAGAGATGATGGAGGAAACCTTTGAGGGCTCCATGCCTGCTTTCCTGGCGGCCTTTTCCAAAAGCAAAAAGCTTACCAAATCCGAAGTGGAACAGCTACAGATCATGATTGACCGTTTTCAGGAGGAATGAATATGATTACGTTCTTTCAAAGCCTTCTCACCGCCAGCTTCCACGGCAGCATCGTGATTTTGGCCGTGATGGTGCTGCGGCTGCTGCTGAAAAAGACGCCGAGGAAATACATCTGCGCCCTCTGGATGCTGGCCGGCGTCCGGCTGCTGATGCCCATCCCGGTGACCAGCAAGTTCAGCCTCCAGCCTGCCAAGCTCATCATTCCCGTGCCCATCAGCCCCTCTCTGGGCCTGCTGCTCCTGTGGGCCGCCGTGGCGGCGGCCATCGGCATCGTCAGCATCGCCTCCTATGTCCGGCTGCGGCGCCAGGTTCGGGATGCGGTGAAGGTTCCCGGGGGCTGGGAATCGGACAAAATTGAAACCGCCTTTGTGCTGGGGTTCATCAAGCCCAAAATCTACATACCCACCGGCATGTCCGGCGCCACCAAAAAGCAGATTCTGGCCCACGAGCGCACCCATCTGGACAAGGGCGACCACTGGATCAAGGTGATCGGCTTCCTGGCCCTGGTGCTGCACTGGTTCAATCCCCTGGTGTGGATTGCCTATGTGCTGCTGTGCAAGGACATTGAGATCGCCTGCGACGAGCGGGTGGTGCAGTTCATGGAGCTGGACGAGCGGAAGGCCTACTCCTCCGCCCTGCTCCAATGCAGCACCAACCGGGTGCACTACGCCGCGTGCCCCGTGGCCTTCGGCGAGATCAGCGTGAAATACCGGATCAAGTCCGTGCTGAACTACCACAAGCCCAGCTTCTGGATCAGTATGCTGGGAATCGCGGCGGTGGGATTCGTGACACTGTGCCTGATCACCAGTCCCGCCGAGGCATCCCAGGTTCAGGTGGACACCGAGGCCCAGCTCCGGGAATCCAGCCACCAAAGCCCGGCAGACTTTGTCCCCGCTCCCCTGCCGGACGTGGGAGAAAACCCGGATTGGGGCGTGAGGGTGATTGCCGACCCCGTGTCCACCACAGGCTGCAAGCTGGTCTATGTGATTGAGGAGCGGTTTATGGCTGCTTCGGAATCCATCGAAATGACCAACGGGTACATAGAACGCTGGAACGGCGCCCAATGGGAGGCTGTTCCCAGCCAGTCCGGAAACAACCAGGTTCTGGACTGCTCTAGAATCGGCTTTGCCCTCTCCCGGGATGGTGAAACCTTTACAAGCCCCCATGACCTGGATTGGAGCCTTACCTACGGCTCCCTCAGCGCGGGAGATTACCGCATTGTGCAGACCATCACCAGTGTTTCGGATACCGCTTTATTTTACTCCGGCTTCCGCATCTACCGGGAGCAGCTGCCCGCCCTGGAGGAAGCCGCCCTGGAGCGCTGCGCCACGGCGCTGAACGCTCTTACCGGCAAGCAATCCTATTCGGTGCTCCTCAGCGAAGAAAGTCCCGCCGGGAACATCCAGCCGGTGAGGCAAATCATCAAGGAGGGAGGCAGCTATACCCTCAATCAATATCTGGGAGAGTTCTGCACCTCTTCCAACAGCAGCGAGGAGGCTGTCTATGTCTGCGCCGGCTGGGAGTACCCCTTCCGACTGAATCAGAATCGGAAAATTCTCTTCCCCGAAGGGGACTCCACCATCAGCCAGGAGGAAATCTCCTTCCGCTCCGTGTGGACAGACTTTGCCGGCGTATCCTTCCAGGGCACCGACACCTTCCGCTTCAACGAGGACGGCACCCTTGCATCCATCGACCATCTGACAGAAGCGCTGGGTCAGGACGGCACTGTGACCGCCCGGCAGCGCCAGTGCGTGGAAGTGCAGCGCTTCGCCGAATTCACTCCGGGTTCCGGCAGCTACACCCCGGAGGACTCCTTCACCGCCTTGGAAAACTCTCCCTGGAGCATCTTCTTCCGGGTGGACGACGACCTGCTGAAGCCCAGCGGCGGAGAGGTCTGCCTTGGCACCAACACCGTGGGCGTCTCCAACTACACTGCCGACGGCAGCTACTGGCTGGAAAAGAGAGTCGGCGACCACTGGGAGCGGCTGGGGGGTGAGGACAAGACCGCCAGCTGGGGCGATGATACCATCCGTATCCGCACCCATACCACCAGCCTGAACATCGACTGGTCGGATTCCTACGGCAATCTGGACTCAGGAGTTTACCGGATGGGCAAATACTTCTACTCCGGCAGCCAGTCCATCATCCAGTACGCCGAATTCCAGATTGCTCCCACCGGAGGCGTGTTCGGTGAGGGGGGCGAGGAAGCTCTGGCCAGGGTGGATGCCGCCATCGAAAAGCTGCAAAGCGGCAGCTACCGGGTGGAGGAATACTTTGACAACAGTTCTTCCTACGCAGACAGCCGCTATCTCAATGAAGTCATCTGGAAATACGGCGATACCCAGGTTGAGGACTACTACGATGCCGAAGGTCTGCATCACAGCCGCGCCGCCCAGCCCGACGAATTTGGCTACGGTGACTGGGTCAAGCGGTTCTTGTACAACGACGATTACATCTGCTACTACTTCCCCGCCGACTACAGCGTCATCAGCGACCGGGAAATCTCCTTTGCCATGTCCTTCTCTCAGAACAGCAGCTACCTCAGCTTCCTCACCTATCGCTTTGACGAGGCCGGGAATCTGACAGAAATTATGAAAAAGCGCAGCGACCCCTTCATATATGGCGATGGCAATATTTCAATCACCCATTACATCATTACGGACACGCCGGAAAGTGAGATTCAATCATGGGTAGAACAGGTTGCGGCGGTAAGCTAAAAAACGCATGGATTGACCAGGGAAAGCGCATCATCTCCTTCACTCAGCTGGAGGACGCAGAAGTTTACCTCGCCGAGGAGGAGGACTTCTGGAACCAGATTCTAAAGCTGATGCACTCCGGTTATCGAATGCAGTAAGTTAAAAAGGCAGGCATGGACATCCAAACGGGTGTCCATGCCTCAATTTGTTGAAGATCCCCTTTGGGGCTTTCCAACGGGAAGGTTGCAATCTGCTTAGGGACTTTTTAATAGCCCCATGCTCTAAGGCAACACCGCACAATGGGAGCTTCGGCTTTCGGCGGATCTTTTGCCCCATTATGCGGTGTTGCCCTAAGCAATGTTCCTGCTGCGCTGCCTGCAGTTTATTTCCCCAATTGTTTCATAAAGCATTTGCTGACCCTGCGATTGCGGAAGAAATCGGCAATCAGCCGTCCCAGGCCCCGCCAGAAGTGGCCGTTGACCAGCAGAAGAATGTCATCTACCATCTTTTCCGACACCAGGCCCCCGGT
>JAETOP010000020.1 GCA_021771675.1 Oscillospiraceae bacterium | reverse complement strand
TGAGTTCATATCGTCTTGCTGCCATACGAATACCCCCATGCTTTTTCTCTTATTCTATCGCATTTTGGCTTCTTGTGCAACTTTCCTAAGATCAATTAGTTTTCAGATACGCCCTAATACCTTAAATTGATAATCTTCTTTGCGATACGCAATGACTTCTGATTTATTTATCGTGTCAAATACAGCGGCACCACAACTTATAATTCCGTAATTGTCAATCAGAGTATCCTTATCTTGCGTGAAAATCAGCTTGCCTTTGTGGATAAAAGTAATATAATCCGCCACTTTTTCTAAATCACTGGTAATGTGAGAGGATACCAATACGGAATGGCTTTCGTCCTGCACAAAATCAATGAGCATATCCAAAACGTCATCTCGGATAATCGGGTCAAGGCCGCTTGTTGCTTCGTCTAAAATCAACAATTCTGCATTGTGGGAAAGAGCAACAGCAAAGGCCAGTTTCACTTTCATACCCTTTGAAAAGTCTTTAATCTTTTTGTCTTTCGGAAGTTCAAACTTTTCAAGAAACTGATGATAAAGCTGCCATTCCCACGCAGAGTATATACCGGACATAAATTTCCCGATTTCCTCTGGTGTGAATATATCCAGGAAGTGATTTTCGTCAAAAACAACTCCTAACTTATCTTTGATTTCAATTTCATCTGTGCTGTGGTCTTTTCCAAAAATGCGGATTGTTCCGCTGCTCTTTTGTATTTCATTTAGAATACAGTTAATTGTTGTTGACTTTCCGGCTCCGTTTTCTCCGATAAGCCCCATGATAACTCCACGGGGTAAAGAAAAACTGATTTTATCAAGGACAAAATCGCCATAGTCTTTGGACAACTCCCTAATCTCCAAAATATTCTCACTCATGCCTTAGTCCTCCTGATATAAAAGTGTTAGCAAGCCTATCAGCTTATCCAAAGATATGCCACTTGTACGGGCAATTTCGATTGCTTCCGAAAACCGTTCTTCTATCTTTTTTTGCTGTTCTTCCAGATAAAAGTCTTGATTTTGCGCTGATACATAACAACCTTTTCCGGCTGTCGTTTCAATAAAGCCGTCCTCTTGAAGTGTGGTATATGCTTTCTGAACTGTTAAAATGCTGATATGCAATGATTTTGCTAATGACCTTACAGACGGAATTGCTTCGCCCGCCTTTAACTCGCCGCTCATTATCGCTGCTTTAATTTGTGACGCTATCTGTTCGTATAAAGGTCGGCTTGCCTTGTTGCTTACAACTATTTCCAAATTCTCACCGCCATTCTGTTTTTAGGTGTTATGCTGATACAAATACAGTATAGAACACAATAAAGCAGTTGTCAAGAGAGAATACAGAAAAAGCAGAGCAAGCGATTGTGCTTGTCCTGCTTTTCCTGTATTATAAAATTCGGAATAGCGGTCGGTCTGCCTATCAAATTCTTGTTTGTTACTTTACCGCACATGAGCATTCTATCGTTGCCCCGAAGCAGCTGGAGCGGCTTCCAGCCGGATTCTGTCAGAATCGGATGATCCTTTGTACAGACCAGGAACTTTCCATCACCGGTTTCTACCTTCCAGAGGATTTCCTCCTGTCCGACGAATATATTTTTAACAATGGCTTCACCGCCACCGTATACAGCGATCCTGTCTCCCAGCCGAAGCTCACAAATGGCGATTTCCCGGCCATCCATTAAGCGAATCTGCGTGCCGGCCTCAACACAGCCCCAAAGCAGCTGCAGCTTGGAGATCCGAATTCTATCCGGGGCTTCCTTTCCCGGTTCCAGGGTACTGTCAACCAAAATACGCCCCTTTGCCTTTTCGGTTGCAAAAGGAAAGCGCATCAGGAAGTTCACATCCTCCACAATGGGAAGTCTGGCAGAGGGAACAATTCCCTTCCAATCCTTGTCCAACCGGAAGGTAAAACCGGAATCGGATTGTTTGAAGCAATTGCGCACCGATTCAACCCTGCCCTGAAGATTATAATCTGCCACGCCGCTGTCACAGTACAGCTTCAGGACGAATTTCGTCATGTCCACCCACTGGAAACGTCCAAAGCTGCTGTCCAGCTGAACATTTCCGGCGACATCCAGGAAAAGCTGCTGCTTATGGGAGACGGGATCAAATGCCTCGCTGTAATCATAGTCAACAGTTTCCGTGGATTCAGGATGACGGTTATAGCAGACCAGAATTGCGGAATCCGGGCTTGTATGAATGTGCCCGGGGTCGTCCATCTGGATTTTCTGCACACAGCTTTGGCAACCGGTATCAATCTCTTCCTGGCTGCTGTACAAACACGCCTGGAGCAGCTGGTTTTCCGGATCATACCACATGGAATAATAGTCAAAAATAATATTTCCACTTTGGTATTCCCTGCAGGTATTGTCCCAGTCAAAGGAAAAGGCTGTAACATGGGTATCCTGGGTGCATCGCCCGGTTGCAACGATCAGTTCCTGTCTGCTTTCATGATAAATGTGGATCCGTTCGCAAATGCATTGCATTTCCCGGCCAAGGGCGGTGATCCCCTTGAAATGAAGAATGTGATTTTGATCCTGGTAGGCGTAAATGATTTGAATGCCGTCTCTGAATTCCTCGTGCTCTCCCACCGTGACCGGATTTCCGTTCTTTTTGGCATGAAGATATAGAGCGTACAGCTCTGGAAAATCCTTCTGCAAACTTGAAATCCCGCCCATTTGCTCACAGAAGTACGCATCGTGCTGCGGATTGTTGAAATCAAGGAATACCTCCCGCTCGTTCTACCGAATCTCCTCTGCCAGTTCCATAAGACGTTTCATGTTTCGATTCATTTTGAATACCTCCCTGATAAATGTTTCACTGTTTTAGCGTCACTACTACTTTTTTACTGCAACATATCATTTTTGTCAATGAGTATTTTACATGACTGGGAATCCCTGAATCCTATCCGTTCGTTACACATTTTTTCTGCTGAAATAATATCTTATGGCGGGAATCTTGTCAATTTTCGTTGGAGAAATGCAAGGATAAAGCAACATTTTGCAATGAGTCAGAATCCTTCAATAAACTAAGGCAACACCGCACAATGGGAGCTTCGGCTTTCGGCGGATCTTTTGCCCCATTATGCGGTGTTGCCCTAAAAGAAAGCCGCCATGCAGCGTCCCATACAGACAGATCACCTATGCCAAAGAACTCCTTCACACAGGTGTTACACCGCAGGATGCAGCATTCCAATGCGGGTTTAGTGAATATTCGAATTTTTACCGGTCATTTAAGAAGATTGTCGGACTGCCACCACGAGAATACATCAATTGAATCAGACTGCCATGATTCAGCCAGTGCAAATCATCCGTATTCAAGACTTGCCTGCTGCTATGGTTTCCCGTCCCCAAAAACAATTCACACCCTCGCACGAAGTGCCCCGGATTTTTCCGGGGCGATGTAACACTATGGCCGGTGGAGTTCACCACCAAGGCCTATGAAGTCATCGTCAAGGACAAGTCTATGTGGCACAGCCTGTTTTATACGGTAGAACTCACCCTGATCTATACCGCTCTGGCCATGGTACTCACCATTCTCATTGCCTTCCCTTTGACCATGAAGCGGCTGAAGGGGCGGAAGTTCTTTACCATTTTCATCGTGTTCACCATGTATTTCTCCGGCGGCACCATCCCCATCTACCTGAATATCAAGGAATTGGGCCTGCTGAACAATATGTGGTCGCTGATCCTGCCGGGGCTGCTGTCCACCTTCAATGTGATCATTATGAAGAACTTTTTCGCAGGGCTGCCCTATGAGCTGTGCGAGGCGGCCTATATCGACGGAGCCAGCGATTTCCAGATTCTGCTCCATGTGTATCTGCCTCTAAGCTTCTCGGCACTGGCAACATTGTCCCTGTTTTATGCAGTGGGACGGTGGAATTCCTTCTCTGATGCCCTGTACTACATCACCTCCCGGGATCTTCAGCCCCTCCAGTTGAAGCTCTACAACCTCATCAAGAGCTCTCAAGCCATTGAAGTGGCGGTGATGGAGGGCAGCGCCAACGACCTGGCCTCCAGCCTTTCCGAATCCATTGAGTCCGCAACCATTATTTTCGCCACACTGCCCATTCTGGTGGTTTATCCCTTTGTCCAGCGCTATTTCGTCAAGGGCGTGACCATGGGCGCAGTGAAGGGCTGATCTAGTAATCCCGGGCGGGAGGAGACCGCCCACAATCATAAAAAAGGAGTGACCCCAACCATGAAAAAAATCCTAACCCTCGTGCTGGTTCTTTGCATGTGCATTGGACTGTTCCCCGCCAACACCGCAGCAGCCGACGACTGGCTGACCCTGCGGGTAGAGATGTACGACCGCTCCATTGCAGGCTTCAACGTAGAAGACTGCTGGCAGCTGCACTACATCCAGGAAAACTTCGGCGATCCCAACCACATCAAGATTGAGTGGGTGCCCGTGTCCCGCTGGGAAGAGGGCACCATCCTGAACACCCAGCTGGCCGGCGGCACTGCCCCCGACATCTGCATGACCTATGGCGGTGACCTGGTTCAGCAGTATGTGGACATGGGCGGCCTGTATCCCCTGGACGGTCTGCTGGAAGAGTACGGCCAGGATTTGAAGGAATTTTTGGGCAAGGACGTTCTCCAGTATGGCCAGTTTGACGCTGGCAATGGCATGGAGCAGTTCTGCCTGTGCGCTCGCCGGATCATCATCGCCGCCCAGACCAATTATATCCGCAAGGACTGGCTGGAAAAGCTGAACATGGAAGTTCCCACCAACATCGACGAGCTGTATGCTTACCTGACCGCTGCCAAGGAAGCGGGTCTGGGCGGCAGCAAGACCATTGGATAACTCCAATTCCTTTGGCAGCACCGTAAAGCTGTAAGGAGTTCTGAAAGGAAGAAACGCCATGCTGAAAGCCGCAATCATCGGCTGCGGGGCAATCGCCCAGGTACATAAGAAGGTTCTGCTTTCCCTCCCCGAGGCAAAGCTTATCGCATGCTGCGACACAAGGGCGGAGCGGGCGGAGGAATTTGCCGCCAGCTGCGGCATTCACCCCTATTCGTCTGTGGAGGCGCTACTGGATGGGGAGAATCTGGATGTGGTGCATCTGTGTGTGCCCCACCCGCTGCATACCCCTCTGGCATCCCTCTGTGTGAAGCGGGGCATCCACGTGTTTACGGAGAAGCCTCCTGTGATAAACGAGGAGCAGTGGGGGGAATTTTCGGCTTTGGAAAAGGAGACAGCCAAAGTTGGCATCTGCTTCCAGAACCGGTACAATCATTCTGTGCGGAGGGTGAAGATGCTGCTTGCCTCCGGAGAAGTGGGCGCCATTCGGGGCGCCAGGGCCTTCCTCACCTGGCACCGGGAGCCGGAATATTACCTTGGAAGCGACTGGCGGGGGAGCTGGAAG
This sequence comes from Oscillospiraceae bacterium, assembly GCA_021771675.1. Next base: position 36,256 of record JAETOP010000020.1, on the reverse strand, counting down.
ACCGAGGGCGGCGGGGTGCTGATCAATCAGGCGATTCATACCCTTGATTTGCTGGTCTACCTGATGGGAACCCCGGCGAAAGTACAGAGCCATATGAGCAACCATTCCTTACAAAAGGAAATCGAGGTGGAGGATACCCTGGAGGCGGATATTCAGTTCCAATCCGGAGCGACTGCATTGTTTTACGCCACCAACGCCTATTGCCGCAATGCTCCGGTGCTGCTGGAGCTGAGCTGTGAGCACGCAACCTTGCGGCTGGAAGGGGATGACCTGACCACCATTTGGGCGGACGGACGCAGGGAGCAGGAGGCAGACCATCAGGCAGCCACTCTGGGAAAGGACTACTGGGGCAGCAGCCATTATACCTGTATTCAGGATTTCTACCGTTCCATTTTAGAGAACAGACCTTATCAAAATGACATCTCCAGCGTCCATGATACCATGGCGCTGATGCTGCAAATGTATTCCCATGTGCGGGGAGAAAAGGTCGGTGCAGAATAAAGAAGGAGGAAAACCCATGAAGCTGATTCTGCAAAAGCCCCTGCCTCCATTGGTCTGTGAGGAACAGGCCTTCCCCGGGGTACGGCGTGTCTTCAATATGGTGGCTGGGGATTTGTGCCGGGTGTTCGGCGAAAAACCCTCCGTCATTGCCCGGCCCCCGGGCCGGAAAATCGTCATTCTGGCCGGAACCCTGGGGAAAAGTCCCCTTTTGGAGCAGCTGGAATCCGGTGGAAAGCTGGATTTGTCCGGTATCCGGGGAAAATGGGAGGTCTTCTCCTTCCAGCTGGTGGCGTCTCCCTTTCCCGATGTGGAGCAGGCCCTGATTATTGCGGGCAGCGACAAGCGGGGCACAATCTATGGCCTTTTCCATCTGAGTGAGCTGCTGGGCGTTTCCCCTCTGGTGGGCTGGGCGGAGGTGCGCCCGGCCAGGCTGGAGCGGTATGTGCTGGATGAGGGGTGCTGCATGGTTTCCAAAGAGCCCTCCGTCCGCTACCGGGGCATCTTTATCAATGACGAATGGCCTGCCATCGGCACCTGGGCGAAAAAGCACTTCGGCGGCTTCAATGCGGCCATGTACGCCCATGTGTTCGAGCTGATCCTCCGGTTGAAGGGCAACTACCTGTGGCCCGCCATGTGGGACAGCAATTTTAGCCTGGACGGCCCTGGCCTGGAAAACGCCCGCCTTGCCGACGAGCTGGGCATTGTGATGGGCACCTCCCACCATGAGCCCTGTATGCGTGCGGGGGAGGAATACCGGCTGATGCGGCGTCCCGATTCCCCCTATGGGGACGCCTGGAACTTCCTCACCAACCGGGAGGGCATCACCCGCTTCTGGGAGGACGGCCTGAAACGAAACCGTCCCTTTGAAAACATCATCACGGTGGGAATGCGGGGAGAGCAGGACACCCCCATCATGGGAAGCGATGCCACGCTGCACGACAACATCGACCTGCTGAGAGATGTGCTGAAAACCCAGAATGGCCTGATTCGCCGGTACATCGGAAAAGACCTGAAAAAAATCCCACGGCTTTTCGTTCTGTTCACCGAGGTGGAGAAATTCTACTACGGCGACGAAACCGCCCGGGGGCTGATGGGCGACCCGGAGCTGGACGGCGTAACCCTGATGCTGACGGATGACAATTTCGGCAACCTGCGCTCCCTGCCCACACAGGAGATGAAAAATCACCCCGGCGGCTTTGGACTGTACTACCACCTGGATTTCCACGGCGGGGCCTACGCCTATGACTGGATGAACACCAATTTCCTGCCAAAAATGTGGGAGCAGCTCGCCTGCGCCTATGAAGGGGGCATTCGGGAGGTGTGGATTGCCAACATCGGCGACATCTGCTTCCTGGAATATCCCCTGTGCTACTTTATGGATATGGCTTATGACATGGACAAACGGGGCGCTCAGGCGGTGAACCAAACGGATGCCTGGAGCCGCAGCTGGGTGGAAAATCAGTTTGGCTCCGGCTTCCCACGGGAGGATTGCGGGCTCATTGACCGGATTCTCCACCATTACACCCAGATCAATCACAACCGCAAGCCCGAGGTGATGAATGTGGAGGTCTATCACCCGGTGCATTTCGGCGAGACCCAGGCGCTGCTGGAAACCACCAGGCAGATCATGGCCAATGCCAAAAAGCTTCTGGGGAAGTGCCCCCCGGAGCTGACGGACGCCTTCTGGGAGCTGCTTTATTATCCTGCCTGCGCCTCCGCCAACCACTGCCAGATGTGGCTCTATGCCGGGCTGAACCAGTTCTATGCCCGCCAGGGCCGGATGGAGGCCAACCAGCACGCACAGATGGTGCGGCGCTGTATCGGTCAGGACAGAATGCTCACCGAGCAGTATCACGCCTTGGACGGAGGCCGTTTTTTCGGCATGGCCCTCAGCGAGCATGTGGGCTTTGTCCGCTGGTGCGAGGATGGGAACCTCTATCCGCCCTTTGTCACCATTGAAGGCGCCAATAAGCCAAGGCTTTTGGTGGCAGACGCACAGAGCGATGATTTCACCATCGGTACCCGCTGGAGCGGGGACACCATCGAGCTGAAATACGGCCTGCACCAGAACGTGAATCGGGTGGAGGTGGATTTGGCCTGCGGCAGCCGGGTAGCGGTTTCCTATCTGGTGGAGACGGACTGCCCCTGGCTGTCCCTGTCCCGGAGCCATGGCTGTGTGAAAAAGAAGGATGTGCTTTCCATCACCATCCACCGGGAGCGGATGGAGCCCGGGGTGCATCAGGGGAAGGTCACCGTGAAAACCGTGTACAATGCCTGCCATATTCTGGTGTGGGCGGAAAAGCGGGAAAGCTGGGATTATCCCAGGGGCACCTTTGTGGAGGCCAACCACATCCTTTGCATGGAGGCGGCCCATTTTGCAGCCCAATCTCAGATGGAGGACGCCGGCTACAAAATCCTCTCCCCCTATGGCCGGACGGGCAGCGCCATCAAAGCCTTCCCGGTGATGGAGGATTTCACTTCCTGGCCGGAAAAGCCTTGGGTAGAATACCGCTTTGCTGCCCAGCAGGAGGGAGCGTATTGCCTGGAGCTGTATGTGGCTCCCTCCAACACTGCCACCATGGAGCACCAAATGAACATCGGCATCCAGATGAATGGGGGAGAGATGAAAGTTTACAATTTGGTGGGATCGGATTTTGCCTCCTTAAAGCTGGACTGTCAGGAATGGGACGCTGCCGTCCGAGACAACATCCGCATCCGCAAGATAGCGGTTTCCTGCCGGAAGGGGCTGAATCAGCTGCGGCTGTACGCCATGTCCCCCATGGCGGTGGTGGAGCGGATCGTTCTTCACCCGGCGGACAAGCCCCTGCCCAAATCCTACCTGGGCCCGCCGGAGAGCTGGCAGGTAAAATAGCGCCCGCAAATCGAAAGGAGCAATTGCAAAATGAATAACGCATCAGATGGAATGAATTACGCCCCCAAGGGGAAGCCCAATCCCGTTGTGAAACCGGGAGAATTCGGCTTCTCCGCCGTGCGCCTGGATCATGGCCATATTTACGGCATGTGCAATGGCCTGACCGAGGCGGGAGCCACCCTGCGCTACGTCTACGACCACGATCCCGAGAAGGTGGCGGCCTTTGTGAAGGCGTTTCCCCAGGTGAAGGTGGCTTCTTCGGAGCAGGAAGTATTTGACGACCCGGAAACCAGGCTCATCGCCGGTGCGGCGGTGACCAGTGAGCGCTGCCCGCTGGGAATTCGAGCCATGGAGGCGGGGAAGGACTATTTCACCGACAAAGCCCCTCTCGTGAGCCTGGAGCAGCTGGAGGCCGCCAAGGAGTGTGCCAAACGGACGGGGAAAAAGTACATGTGCTACTACGGCGAGCGGCTCCACAACGAGAGCGCAATTTTTGCTGGGCAGCTCATTGAGCAGGGGGCCGTCGGCAGGGTGATTTCCGTGGCGGGCTTCGGGCCCCATCGGTTGAACGCCAAGGACCGCCCCGCCTGGTTCTTTGAGCATGAAAAATATGGCGGCATCCTCTGCGATATTGGATCCCACCAGATTGAGCAGTATCTCCATTTTTGCGGTGAAGAAGACGGAGAGGTGGTAAGCGCACGGGTTGCCAACTACAACAATCCTGCCTATCCCGAATTGGAGGACTACGGTGACTGCACCATCACCGGTAAAAACGGTACCAGCTTCTATTTCCGGGTGGACTGGTTTACGCCGGATGGCCTGCGCACCTGGGGCGACGGCCGCACCCTGATCATCGGCACCGAGGGAACCATTGAGCTGCGCAAGTACATCAATGTGGGAGAGGAGCCCGCTGTCAGTGACTTGGTCTTCCTGGTCAACGGCCAGGGGGAGAAGCGGTTTGACGTCCAGGGCAAGGTTGGCTTCCCCTTCTTCGGCCAGCTGATTCTGGACTGCATCCACCGGACAGAAACCGCCATGACCCAGGAACACTGCTTCAAAGCGGCGGAGCTGGGGGTGCTGGCGCAGATGAAAGCGGTTAAGATCAAATGAGCGGGATTTTTAACCTGGAATCCCCGGTGGTTTGCGCTGTGACCAGGGTAGGGGATTTGGCGCTTCTGAGCCTCATGTGGTTTGTGGGCTGTATCCCTCTCGTGACCATCGGCGCCTCCAATACCGCCATGTATTCCGCCATTCACAAGGTGTTTTCCCAGAAGGAGGGCATTGCGGCGGTGGAGTTCCTGAAAAGCTTCAAGAGCAATTTCCGTCAGGCGACATTGAGCTTTCTCCCCCTGGGCCTGCTGGAGGTGCTCCTGCTGGCGGAGTGCTTTGTTACGGCGTTTCTCCGGGAGCAGGGCGCCGCTTGGTGCAATCTTCGCCCGGTATTTCTGGTGCTGAGCTACCTGGTGGGCTTGTGGATCGTCTATGCCGCCGCCTACGCCGCCCGGTTCCAGGACTCCGCAAAAACCACCCTCCGCCAGTCTGCCATCCTTGCCCTGGCCAATCCGGCAAAGAGCATTCTCCTTCTGGTCGTCCTATCCCTGATTCTTTTCCTCCTGCCGGTTTTTCCGCCGCTTATTCTGTTCCTTCCCGGCTTCTATGGCTGGCTCGTCCATAAATTGGTGGAAAAAATCTTTGTGCAGTACCTTCCATAGTCCTGAAAGAAGGAATCCCAGACCCAGGTTATCAAGCAGGCGGATTGGTGACCATGCTGGAATTCTTCCACAGTGATTATCCTGCCAAGGTTCTGAAAGCCAAGTGGGATTACTATGCCCCCCGGACAGAGCATGGCTCCTCTTTGAGCGCCTGTATGTACGCTCTGCTCTCCTGCCGCTGCGGCGACCCAGAGAAGGCCTATCCCTTCTTTATGAAATCCGCCCAGGCGGACTGGATTGGCGGCGGCAAGCAGTGGGCGGGCCTGGTGTATATCGGCGGCACGCACCCGGCGGCAGCGGGGGGAGCCTGGAAAGTGCTGGCTCAGGGCTTTGCCGGGCTGGAAGTGGAAAACGGTATCGTCTGGAGCTGACGCCAGAGAAAGGAACGATAGAAGCGCTATGAAGTATGATGCTGTGATTTTTGACTTGGATGGGGTGATCTGCTTTATTGTGAAGCATGCCCGACAGCCTGAAAGAGCTGTATTGGACATACTACAGGGCATGGCAACAGGTGAGAAACCTGAACGCCTATGTTGAGCGTGTTGATCCTAACGAGTTCTACGGAGCATTGACGGAGCTAGAACAGGCCCAGAAAAGCCTGTATAGAGTCAGTCTGCCCGCTGGAGACAATGCGCACTCTGTCACCTAATTCCTATTTCATGCGCGGATCATCTCATGAAATACCCAGAATAGTGTTTTCATAAAGAAAGTCAGTAAGACGTTCACTGTCGCCGCTATTGTAATAATCCAGCAGCAAGGTATTGAATTGCTCCATATGCTTGTCGGTGATCGTCAGGAAACCGGCACCGGTAGAAATGAGAATCTTGTTTGCAAGGGTCATACTGGTGCGCTTATTTCCGTCCCAGAAGAACTGTCCCCTTGTGCCCCAAACAAAGGCTTGCAAGGCCTGAGAGGTGGCGGAGGTGTCTGCGGTCAAGATTGCTTCAAGCTCGGCTCTGGCCTGCCGCTCAGACGGCACAGGCGGAATATAGTCCGTGCCGGAGATACCAACAGAGCCGGTGCGGAGTTTACCCCATTCCAGAGCCTCATTCCGGGCAATGTATTCATTCAGCTTGCACCAGTATTCAAAAGTCACCGGCTCGCTCATGCTGCCCAGCAGAAACCGCCATGCGTCACGCATATTCAAAACGGCCTGAATATCGTCAAGCAGCACATTGGGGACATTTACGCCCTGCAGGATGGTTTTGGTCTGAGGGAATGTAATATTCCTGTTTTCCATCCTCATGCCGCAATAGACATTTTCATCCCATCTCTTTTTCGCCAGAAACAGGCTTTGGTCTGGGGTCATGTGGAATTTATCTGCGTAATTTTTCATTCTGCGACCTCCAAATCAAATATCTTCGCCAGTATCGTTGAGAGTGAAACCAGCATAATAGGCGCAATCGAGGGCGTCGGCAATTTTCCGCAACTCTTTTTCCGTGAAATTGTCACGGCTCATTTTATTGGATAGATTTTGGCGTGTCTGGCCTGTCTTTTCGGCCAAATCGCCTAAAGTCATATTGCGTCGGCCGAGTACGACTTTGATTTTCTCACTCATCCTAAGTGGCATAAATTCCAGCTCCTTTCTGTAGAGTATCATACACGTTTAAATGTAGACTGTCAAGAAAATGATGAAAAAAGAAATGAAATAGTGAAACTAAAGTGTTGACGAAGGACACTTTTAAGTGTATTATATAGACAGAAAGAGTTGGGGGCCAATTTCAACACCGCATGTTGTAACCCAATGCATTGACAAACACAAAGGAGCGGCGGCAGCACGGAGAGACGGCAAATAAAACCACAGGAGGCATGAATGTGAAAAAGTACGACCTGAGCAGCATTATGAGGGCTGCATGGGGCGGTACATCATCTTCGGGACCTTTCACAAGCATTTCAAGAAAATTGCTGCGTCCATCGGATGCCCGGACGCAAGGCCACACGATCTCCGGCATACTTGTGCGACGGTTGCCATCAGCTCCGGCGCTGACATTAAGAGCGTCCAAAGCCTGCTGGGCCATGCCACAGCCAGCTTCACCCTGAACGCTTAGACCCACACCTCCGATAAAATGAAGGCCGACACCGCTGCCCGGATGCAGAGCTACTATGACAGCATGAAGAAGCAGGGATAAAGCGATACCCCGCCACAGTACCATGACCCGGTATGCGGCTGGGTGTTTTTGCGTTTTGGATGCTGATAGGGGAAAAACTAGGGGAAAACGACATGGTGTGTCATTGTGAAAAGAAGACTAATAGAAGCGAATGCCGTGTGTTTCTGTGGCAGTTCGCTCTCGGACGCAGGTGGAAGCTGCTTTGTCCACATCCCACCAGAACTTTGTAATATGGGGGTTGGACAGACGCCAGGCATCCACCAGCGGTTTCAGTTCTCCTTCCTGTAAGCCGTAGTTCAGTGCGCCCATTGCTTTCAGCGCACCCACGGAGCCACCGTAGCCAAGAGCCAGCTCGGCAATTTTGCCTTTCTGCCGCAGATGCCCGTTCACGCCGTGCTTTTCTACGGGGACATGGAACATCTGCGAAGCGGAAGCGCAGTAAATGTCGCCGCCCTTTGCAAAAACCTCCTGCCGCCAATGTTCCCCAGCGATCCATGCGATGACCCTCGCCTCGATGGCGGAGAAGTCTGCCACATAAAAACGGCAGCCGGGTTTCGGCACAAAGGCGGTGCGGATAAGCTCGGACAGTACCAGCGGTGCGGAGTCATAGAGCATTTCCACGGCGTCCGTATTGCCGCTGCGGACCAGTGCCCGTGCGGTGTCCAGATCCGGCAGATGGTTCTGCGGCAGGTTCTGCACCTGGATGAGTCGACCGGCATAGCGACCGGTGCGGTTGGCACCATAAAACTGGATAAGCCCTCTGGCCCGGTCATCCGAACCCACCACGGTCTGCATGGCCGTGTATTTCTTGACGCTGCTCTTGGCAAGCTCCTGCCGCAGGGAGAGCGCCAGCTCCACTTCACCGTCCGCTTTTTCGAGCATATCCGCCACGGCGGCTTTGGAGAGTGAATCTGCCTCCACGCCTTTTTCGGCAAGCCACGCCTTGAGCTGCACCGGACTGTTGGGGTTATCCAAGCCGGTGACGGAGCGAGCCTGCTCCATGTGCGTCCGCTTGAAGCGTTCATCACAGCGAATCGCCTGGGTGACGAGGGTGCGGTCGAGCATGATGCCCCGGTCATTGATCTGCTGGTCGAGGGTGTAGTTACGCCACTCCGACTCCGTGACCGGGAACTTGGAGAGCTTCTGCTGAATGGACATTTCCGTTTCCACATCCCGAAGGTTGTAGGCTTTGAAAAGCGACCATTTCTCCAGCGCATCTGTCGGATAATGTCGAATGGGCGAACCGTCTCTTGCTTTTGCCGGAGTGCAGAAATACCGGATGAGGTCTTTGCCTTCTTTGAGCTTCTGCTTTTCCAGACCCAGCACGGCACCGACGCCTTCCAGCGAAAGCGGCAGTCCAAGGGTCGCCGCCCAGACCATCGTGCAGTGCCAGGAGGACGGGTCGAGATATTGTCCGGTTGGGTATCCAAGATAGCGGGACAGACACACGCGCTCGAATTGTGCATTGAATGCCCATTTGGTCACGGCAGGGTCGGTCAGCGCAGAGCGGACATCAGCAGGAATCGTTTCTCCGGCAGCCAGATCCACGACCTTCACCGGAACACCGTCTGCTGAGTAGCCGAAAAGCAGTACCTCGAAATCCGGGGCTTCGGCATAGCGGTACACGCCGCATTTGGTGAGGTTCTCGGAGGAGAAGGTCTCAATATCGATGCTAAGTGTTTTCATACGCATTCCTTCCTACGGAATATGGGTGGCAGAGGTCAATTCCTGCCACCCACAGAGCCGTCTGGGGTTACTTCAATTCCTTCATGCGCTTCTCGTGGTATTCCAGGTCACGGGAAGCCTGTTCCTTCTCACGCTTTTCACGCTTGTGGTCATTGCTGATGCCCTGCACCAACCAAACAAAGAAGCCGATGCTGAGGCAGGCCCAGATGCCAAGGAGGGCGGTTACAAGGATGTTCTGAATCAGTTCCATTGTGTTGCACTCCTTTCTCAGGAGAGGAAGTCGTCGTCCAGGTCGGTGGCGAAATCGTCAGCCGCAGAGGACTTGCCGCCAAGAGGCTCACCATCACGAACCTTCTGAATGTTACCCAGACCACAGGCAATGCCGCGGTTGCCGTTGGAATTGAAGGCGTAGAAGTTGACGGACACTCTGGCGTAGCAGCCGGAATACACCTCGGAACGGTCGAGAATCGGCTGAACGCTGCGGTCCACGATCTGAGGGGCGGTAGTGCTGTTGGCGTTCACGAAGAAGCTGTTCTTGTAGGCTTCATCGTCACGCTCGGTATCGCCGTCACGGAGCGGGAGCTTCAGAGCCGCCTTGTTGGGGATCTTCCCGCCGAACTTGGCGACGCCCTCCTTGATGGCAGCGTCCACGGCGGCGTTGATGGCGTCGAGGGTCTGCTTATCGGATTTCGGAATAATGAGGGACACGGAATACTTGGGGTTGCTGCCATTGATGGAGGCAGGCTCCCACACGTTTGCGTAGGACAGGCGGACAACGCCGGTCACAACTTTGGTCGAATTCATCTTGTTAGCCATAATTACAGTTCTCCTTTATAGTCGGTAAAGTCTTGTTTTGCACCCGTGGTCGTAATAGCCGGACGCCGGTCGGATGCGGGAACGAGCGTCGGCTTTCCTTTGGGCTTGACAACCAGACTGCCGAGCACCTCGGCAAAGGTCTTTTTGCCCATGAGCTTCTCCATCTCGGTGATGGGAATGAGGGACTTCTTGAAGATGTCGGTATACCCGGCCACACGGGCAGCAGCGACAACGGCATCCTCGTCGGTGTACTTGCGATTGGTGCGGCTCTCCACCAGCTTGTAGCCGGGCCAATGTTTTCCGTGGTTGACCGCTGCGTCCTGGGCGTAGGCCATGAGTTCATTTGCCCATTTGATGAGGTCGTCCAGCTTGCCGAGAATGTTGCCGATCTCCGCATCGGAAAGCAGAGGTGGCTGGGCAAATTCGTATTTGGCAAGTTGGAGCTTGGCATCAGCTCTGGCTCGGCACTTGACCGCCGCCTTGCAGAATTGGCACCAGCTTCCGGGGCAGTATTCACCTTCGCCTTTGAAGGCAAGCTCGGCCTTGGGTTTCAGTGTCTTTTCCGCCCAATCCCGAAGCTCGGCAACGGAAATGACCCAGGTGCTGACATTCTCTCGGCGCGGCTGGTAGATGGTCATAGAAACTGTCTCAATGTCGTAGAGACAATCGAAGAGGCGGAGCGCACCGAGAGCGTACAACATCATCTGAGGATTCTCTTCGGCATTCACCAACACGCCCTGGCCGTACTTCAGATCGATAATGTGGAGGAGCTTGTCTGCCACGATGAGGCAGTCGCCGGTGCCGAAGCCGTCTGGCACATAGCAGGAGAAGTCCAGCCGCTGCTCAATGAGCACCTTGGGATCCGGGCAGTCCTGCCGGGCTTCCTCGATGGCTTCCAGAACGAATTCCAGGTAGCCGTCCGTGTACATCTCCATTTCGTCGGAGTCGTACTTGCTGACCGGGCGGGAGGAGCGCATCTTCAGTGCCTTGCGGAGCTTGTGTTCTGCCAGCGCATGAGCGGCTGTGCCTTCGGCTGCGGCTTCCGTTTCTCTGTCCTCAAACTCCAATTCCAATCGAGCGGAGGGATTGCAGTGAAGCCAGCGGTGGGAGGAAGATGCCGAGAGGACTGCGTGACGATTAGGGGGCATCCTTCAGCACCTCCACATCCTTGAGCAGTGCCTCGTAGTGCTTGGGGTCGATGCCGGAGAGCTTCGGAGCACCGTACTTTTTAAGGAGTGCCTGGATCTCGGCCGTGAATCCGGCTCGGCTCTTTTCACCGAGGACTGCTCGGATTTCTTCCAGCGTCAGTTCCTTCTTGGGAGCAGGTGCAGGCGTCTTCGGCTCTGCATCGACAGTCGGCTCATTCTGCAGCATGGCATCTGCCACAGCCTGAACGCTGTCCGCCAGGGAGCGAAGATCCTCGACCACATCGAGCAGGAGCTTGACCTTACTCATGTGTGCCACCTCCCATCGGAACTTCGGTGATGGCAATGGACTCGACCGAGTTGCCGGGAACCACGACCATGACCTTCTGCTTGGGCCCCAGAAGCAGGGTGAAGAGCTTTTCGCGGATGCTGACTGTTCTGCAAGTAACTACGCCGCCGTTTCTGGGCTTGTCTGAAACACGGATATTCAAGTTGTGTCTCATACGGGGTTACCGTCCTTTCCGGAGGGCTTGTATTTTGTTGCCTTCCGGTGTACCCAGAAAAATCGGGGATTTGTCAGGGTGTCTGGCGGAAAATTTTCAAAAACTTTTTTCTGCCTGCTTCGATGGACTCGGAAACAGACTGAAAGCTGGCCTCTTCAATAGCTGCGATTTCCCGCAGGGTCTTGCCGTTTGCGTACAGTCGAAGCCGGCGCTGCTGGGTGGCAGTCAAATGCGAGAAGGCTTCTCGGATACGAGCGGTCTGTTCTGCCGAATCATCCTCTACGGCATATTCGTCGCAAGCACCGTACTCCTCGCCCTCGTAGTCGATGGCGTCGTAGGAGTAGCAATGATAACGATGGCGCTCATCCTGTGCGTGTTCAGCCTTTCGGCTATCGATGATGACGGCACCGATTTCGTCAGAAACCTCGACCTCCGTCACTGTTCCGTCCAGGAATGCGTATTTGATTTTCATAAAAAAATCCTCCGTTTTGATTTCTCGAAACGGAGGAATTCGGTGCAGCTGCTTTGGGCATAGTGAAAAAACCACAGTCCAAACGGAAACCTCCGTTTCGGTCTGCAGCAAACCCGCTCAAAAGGCAGCTACATTATTTACTTGTGCCGCCGGATACCGTTGAGCCATCAGTGATCGGATGATGCGGTATCCGGCGATAAGCAGTTTTTTGTCTTGCTTAGGACGATTTGCTTAGCCGAGGTCGGCTTCAATTGCGTACAGTTCGCTAAAGACTGCAGGCAGGTTGCTCTGATTCAAATCTTCAACGCTATGTGCTCCGTAGCGCTCAAACACGGAATTTACGACTGATGAACCAAGCTGTGCTTCAACAGCAGTGGCACTGTTTTCAATGTTGATGATCCAGTTTTTTCGTTCGTAGTCTGTCATTGATTCTCCTTTCCGTCCTTATAGCGCTATTCGGACTATGCTGTTTTCACTTAGATAAACCGGTTTTTCACTTTCGCAAATTTTTTTATGCGTTCGCAGAAATCAAATGAGTAAAAGTGTAGAAATCTCGACTTGAGTGTGATATAATAAAAAAGTACAGTCTTTGCATCGAGGATTTCCTTCAGTCCGGTTTACTGGCTTTATTGTAGCAAACTAGCTTACTTGAAAAGCGGACTGGACGGACAGTCACGGACACGCTCGGACAGAGAAGAAATTTTAGGACTAGGAGGTAAATGAGGCATGACATTTTCCGAGTATGCTTTAGGCCTTTCCCCGTTTATTTCGTTTGGAAAATCGGAGCACGACTACTTTACAGAGCTTGTCGGGAATTTTGTAAAAGATGCCGCAATGGACTCCTGCCAAATGTTAAAGCGACAGCCTGATACAAAATATCGCTACATAAAGGGGAGTCGCCCTATACAGCAAAAAGATGCGCAGTACCTTTATGACTACCGTGATCTGGATAAATTTTCAAAATGGATATGGGATCGGATGGATGACTCTGACTCCTATGACAATGTTGTGGATTGGCTGGCCAAGCATGATACTGCAGATGATGACCCTTCAACTGCCTGTGCCAAGCTGTTAGAGAACATCCTGCTGGATATCATCAATGGTTCTTCCATGCCACAGATCGCAAAAGAATCAGAAATAGATTTAGAGCTGATTGATGAAATACAGAAAAAAATAAAGTCGCTACCCAGACCGGCTAATGTGCCAGTTCCTGCAGTAGCGACTGAAGATGAGCAAAAGTATATTAGCGAACTATATTTGGCATATGGAGATGCCGAAGACATGGACTCTTTTTCAGGGAAGGACCTATCTAGTTTTCCGGATTATGCCGAGGACCTTGATGATCGCCGTGTTGACTTTTATGCTGCTGAAACTATACGACGCGGTGTGATGGAATTGGGTAGTGGCGGCCTGGCTAATCAATTTGATGTGTTGAAGGACGAAACATTCGTCGGAGTAAAGGATACTGCGAAACGAACCCATCCGAACGGCTTTGAACATATGCTGGCTGTAATGGAGCAAGCAGTCGTGACTCCGGTAACAAATTACTTACTAAGCACATCTCCATACTGGATAAGCGGAAAAATTAAAAAGGGTGTATGTCATCACCTCGTAAATGATGACAAACTGACATGGGTAAGGAGGAGAAAGAAGCAATGAATATTTCAACCCTTGGCTCTACATTTGAAATCTCTCTTCGTATCCTTCTGATGTTAAACGAATTGCAAGGCTCCTCCTTTGATGAGCAACAAATTGGAGCCGTTGATTTTATTTCTGTCTATGCAGCTGATTTTGGTTTGTTGGATGAAAATCTTCACGGATACAGCAATTACAGATTCAGCGAATACCCAGCCAGAAAGTACATAGTATCTTCAGCGCTGAAAGGCCTTCTGCTGGATGGGAATATCCGGCTTCACTCCACTTCAACAGGTTACAGATTTTCTATTACAGAGGCTGGGAAGAATATCTGCAGAAAGCTGACCAGCGATTACGCCGAAGAATACAGAATCGCGATTCAGTCTGTGATAAGCAGATATGACCGTGCAAACGTCGAACTGATGCTTCAAGAAATTAATAGAGTTACAGTACAATCGTTAAAGGAGATCGGGCATGAATAGATTTTATATTGAAAAACTCGTCGTGTCCGGTGGAGGACACAAAACAACCGTCATTGACTTTAAACCGGGCTTGAATTTCATTCTAGGACCTTCCAACACAGGAAAGAGCCTTATTATGGATTGCATAGATTATGTGTTCGGTTTTACCCCAAGAAAAAATCGACCTTCTAAAATCGTAGATAATAACTACGGATATGAGTGTATCGCTCTCCATTTGATAACAGGTAAAGGAACGGTTATTCTGGAACGCAAAATCGGGGATTCGAAAATTACTGTTAGCGGCACAGCCCCGGATGTCGATCACGGCTCCTACAGTGTAAGCCACAATGCGAAAAAGAATATTAATGCCGTCTATCTCCATCTGCTTGGCATTGACGAGCAGCATCTCGTGCGTTCAGCAGAGAAAGGATCTAAAACTCAGGAACTAACGTGGAGAAGTATGCTTCACTTGTTCTTTATCCGCCAGGGCGATGTTGCTAGGGAAAGTTCCTCTTTGTTGTCTCCTGGAAGCATAGGTTCTACAGCATCGGCGGCTGTTTTGCTGTATCTATTGACCGGCCAGGATGCCAATAATCTTGAAGCTACTGAGGATCCCAAAATAAGTGAGGCAAAGAAAAAAGCTCTCGTCAGCTATATTCAAGAGAGGATAAACAGCCTATGCGCTAGACGGGAAAAGCTCGAGGATATGCTTTCCTCCGCAAACGTTACAGATCCCCGCACAAGCGTTAACCGTGTACGAAGAGAAATCGCTGAAATACAAGCGAAATTGGATGCAGCTACCCAAGAGAGCCAACAAATCATGTCACAAATATACGAGTGGAATGGAAAACTCTCTGAATCCAGAACCGTAGGGCACAATTTTGCCGTGTTACGTCAGCAGTATCAATCTGATATCCGACGAATCGGCTTCATTGTCGAGGGGGCGGCACATACCTCTTCCGTACCAAGAAAAATCAGGTGCCCTATTTGCGGCGAAGAAACAGAGCGTGTGCAAGACACGTCTTTTATTGATGCATCTGCAGCTGAACTCGAAAAAATCAAGCGACATTTATCTGAACTAGGCGATGCTCAACGCAGTGTAGCGCATCAACAAGAAACTATTATGACAACAATTCATGCGTTGGAAGAAAAACGAGATGCGATAGATGTGCTTATTTCCAATCAGCTGCAGCCGCGGTTAGCAGCATTTGAGAAAGAACTTGAACAGCAACTCAAACTGATACAAATCTCAAGCGAATTGGAAGTTATTCGCCAGGATGAAATACAATATAGAGGCGATTTGTTCAGTAAAGAAACCGAAGAAATCTCCGATTCGCAAAAACATAGCATTTTCGAAGATTACGGGTATGATATTATTCATGGTTTTGAAGAAAAGTTGCGAGATATTTTAACTGCATCGAAAGTTGGCGGTGCGGCAACCGCCAGACTTAACATGGAAAATTTCGATATTGAAATCGGTGGCTTCAAAAAGTCTGTTTCAATGGGTGGCGGTTTCTGCGGGATATTGAATACGATTACCACGCTTGCGATGAGTGCATATCTTATCGATCTCGACCGTCCGGCTCCTGGCTTCTACGCTGTAGATTCATCGTTGACGCAGTTATCTGAGGCGGAGCATAAGGCACAAAGCGAAACTATTAAGCAGAATTTTGTGGAATATCTTATCGCTCATGCCCGTGAGCGACAGGTCATCATTGTTGAGCAGTCAAAGCGTATGCCTTTTGTTCCTAGTGAAAGTGAGAAAGACGGTGTTCATGTTATTCAGTTTTCCAGGAACAGGCAAGAAGGCCGATATGGCTTTTTGAATGAAGTTTACAATCCAGAGGATCGTTAATCCTCGATTGTCCACACGCAAAAGCAGGAGGCAAAATATGCGTATAAGTTACAATAAGTTATGGAAAATGCTGATAGACAAGAACATGAACAAACACGATCTTGCCGAAAAAAGCGGTGTAAGTTCCGCTTCTATTGCCAAGCTAAGCAAAGGGGCAAATATCACCACAGACGTACTTCTGAAAATCTGCGTGGCTATGAACTGCACCTTGGAGGACATTATGGAGACGGTAAAGGAGTAACGAGGAGGTGATTTCGTGCCGAACGTGGTTACACTCGATATGAATACCCCGTCGGTTCAGTATCTGTGCAGTAAGGATAAACGTCTGGCAAAGGTCATTAGTATGGTTGGTCCCATCAGCCATGTTCCTCATGAAGAAGATACATACTCTTTTCTTATTCATGAAATCATCGAACAGATGCTATCCGTAAAAGCAGGGCAAAAAATCTATGGTCGTTTAGAAGACCTATGTGATGGAATGGTCACGCCAGAACGAATAGCCGCACTTAACGATGATGAGATTCGTGGGACGGGAACATCTTCTTCAAAGGTTAGATGTATACGCAGCGTTACTGAAGCGGTACTTTGTGGAGATTTAGATTTCGACAAAATGGATACGCTGTCTGATGAAGAGGTTATATGCGCTCTTACCAAACTTCATGGCATAGGCAATTGGACAGCAAAAATGTTTTTAATATTTGTCTTAAACCGTCCAGATGTTCTTCCCGTTGAGGATGGCGCTTTTCTACAAACATATCGTTGGGTATATAAAACGGACGATTGTAGCGAGAAAGCTGTTAGCAAAAAATGCCGAAAGTGGAAGCCTTACTCATCCATTGCTTCCCGCTTTTTCTATCGAGCATTGGATGCCGGATTAATAAAAAAGGAATTTCACTTGTTCAAATAGGAGGTTACTCATATATGGCTACGAAAGGAAATAAGAAAACAAATTATGAGGCTAACGAAGCCTTTCTACAATACGAAGAAGAAATTGTGACTCATCCTGCATATGCAGGTATGCCAGATTTACGTCATGATGATGGTACAATTCAATGGGAAGCGCCATCAAACAGAGGCTCTGGCATCTTTCAGTTTTCACACGACAAACGGTATCAATGGTGGGTAGAAAAAGCTAAGGAAATCGGCATCAGCACCGATGAAGATAAATGGATTAGTAAGGTGGCAAAAACCATCCATCCAACAAAACAGCATCCGTGCAAAGTCTGCGGACGTGTTATGGACATCCGTTATTGCTATTTGTCATCCAATTTTATGAAAAGGGTACAAAAATTATCCTTTTATGATGGTTCCGTGGAGATGGAAGAAACTACTCACATTTTAGATTTTGTTACATCATTCGTTGATACATATGGCGATGTCGCATATGATTCCTTGCCGGGATTGCTAAAATGCACTCAGACTAAAGAGATTCCGAACTTGCCGCACGATCTGTCTTTATGGACATCCTGGATAGAACAAAGCTACATACCCAAAGAACCAAGTATGCTTAGTCCTGGTGCGATGTCCAATGCTCCTGATCGACTTGACGGTTTCCATACATTTAACCGTTGCTGTCGCTCTACCGCAGACAAAGGCCGATCAAAGGAAAATCTCGCATCATATTCTACCGACAGAAGAGCTTTTGAAAACTGGAGTGACGGCAACTGGATCACAGCCAACAAGCTGATGGGCTTTATAAACTCTAATCCCAGCATGAAAAAAGAGCATTGCGCCAACGAAGAAAACGGTGGACACCATCCTCGCCCATGCAGTGCAGATCATATCGGTCCGATATCACTTGGCTTCTGTCATAGACCAGAGTTTCAGTTTCTTTGTAGGCCGTGTAACAGTGCAAAGAATAACAGAATGTATTATACGGATGTTCTCCATCTGATTGAGGTTGAAAAAGGCGGAGAAACTGTTGCAACCTGGTACGCAGACCCAATTTGGCAAAAGTGCAAAGGTAAGGTAACTGACAAGGAATCCGCCCTAAGACTCAGCCGTGTAATGCGCGATAATCGCAATGTTGCGATGATGCTTTTGGCTGATTTTATCGACAGAAATGAATTCCTTTTTCTCTTTACACTCCTCAATTTGGAGTATGCCGACTATGACTATGACATCATTCCTGGAACGACAAAAATCAGTCACCAGATTGTAACTGTGGATTTTTCGCAGAAAGCAAGCACCTTGAGATATGTCAATATTCAGAAAACAAGAAAAATACGAGTCGCTTTTTCTTCGCTTTCCGAGTATGCAAAGAAGGAAAACCGCAATGGTTACACATACACTAATGCAAAGATTGAGGCTCTGAAAAAGCAGGCGTTCATCATTCTGTCTAATATCAACAGCAACATGAAAAAGCTGAATGCCTCTCTTATTGCAGCGCTTTCCGATGAAGAGCGCATTGATGCAGAAATCGAGGCGTTTTTATCTTCTGTAGATTATACCGCACTTAAGCGCACACAAGAATTTATTGATGTTAAGGAACTGCTCAAACAGATTATGGAGTTAGTCGCTCAAGAACTATCCTACAATTGGGATGATCCTCGATATTCAAGAGAAACTGCTGACGAATAAAAAATAGCCGACCATCTGTTGTTCCGTAGGTGGTCGGCTTATTTTATCAGAGATAGCTGTCAAGGTATTCGCCTGCAGTTATTTCTCCGCGCATAAATTTTTGATAAAGATTTGCAGCAGGAAAACGATAATTGTATTGGCTTCCATCTTCTCCCGGTTGAAGCGGCGGCAAATCGCCAATTGCATCTTCGACACCTATAACAGATGGGAGAAGCGATAATTGTCCATCCTTGGGAACGCATGATATCTCCTTCATGCTAAAGCCTTGAACAAGATCAGCATCCCCGCCAATGATTATTACACGATCTCTCCGTTGCGGAACTCCGAAGTTGGCTGCGCTAACCTGGTTTACTTTGATTTCTGCAACACATTCTTTTAACTCAGCTTTTATCATCTCAAAGAATTGTCCCTTATCCAAATTGAGAATTCCACGAACATTCTCAAAAACAAAGCCGTCCGGCTTGATGGCCTTGACTATGCTGGCATAGGACTTAAATAACCAGTTGCGCATATCTTCAGCGCCTCGCCGTGTATTCGCGGTCGAGAATCCCTGACAAGGTGGTCCCCCAAGAACAAATAGAGGAAGGTTTGGATTTGCTTTCTTCGCGGCTACCGCGGCATCCACAATTGCATCATGAACCTCTTGACTATTAATATCGCCGACAATTGCTTCTCCGCCAAGATTTCGCTTGTGTGTTTCTACTGCGTAGTTGTCAATATCATTCCCAATTATCGGAGTCCAACCAGCCCAAATGAAGCCCAATGCAAGACCTCCTGCACCACAGAAAAGATCAACGAACTGTCCTTCGAAAGGGATATTCTTGGCAATCTGATAGGCAAGCAGTGGTGGCACGGCATTTCCTATCTGATTGTTTATCGCCCCAAGTGATCCGATGAACTCAAACGAATCTGGGAAACTCTGAAAACGTGCCGCTTCTCTTTGCGATATAGTCCTGTCTTGATCGTAATGCATATGGCATCCATTACCCGGACGGTTGAAATAGGTATTGATTGTATAGGCAGGCATATCAGGGCGAAGCCTACCGTAATATGTGGATCGGCTTCCTTTTCCTGCTTTGTAGCTTTCTCTAATTTGAGCAAGCCTTTGTGACGGTACGCTCTCCGGAATATTCTTCCAATTCCCCCCTGGCGGAACACACTTTATTACTTGCATATCCAATTCACTCAACGAAGATGCGTAGTGATTGAAAATCATGGTTTTCTTTTCTCCATCCTGACTTTTTTCTCGATACTGCCGAACAATGTTTGTTCGTTTTTCCTGCTCCAGCTTGAACGAATCTAAAATGATTTCATATTCATCGGCTGAAAGGTTGTATAGATGTGCGACTGCCAATTCAATAGCGTCTTCAACGTCTTCACCTGCCAATTGCTTATCCACTAATTCTATAATGTCCATATCAACAGACGGTCGAGGAACACGAATCTGCTTCACGATTCCTGCTGACACGTGATTGGATACCAGCATACTCCTCGCCTGATACTCAAAGATCATCGAATTCATGATTGCAAGCAGCATTTTGAGGCTGAAAATTGCGGCTTCATCTCCGTAAACTACGCCGAGAGAATTTCCGCAGATGAATCCAGGTGGCAGCAATGTGGCTTTGATTCGACGCACTTGAGAGTCGCGTGACACATCGCGCCACACGACCTTACTCTTGGACGAACTCGGCGGAGGAATTACCATTTCTTCATTCAAGAACAACTGATCGCTCGTGAAGGAATACCTGTCTACCATATATCCTTTTGCAAATTCAATTTTACCAGTAGGTAGCAGCTTTTCTTTTACTCTTGTTTCGTCCAATTCGCGTGTGAAACTCAATCCTGTTGCGGCACAGAATTCATCGGTCGAAGGAAGCTGTTCAAGATACATCATTATGGGGATAGCCTCAATTCCAGTTTTTAGCGGAATACAAAACCCTGTCCGCTTAATGTATTCAAAAACAGCTTTTTCTATCTTTTTTTCTTTGTATGAATCTTTATCACTATAAATCCTTACGCCAAGACTTTGGTCAGTTTCTCCGCCTTTAACCACTATGGTGATGCTGGAGATATCCGCACTGCCATAGAGCTTTAACTCAGCAGGGTAATAAGAAACATTTATGACCTTGTAGTTTTCAAATATCCAACTTCTAAGTTTGTTTGAAACTTGGTCATTGAGCAAAGAAGCAGGAGAAACAATTCCGCAGAAACCGTTTGATTTTATTAATCTAAGGGCAACCTCGGTTCCACATCGTGCAAGATTTGTTCCCCATTTGCCGAATTTTGAAGAAGGCTGCGAAATCGTAAATGCTTCCTTCATGTAGGAATCATACTGCTCTATTGCATTGCGATACCCCACCAGAGCCTCTTCACCGTTACTCTTGCTAAAGAGTTTCTGAGGTTTCAAAAGACTCCACGGAGGATTCGTTACGCAAATATCATATTTTCCTTGAACAGCATAGTATTCTACAAACGCATCTGCTTGACGAGCATCAAGCTCGTATTTCAATCCAGCAGATTCACAAAACTGTGCTATCTCACATTTGGCTGTATTCACAGCGTTTATATCAATGTCCCAGATTGAAATTAGCAAACGCTTAGATAATATTCTCTTAGACTTTCGTAATTCTGAAAGCAAAGAAATAATCAGCCTTCCATCTCCACAAAACGGATCGATAATGCGCAATTCCGAGGAAAAGGTGTCGTACACATAATACTGACTTAACACCCGCATCATGCTTGCCGCTATGTCAGAGTCAGTATAAAACTTTCCGAGGATTTTTTCGTCCTCAAAGTCCGTCTGCGTAAAAGCATCAACAAACTGATAGTATTCTTCGCTTAATTCATGCGGAGCTTTGCTTGATATCTTCATTATTTATAACATCCTCTTTCAGTCTATTGCGCTTTTCCCGCTTTTTACCCATTCGTCAAGTTCAGCTTTTTTAAACTTCCACTGCTTTCCTATTTTGTGAGCAGGAATACCACTATCCGCCTTCTTTATCCAATTGCGAATAGAATCTTTATTTACGCCAAGATAATCAGCGGCTTCTTCAATACCCACCCACTTGTCCTCTTGTTCAAACATACAGCTTTCTCCTTACATGGCTTTTGGTTCATTCATTATAGCATGTTTTTCAATGAGATTCAAGGGAATAGATATGAATAAATATGAATTGATATGACTTTAAAAGCCTTTACATATAGTTTTTCGTACTGCATAGTTCTACGACATAAATAGTATCCTGTAATTCAACGATTACTCCTGGTAGTTTAACGAATACCCCCAGTAGTTCAACGATTACTCGGCTGTTTAACGATTACGGCAGAATAGAAAGCCGCAATTCCCATAAAACGCACGAAACCCCGCCGCAGAATCGCTCTGCGGCGGGGTTCGTTTATGCTCAAAAACGGCAAAAGTCTTGATTTCAAGCGGTTTTCGGGCATAGAAAAAGTCCACCGTAATTCTATCAAAATTACGGTGGACTTATGGCGGAGTGAGAGGGATTTGAACCCTCGCGCGCTTTTTAGACGCCTACTCCCTTAGCAGGGGAGCCCCTTCGGCCTCTTGGGTATCACTCCGAATCAAAAGAGATATTCAGTTGACTGCCTGAGTATTTTAGCATATCCCGCTGGGATTGTCAAGCATGAAATCAGCCCTTAAAAGAGAATCCATTGGGCAAAGCAGCACCACATTATTCCGTACCAAGGGGCTGCGCATGGTGGAAACCTGGAAGCCCAAGGCCTTGTACAGAGAAAAGTTGAAATCCCGTTTGGCGTCAATGTCCATAACCATCCACGGGGACTGTCCCCGATAGAGCTCAGCAATCCCGTGAATCATCTCGGCAATCTGGCTCTCCTGATTATAGGGCCAAAGGTAGCGAAGAGACAGAATTTGGGTGCTGCCGCCGAAATAAGGGCTACGGACATTGACTTGGGCATAGCCGACCAGCTGTGCGCCATCGTATATTCCGCACAGCTCAAATTGCCGCAGCTCCTGCTTCAACTCTTGCCAATCCGGACGACGAACTGCAATGCCTTGAGCAATGTCCAGCAGCGCCAAAACTTCCGGGAGGGATAGGGTATTCACGAAAATCTTCCGAATTTCCATAGCAGTTCTCCCTGTTTTCATATCTTAACAGTATACCGGAATTTGGAGAAAAAGCAAGTTTTTCCTGAGTAATACCACATAATAGGAGCTGCGGCCTTCGACAGAACGGTTGTTCCAACTCATCAGTCCACAAAGCCGGAAATGCGCAGCATATTCCTGCATTTTAAGAACTTCGATAGGAAAAAATCTTTCGCTGAAAATCCTTGCCTCATTATGCAGTGTTTCCCTTGACTTTGGACGCTGAAAATGGTATATTCTTCTGGCATGGAGAGATGTCCGAGGGGTTTAAGGAGCCAGTCTTGAAAACTGGTGATGGGGCAACCCACCGTGGGTTCGAATCCCACTCTCTCCGCCACCAGGGGCTCAGACGTTGCAGCAATGTCTGAGCCTTTTTACATGCCCACGAATTGCGTATTTCTCCGAACTGGTGGTTGGGAGATAGACTATGGTTGAAGTTGCCATAAAACCAAGGATGATTAAGGGGCTGCCTCATCAGGAGGCAACCCCTGTTTGTGCATTTTATGCAGAAAAGCAATTACCCTAAGGGACGGCTGAAACTAGGCCCTGACGGGGTCTTAGCAAGCCATTGGCCTGGCTGGTGGCTCTATATATTCTTATTGTAAAAAATCGTATTACATGCTTTCCTTGATTTTCTCAATCATTTCCTGGTATTCCCCGTCGGTGAGCGTCACCTTCCCGGGATTCATGGCAAAGGTGGTGCCCCACTCAAATTCATCCTTGTATTTGGGAACCAGATGGAAATGCAGGTGGCAGCCACCGTCTCCGTAGGCGCCGTAGTTTACCTTGTCCGGGTGGAAGGCCCGGTGGATGGCCCGGGACGCTCTGGCCACGTCAGCAAAAAAGCGGGCCCGCTCCTCGCCACTGATGTCCACCAATTCGCTGACGTGATCCCGATAGGCCACGATGACCCGGCCGGGGTGGCTCTGCTCCTTGAATAAAATCAGCTGGCTCACGTCCAAATCGCATATCTTGATGCCGAAGCCCGCCAGAATTTCGCCGCCCATGCAGTAGCCGCAGTTGCAGTCTTTCATCTGAAAACCGCCCTTTCTGTTTTTCAAAATCAGAAGGGCAATCCGGCCCCTCCTTTTGGTATGGTAGCACAGAAAATGCCCGGCGTCAAGGGGGAGCCATTTGTATATTTTGCAATATTGCATACCTTTTAATTCAAAATTGACTGGAATTCTGGTTGTTTTTTATATTGTAATCCCAGAGGAAAGATGATATTATAATCAGTAAAAAAGTATCTGTTGTCCGTGCGAAACGGACAAATATTGATGGAAGGAGAACATCCTCATGAAGTACATCGTAGTATTGGGTGACGGAATGGCCGATGAGCCCATTGCGGAGCTGGGCGGCAGGACTCCCATGGAGGCGGCCAATACCCCCGTGATGGATGAGCTGGCCAGCAAGGGCGCTTTGGGGATGGTGCAGAATGTGCCCCAGGGAATGGCTCCCGGCAGTGATGTGGCCAATCTTTCCGTGCTGGGCTATGACCCGGCGAAGAATTATTCCGGACGATCTCCTCTGGAAGCCCTCAGCGTGGGGGTTAACATGGAAGAGGGGGACGTGATTTTCCGCAGCAACATCGTTACCCTGACGGAGGGGGAAGATTATCCGGAGAAGACCATCCTGGATCACAGCTCCGGGGAAATCTCCACTGCTGACGCCGATGTGTTGATGGATGCCATTCGGGAGCGCTTCAACAGCGATACCTTTCAGTTCTACACCGGCACCAGCTACCGGCATATACTGGTTTGGAAAAACGGTCGGGTGCCCAGGCTGGAGCCGCCCCACGACCATCTGGGCAGCGTCATTGGGCCATACCTTCCCCAGGAGGAAGTGCTGAGGGCCATGATGGAGGAGAGCTTCTCCATTCTCAATGACCATCCCCTGAACCGGGAGCGCTCAGCCGCCGGGAAGAACAAGGCCAATTCCCTCTGGTTCTGGGGAGCGGGCACCAAGCCCAAAGTTCAGAATTTCCAGGAGAAGACCGGCTTGAAGGGCGCCATGATTTCGGCGGTGGATTTGCTCAAGGGCATCGCCGTGGGAGCCGGCATGAAGGTCTGCCAGGTGGAGGGCGCCACCGGCTCCATCGACACCAATTTCGAGGGCAAGGCTCAGGCGGCGTTGGATGCTCTGCTGAAGGATGGCTGCGACTTCGCCTATATCCACGTGGAGGCCCCCGACGAAATGGGCCACCAGGGGAAAATCGCCGAGAAGGTCAAATCCATCGAGTACCTGGACAGCCGCCTGATTGCCCTGGTGAAAAAGGGCATGGAGGAGGCAGGGGAGGACTTCCGGATGCTGATTCTGCCCGACCATCCTACCCCCATCCGCATCCGCACACACACCGGCGACCCGGTGCCCTACCTGCTCTACGACAGCACCAGACAGCTGAAAAAGCAGGAGCGCTTCACCGAGGCCAATGCCCGGGCCGCAAACAGTTTTGAACCCAATGGCCATCGGCTGATCGACCGGCTGATCGCCGCCGAATAAGGGAGAATTCGTGTGAAAAATCACACGAATTGATTAAAACGGCGTGCCGCTCGCTGCGAAAGCGGCAACCGCAGCACATGCCGAATAATCTCCATTCAGCCGCATATGGAGATATTCATTTCTGACTTGTGCTGCTGGTATGCGGCAGAATGGAGATTATTATGAGAGTTTACAATTTTTCTGCAGGTCCCGCCGTACTGCCCGAAGAGGTTTTGAAGGAGGCCGCCGCTGAGATGTTGGACTACCGGGGAACCGGCATGTCCGTGATGGAGATGAGCCACCGCTCCAAGCCCTATCAGAAAATCATCGACGAGGCGGAGGCGGATCTGAGAACGCTGCTGAATATCCCCGACAACTACAGGGTGCTGTTCCTCCAGGGCGGCGCCCACACCCAGTTCTCCATGGTGCCCATGAACCTGATGCCCCATGGGGTGGCGGACTATATCATCACCGGCGCCTGGGCCAAGAAGGCCTGGAAGGAAGCCCAGATGTACGGCCAGGCCAATGCCATCGCTTCCTCTGCCGACCGGAATTTCTGCTACATTCCCGACTGCTCTGACCTGCCCATCAGCGAGAATGCGGACTATGTCTATATCTGCGAGAACAATACTATTTTTGGCACCAAATTCCATCAGCTGCCCAACACCAAGGGGAAAATGCTGGTCTCCGACGTCTCCAGCTGCTTCCTGTCCGAGCCCATGGATGTGACCAGGTACGGCTATGTCTACGGCGGCGTACAGAAGAACATCGGCCCCGCCGGTGTAGTCATCGGCATCATCCGGGAGGATTTGATTACCGAAAGCTGCTATCCCAACACCCCCACCATGCTCCGCTACAAGACCTATGCCGACAATGGCTCCATGTACAACACGCCTCCCTGCTACAATATTTATATCTGTGGCAAGGTGTTCAAGTGGCTGCTGGAGCAGGGCGGCCTGGAAGTGATGAAGAAACGCAATGAGGAGAAGGCGAAGATCCTCTATGACTATCTGGATTCCAGCAAGCTGTTTGTTGGTACGGTGGAGAAGAAGGATCGCTCCCTGATGAACGTGACCTTTGTCACCGGCAGCGACGAGATGAATGCAAAATTTGTGGCCGAGGCGGATGCCGCCGGATTTAAGAACCTGAAGGGCCACCGCTCTGTGGGCGGTATGCGGGCCAGTATCTACAATGCCATGCCCAAGAAGGGTGTGGAGAGCCTGGTGGCCTTCATGCAGGAGTTTGAAGAGAAGAACGGCTAAGCGCTGAGAGGAAAAGAGGAACATTTTATGTATCAGGTGCATTATTTGAACAAAATCTCCCCCAAGGGCACTGCCCTTTGGAAGCAGGATTACTCCCTGACAGAAAATGTGGATGACGCCGACGCCATTCTGGTTCGCAGCGCCGCCATGCACGAGATGGAGCTTCCGAAGAAGCTCCTTGCGGTGGCCCGGGCCGGTGCCGGTGTGAACAACATCCCGCTGGACAAATGCGCCCAGCAGGGCGTGGTGGTCTTCAATACCCCCGGTGCCAACGCCCGCAGCGTGATGGAGATGACCCTCTGCGGCCTGCTCCTGGGCAGCCGGGACGTGGTGGGCGGCATCAACTGGGTGCGCTCCATTGCCGACCAGGGAGACGTTGCCAAGAAGGTGGAGAAGGGCAAGTCCCAGTTCGCCGGGCATGAGATCCTGGGTCGGAAGCTGGGAGTGATTGGCCTTGGCGCTGTGGGCGGCCCTCTGGCAAATGCCGCCCGCCGCTTAGGCATGGAGGTCTACGGCTGTGACCCCTTCATCTCCATCGATGCCGCCTGGCATCTGGACAGCCACATCACCCGGGTGAACAAGCGGGAGGAAATCTTTGCGAACTGTGATGTGATTTCCCTGCATACCCCGCTGCTGGACGATACCCGGAAGATGATCAACGCCGAGACCATCGCCATGATGAAGGACGGAGTCATCATTCTGAATTTCGCCCGGGACCTGCTGGTGGACGATGAGGCCATGTCCCAGGCTCTTGCCTCCGGTAAGGTCAGCCGCTATGTCACCGATTTTCCCAACGACAAGACCGCCAATATGCCCGGCTGCATCGCCATTCCCCACCTGGGCGCTTCCACCGAGGAATCCGAGGACAACTGCGCCCGGATGGCCGTGAACGAAGTAATGAATTACCTGGAAAACGGCAATATCGTCAACTCCGTGAACTTCCCCAACTGTGACATGGGCGTGTGCACCGCCGCCGGACGGATTGTGATTCTCCACCGGAACATTCCCAATTCCCTGAGTCGGTTCACCACCGCAGTGGCCGCAGAGGGCATCAACATCGCCGGCCTGATGAACAAGAGCCGGGGGGAGTACGCCGTAACCATGCTGGACTTGGATCACCAGGCATCCCCCGAGGCGGCTGAGGATTTGCAGAAAATCGATGGCGTTTTGAAGGTTCGGGTCATAAAATAGGAATTTTATGGATGAAAATGCCGCAGTTCCGTTTTGGAACTGCGGAGTTTTTTCATATAACGACAGCCGGATTCCATTTTTAGCCATTCTTCCAGGTTTGCAGGGAGAAGAGCACCAGGATGGGGAAGATCTCCAGTCGGCCCAGCAGCATATCCATGGTCAGCACCAGCTTGCTGAGAATGCCGAAACTGGCGTAATTGCAGGACGGACCCACCAGCTCCAACCCGGGGCCGATGTTATTCAGACAGGCCAGCACGGCGGAGAAATTGGTTCCGGTGGTGAAGCCGTCCAGAGAGACGAGTATAAAGCTGAGAAACACAATCAGCACATAGGCGGACAGGTAGGCGTTGGTGTTGGAGATAATCCGCTCGTCCACCACCGAGCCGTTGTTGCGCACCAGCTTTACCTTCCGGGGATGGAGCATCTGGGCGATGTTCCGTCTCAGACTTTTGAACAAAAGCAGAACTCTTGCCACCTTGATGCCGCCTCCGGTGGAGCCGGCGCAGGCTCCTACGATCATCAGGCACAGCAGAATGGTCTTGGAGAAGCTGGGCCAGAGGTCGAAATCCGTGGTGGCGAAGCCCGTAGTGGTGATGATGCTGCTGACCTGAAACAGGGCGTGGCGCACAGTCTCCTCCACGGTGGGAAAGAATCCCCACAGGTTCCAGACGATCAGGGCGACGCTTCCCAGAACAATGGCAACATACAGCCGGAGTTCTTCATCCTTAATTACGCTCCGGAACTGCCGCATCACCATCAGATAGTAGCAGCTGAAATTTACACCGAACAGCAGCATGAAAATAGAGGTCACATTCTGAATATAGGGACTGTAGCTGGCAATGGAGTCGTTTTTCACGCCAAAACCGCCGGTGCCAGCCGTTCCGAAGGCGGTACAGAGTGCCTCGAACACGGACATGCCCCCTGCCAGAAGCAGCAGAATGTCGATCACAGTCAGACCGATGTAGAGCAGGTACAGAATTGCGGCGGTTTTGCGCATTTTGGGAACCAGCTTGCCCACGCTGGGGCCGGGGCTCTCTGCACGGAGCAGGTGCATGGTGAAGCCCTTTTCGGCGCCCTTGGCCGGGGCGATGGCCAGCAGAAACACCAGCACACCCATACCGCCGATCCAGTGGGTGAAGCTGCGCCAGAACAGCAGCCCCTTTTCCATGGATTCTACCTCTGGCAGAATGGAGGCGCCGGTGGTGGTGAAGCCGGAGACGGTCTCAAAGAGGGCGTCTACAAAGCTGGGAATTGCCCTTGAAAGGTAGAAGGGAAGAGCGCCAATCACACTCAGGACGATCCAGCCAAATGCCACACAGACCATGCCGTCCGTGGCGTAGAACGCACTTCTGGCATTCCTGCAAAACAAAAACAAAATTCCTGCCAGCACCGCGGCAATGGCCAGGGTGACAAGAAGCCCGTGGATGGCGGCGCTTTCCCCCAGATACAGGCTGATGCCCAGGGGAGGGAGGAGGAAGAGACCTTCGATAAACAGAATTTGGGCGGTGAGACGCCCCATCATTTTATAGTTCATGAGCTTCCCCTGTGGTCACGCAAAAATATCATTCAGCTGATACAGCACTTCCCGGCCGTTGGTGACCACCACAACCGTATCCCCCCGATGGAATACAGAATCGCCGTTGGCGATTTCGGGAGTTTCTCCATGGCCGATGGACACCAGCAGCACGTTGGGCTTCAGCTTGATCTGCTTCAGGGGCTCGCCGCAGTGGAGGGTGTGCTCGTCCACCCGGAATTCCATGGCCTCTGCCTGCCCGTCGGCGATGGCATGGACAGTGATGGCAGCGCCGGTCTGGTTCTTCATGGCCCGAACATAGCGGGCAATATTGATGCTGCAAAGATCCTTGGGACAGACCACGCTTCCCAGACTGAGACTGTCGATCAAACTCCGGTTATCCGCATTGCTCAGCCGGGTAATCACCTGGGGAATCCCACAGCTGGCGGCGTAAAGGGAGACGATCATGTTCAGCTCATTGGAGCCGGTGCAGCTTACCAGGGCGTCGAACTGGGCCATACCCTCGCTGAGCAGCAAGTCCTGGTCACTGACATCTCCGTGGATGATGTCGGTTTTTGGCAGCAGACCGGTGAGTTCCTGACAGCGCAGAAGGCTGGATTCCACGATCTTTACCGTAACCCCTTCCTTTTCCAGGTGGGTGGCCAGGTAGTAGCCCACTGTACCGCCGCCGCAGATCAGCACCCGGCGAACCCGGCGGGGGAGGATACCCAGATTGTTCAGCAGGGTGGTCAGGTTTTCCGACAGTGCGGTGACAAAGACCCGGTCTCCCTCCCGCAGGATAAAGTCACCGCCGGGGGCCACAGAGGAGCCGTTTCGCAGCACGGCGCACACCAGCACCTTGCACTTGACAATGCTTCTCAAATCCATCAGCTTCACATTGCACAGCTTGCTGCCCGGATCAACCCGCAGTTCCACGATTTCCGTGCGTCCCTTGGCAAAGGTGTCCCGGCGGAGAAAGCCCGGATATTTCAGCAGCCGATGGATTTCTGTTGCGGCCTGGTTTTCCGGGTTGATGACCATGGACAGTCCAAACACGTCCCGCATTTTATAGGCCTGGTCGTTGTATTCCGGGTTGCGGATGCGGGCAATGGTGTGCAGCTTGGGATTCATGGAGTGGGCAGTGGTGCAGCAGAGCAGGTTGATCTCGTCGTGATTGGTCACGGCAATCAGCAAATCCGCTTCCTTTACCCCGGCCTGGTTCAGTACGGACATGGAGGCGCAGTTCCCCTGGACGGAAATTGCGTCATAGCGCTCCACGCTGGAATCCAGAGTCCCGGCATCAAAATCAATGACTGTCACATCATGATTTTCACTGGTGAATTGCCTGGTCAGTGCAGCGCCGACCTTGCCGTCTCCGGCAATGATAATTTTCATAAAACCCTCCGAAAAAGGAAAATTATTTTATCTTGCCAATTATAGCAGAAAGTGAAACGCTTTACAAGTTTTTCACTGAAAATTCAGGGATTTGTGAGGGCTTCCACCGCTGCCATGATCTGGGGGTCATCCTGGGGCTCCAGAGTGCCAAGGTAGATGGCAGTTTCCGTCTGCTCATCCACTTCCACCAGAATGTCCGGCTGAATGCCCACTTCTGCCAAGCTTTTTCCCTGGGGGGTGAAATACTTGCCCACGGACAGGTTGACACCGGAGCCGTCGCTGAGTTCATAGGTGTACTGGAAATAGCCTTTACCGACGGTGGGGGTGCCTATGATAATGCCTGCCCCGTATTCCTGAATGGCGGCGGGGAAAAATTCGGCGGCGGAATAGGAGCTTTGGTTGCAGACCACAGCGATGGGCATATCCAGGAAGGAATCATCGGAGTAGTCGATTTTCTCTTTCCCGGTGTAGTCCACGGTGCGGAACAGCTCTCCTTGGGGAAGCAGGTAGTCCAGAAGCTTCACCAGTTCTGTGGCGTAGCCGCCGGGATTATAGCGCACGTCAAAAATCAGCGCCACCGCCCCCTGCTCCCGGAGCGCCTCAATGGCGGCGATGGACTCCTGGGCACAGCGGGTATCAAAATTGGAGATGGCAATGAGGCCGATGTTCCCATCCAGCATCTGGGAGGATACCACCTGGGTCAGAATCTGCCGCCGCTCCACTTCCAGAGAAAAGGATTCTCCCTCACGCAGGATTTCCACGGTTACGGTGGTTCCCTCCGGCCCCCGTATCAAATCCCGCAGCTGGGAAGAGGTGATTCCCTGGGCGCTTTGCCCCTGGGCGCCAATGACAATGTCCCCAGGGAGGATACCTGCCTCCAGAGCACCGCTGTCGGGCTGAACCAGGGTTACAAGAAAGCCCCGGCCGTCTTCATCGGGTGAAATGGTAATACCGATGCCCACATAGGCATTGTCCATCTGCTCTTTGTGAGCAGCAAGCTCTTGAGCAGTGAGGTATTGGCTCCACCGATCCCCCAGGGAGGAAACCATGGCCTTTGCCGCCGCATCATCTGCCTTCCCCATATCCGCCTCACCGATGAAGCGTGTTTCAATTAGGTATTTCACCTGATCCAGCTTGGAGACTCCGGACAGATTCCCGGCGCACAGATGCAGCGTCAGAGCGCAGGCTGCCAAGGCAGTGACAAGATAGGACAGTACACGGACAAATGTTTTCATATTCATCACCTGAGATTGAGAATATGCCCACAGCCGCATTCGGCTGTGGGCACGAGGTTAGTAGAGACTGACGTAGTTGCAGGGATTTACGTAAGCGCCGTTTTTGGCGATGCCAAAGTGCAGGTGGTTGCCGGATGCAATGCCGCTTTTGCCAACGTAGCCAATGGTCTGGCCCTGGTTCACCGTTTGTCCGGCGCTGACGATGTAATTGGTCATGTGCATGTAAACGGAGGAGAAACCGTCGCCGTGATTGATGGTGACATAGTAGCCGGCGGAGTTCGAGTAAGTGGCGATGGTCACCGTACCGCCCCGGGAAGCCACGATGGGTGTGCCCGCATTGGCGGAGAGGTCAACGCCTTGGTGATAGGTGGAGGCGCCGGCAATGCCAGTATCCCGGAAGCCGAAGGGGCTGGTCAGCTTCTTATAGCTGCACGGAACCATCCAGGAGCTGCCAACATTCACATTGTTATTGGAGCCGTCGGAGTTGTTGGTATTGCCGCCGCCGGAGGCATTGTTGCTTCCGTCAGGGTTGCTGATGGGAATGGAGGGAGCCTGGGTGGTGGGGGGAACATAGGTGGCCATATAGGCAATCCATTCGGCCTCCTTGGCCTCGTTGTACTCCTGCTCCTTCAGGGCAATTGCATCCAGAAGCGCTTGGTCTTCCTCCATCAGGTGATCTTCCTGGAGCTTCAGCTCGTCACTCTTGGCAATCAGCTGCAAAATCAGCTCGTCGGCCTCGGCCCGCTTTACATCCAGTTCAGCCTGGGTAGCGTTCAGCTCGGTACGGGTCTGCTCCAGCTCACTCTTTTCCTGGGCCAGCTCGTTCTGCGCCGCTTCCACAGCTTTGGCAGCCTCGCTGAGCTCCTGAAGACGGCGGGTGTCGGAGGAGGTGATTTCCTCCACCATGTTCAGTCGGTCCAGCAGATCAGAAAAGCTGTTTGCCTTGAAGAGCACGGCCCAATAGGAGACGGTGCCTTCCTCTTCCATGGCCTGGATGCGGGTCTTGCAGTCCGCATTCAGCTGATCAAACCGTGCCTGGGCCTGATCCAGCTCCTCCTGCTGGTCGGCAATGAGGACGCTGTAGGCGGATAGCTGCTCGTTGATGTTGATGATGTCGGTGTGCAGCAGGCCGATCTCCTGGTCGATGATGTTTTTCCTTGCCACCATGTCGGAGATTTCGTCAGAGGTGGCCTCGTACTGAACTTTCAAATCCGAAATCTGGGACTTGATGTCCTTTCGATCCTGCTGCAGGGCATTGATCTGCTTCCGGATTTCGCTGGAAGACATGGCCCAGGCCCGGGTGGGGAGGATGCTCAGCAACAGGGACAGAATCATGATGCCTGCCATGACGCCGGCTAGAATGGCCACAAGTCGTTTGCGATTTTTCATAGTATGCTCCTTTTTTGCGTGAAGAACCTTTGAATAAATTGTCTGCGGCCGATCGTCAGCTCTCGACAATTTTTCAAAGCTTCCTTAGAGGTATGCCATCGGGTTGACGTAGGTGCCGCCGTAGGAGATGCCGAAGTGCAGATGGGGGCCGGTGGAGATGCCGGTGCTGCCCACATAGCCAATCAACTGCCCCTGGGACACGGACTGCCCCGCAGAGACTACATAACGGGTCATGTGCATATAGATGGAACCAAAGCCATCTCCATGATTGATGGAGACGTAGTAGCCGGCACCGCCAGCCTGGTAGGAGGCCTTGGTGATGGTGCCGCTGCGGGTGGCGTAGATGGGGGTGCCGGAGTCACAGGCCATGTCGATGCCCTGGTGATAGGTGGAGGCACCGGCGGTGGGGGCCTTCCGGTAACCGAAGGGACTGGTGATGGTGTAGCCGGAAACCGGTTCCAGCCAGGTGGCATTGGAGGGGGGATTTTCGCCCCGCAGTGCCATTTTTACCAGCTCTTCCTTGTACTGGGCAGCCTGGAGCTCCTTCTGCTTTTGAGCCAGCTCGTTCATCAGCTGATCCTGAAGCGCCTCGGACTCGTCCAGCATCACCTGAAATTCCGCCTGCTTGGAGATGAGCTCCCGGAGAATGTCATCGGACTCCGTGCGTTTTACGGAAAGCATTTCCTCGCTTTCGGAGAGCATCTGGCGGGTCTCCTGCAAATCCAACATTTCTTCATTGAGGATCCGCTGGTTCTCCTCTACGTTGGCGGAGGCAATTTGCAGGTCCAGCAGGCGCTGGGTGTCGGCGGCGGCAATTTCGTCCACCATGTTCATCCGGTCCAGGAAATCCGTAAAGCTGCTGGATTCAAAGATCACCTGCCAATAGGTGATCTCGCCCTCCTCCTCCATGGCTCGAATTCGGTCTTTGTACTGCCGGTTCAGGTGATTCAGCTGGGCGCTGGATTCGTCCAGCCGATCCTGGGTGTCGGCGATCATCTGACCATAGATGCGAAGCTGCTCGTTGACGTTGATGATCTGCTCATGGAGCAGGGAAATCTCCTGATCCACGGCGTTTTTCTTGTCAACCAAAGCCTGAATTTCGTTTGCATTGGCGTTGTATTGACTTCTGACTGCATCGATCTGTGCCTGAATGACGGCGTTTTCTACTTTAAGATCGGTGATTTCTTCTTTGATCTCTGAGGTGGTTGCGGCGTGAGCCGCAGGGGAAAGGGTGCAGAAAACCGTCACAGCTGACAAAAGGGCAGCGACAACAGACCGAGAAAGGGTTCGTTTTCTCATAGTCTCTCCTTGAGGAGTCGGTTATGCCGGCTCCTGTTTGTCAGCTTACACATCCATAAATTTCCGGATGGAGGTCCAGCTGCCCACGATGCCCACGAACAGTCCGGCAGAGCCGAAGGTCAGCAGCATGGGAATCATCAAATCTCCTGTGAAGGGGACGAAGCTGAACAGGCGCAGAGCATCCACGGAGGAAATTCGCTCTACCAGAGTGTCATACAGCACCCATTCCAGGCCAAAGGCCAGCACGGCGCCGGTCATGCCCAGGGTGAAGCCCTCCACCACGAAGGGCAGACGGATGAAGCTGTTGGTGGCGCCCACCATTTTCATGATGGCAATTTCGTCTCTGCGGTCATACATGGCCAGCTTGATGGTGTTGGAGATAATCAGCAGGGAGATTACCAGCAGCATGGCGATTAGTGCCACGGAGGCGATGTTCAGAACGTTTTGGATGGTGGTGAAGCCCTCTGCCAGCTCGTAGGCGGCGTTGGTTTTGGCCACACCGGGAATCTGCTGAAGCTGACTGTCGGTCTGCTCCATCAGGGAGTTGTCCTCCAAGGTGACCACATAGCGGTGGCGCAGATCCTGGGCCTGGACCCCGTTGAAAGCGGCGTTGTTGTTGTGGTCGCTGATAAAGTTTTCTAGAGCCTCCTCCCGGGAGATGAACACGGACTTTTGGACATTGCCCAATTGATTGATTCTGGTGCTGATGCTTCTGGCCTCAGCGTCGGACAGGCTGCTGTCCACATACACCATGATCTCACTGGTCTGGTTCAGCTTGTCCACCATCACGTCCAGGTTGTAGGCCAGGATGGAAAAGCTGCCCACAATTAAAAGACAGGCGATGGTGACACAGATGGCGGCGAAGGACATGAAGCCGTGGAGGAAGATGCCGTGGAAGCCCTCCTTAATCAGATAGCCTAAATTGTTAATCTTCATCGTAGTATCCCTCCCCGTCGCTGACAACAATGCCGTCGTCGATGACGATCACCCGCTTGGAGAACAGCTGAACCAAATCCTTCTCGTGGGTTACAACCAACACAGTGGTACCCAGGTTGTTGATTTCCTGAAGCAGGGACATGATTTCAAAGGAACGGGCCGGATCCAGGTTGCCGGTGGGCTCGTCGGCAATGATGGTGGAGGGATTGTTCACCAAGGCCCGGGCGATGGCCAGACGCTGCTGCTCGCCGCCGGACATCTCACTGGGCAGGCGCTTGGCTTTGTTTTCCAGCCCTACCAGCTCCAGCACATAGGGCACCCGATCCCGGATTTCCCGCTCCTTGGCGCCGATGACACGCATGGCAAAGGCCACGTTGTCATAAACGCTCATCTTGGGAATCAGACGGAAATCCTGGAACACCACGCCGGTGGTGCGGCGCAGATAGGGAATCTCCCGCTTGCGGATGCGCTCCAAATTATAGCCGTTGACATGGACGGTGCCGGAGGTGGGCCGGAGCTCACCGCTGATGAGCTTGATGATGGTGGATTTGCCGGAGCCGGAGGGGCCCACCAGGAAGCAAAACTCTCCGTCCTCAATCTGCATGGTTACACCATTTAGCGCCGGTGAGCCATGACCGTAGGACTTAACCACATCGGTAAATTCAATCATTTGCATCTATCTCCATTATAGATTGGTCTCAGAAAGCCTTTGACCGCAATGTAACCGAATTGTAACACATTTCGCCCATAAAGTCAATGCTATTTGGTCGAAAACTGAAATCAGAAAGGAGAATTAACAAAAAATCAATATTCAAATCCACAGCTTTTTACCCGGAATTTCTAATTTTTGGTATTATG
The DNA here is from genome assembly GCA_021771675.1 of Oscillospiraceae bacterium. The sequence goes on along the minus strand of JAETOP010000020.1, from coordinate 228 downwards.
TAACCTAAAGAGCTTTCCATAAAAACGGCACCGGCGGTTTTCCGCCGGTGCCACAGCATGTCGAAAAATGCCTCGCAGAGTTCGCCGTCGCAGCGGCGAATAAAATCGGAGTATGTTTTGTCGCGACATGTGCGTGGCAAAACATACATCTCAGGCTGCGTGTGTGCGAGTTGTGCGCCACAGGCGCACAAGGAGTGCGCTAAGCAGACTGCAATCCTTCCGTCGGAA
>JAETOP010000019.1 GCA_021771675.1 Oscillospiraceae bacterium | reverse complement strand
TCTGCCAGTCCCCCGGACTGGCAGAGCCGCCACTGCGCTTCGCTTACCCTTTACACAAGGGAGCCTTTGACTCAGAAACCGGCACCGTTTACTACTCAACGCACTGCCCAGCGGCCGTCACCTGATCGGCGGGGGCAAGCTCTCGCTGCTCAACAAGTTGAAGCTCAAAGCGACACGAAAACATATTCAGCAGCTCTCCCACTGCTCCATATGCAGTGGGCCGCCAAAGAATTGCTCCAGCATGCGTTTGTACCGAAAGTCCAAAACCCGATCCGAACGGTAACCGGGAACGCAGCACCTCAGTAAATCGTTTCCCATCAGATAACCGCAGAAATGTGCCAGCTTCATACCGCTGACCTCCAAAGCGGCCTTATAACAGGCGATAGCGTCACAGAGTTCCCGCAAATCAGCAGGAAGATTTTGCTCAAATTGTTCGATATATGTCTCGGCGGATTGGTACATCGGGAGCGCATACGCCATATCCGCACGCAGATAGTCATGATCGTCAACCTGTTCCCAAGTGCAGTTTGGTGTCATGGGATTCCGAAAGTGTTCCAGATTCATCTTCAAACCCTGCACACCCGCAAAAAAGAGACTGGATGCGCACTGCTGTTCAATTGCAGTGATGTACTCCTGAATATTGTTCTTTTTGCCTGGCCAGGCTTCCAGCTTTTCAATTGCCTCCAGGTAGGCCTGGTGAATCCCTGGAAAATCGTCTGTTTGTACGTAAAGTGTATCAATCAGAGCATCCACAATTTGCTTTCCAAGCAGCGTGTCCAATATTTGCTTTTTCATCATCATATTCCTTTTCCTTTCATTCAAGTGATTTCTGGGTTGACATTGCTCTTTTGCTCAGTCGTATAGCATTATTTTAATGCTATACGACTAAATCATAACGCATATGCCTGCTCGAATTCTGTCGAAATCAGTCGGGAAAGGATAAAAAAATAGGAGGCACCAATGTGCCTCCGAGTGGAATCCATTACAGATTCCTGATATACGCATCCAGAATGTCTGCCGCAGCCTTGCGCTGCTTTGGGGTAAGCCCTTCCAGCTTCTGGGTAATCTCATCATATACAAATTCTTTTCCTGTGGGAACCTCATCCCGGAGGATGTAGTCTGCGGAGATGTCCAGGGCTGTAATCAGCTTGACGAACAGATTCATGCTGGGCATCTTGATACCACGCTCGATCTCGCTCAGATACATTTCACCAATATCCGCCTTTTCAGAAAGCGTCTGCTGGGTAAACCCCTTTTTGATGCGTGCCTCCCGAATTTTCCTGCCCAAAGATACCTTGTCCATTGAATCAAGCCCCCATGCAAATAGCATAACATCAATGTTGTTAGTATATAAAAAAGGTATCTTTTGCGGAATGGGCGAATAGCATAAGTATCATGCTATAGGGATTATATAAGGGCAAAAAAAGAGCGTTGAATCAGTGCCGCCGAGAAGACAAGCCGCCTGGCAATCACTGTGCCAGGCGGGATGGTTTAAGATATGAGATAATTAGGAATTAGGAGTTAGGAATTGAGCGGGGCCCCTACAGGGGTACGGCGAATTCATCGGCAAAAGCGGGAGACGATTGGCCTCCCGCTTGCTATTTATGCTGCCGTTACTTTTTGACCCGCTTTTCCAGGGTGTCCGCCATCTGTTTCAGGTGCTCGCCCAGAGGGAGCTGGGAATGGAAGGGGCGGAAGAAGTGGTATTTTTCCTTGGCCCGTTCCTCCGTTTGGCGGATGTGGAGCTTCAAGGCCTCGTAGCGCACGATCACGCCGTTCTCCTCGGCGAAGGCCTTCATCCGGGAAACCAGCTGGGCGGAGTGGGCGTAGTCCAGGATAAATATTCCGAAGAACATGCCAATCACAAAGGAAAAGGCCAGATTCTGGCTCAGCCAGTGCAGGGCTCCCAGAATACGGGGATGGATGAAGAAGTAATACAGCGCCCCGATGATGGTCCAGTACAGGGAGAATTTGGGGCAGATGATGCCCTGGATATTGCCCCACTGGTCGCTGTAGTCCCACAGGCGGATTTTGGTGCGCTTCAGACACCACAGACCCGCCACGTATTCAATGGCGGTCATGGACAGGGCCATCAGGAGGAACAGAACAAATTTGTTCATCCAGGGCAGCTTCCCTTCCAGGGAAGCCAGGAGAAACAGCACGCACAGCCCGCAGCCGTAGATGGGAAGATACGGCCCGGTGCAGAAGCCGGGATTCATCCACTTCCGCTCACCCTTTTTCATGGAGGCGAAATGCCGGTAGAACAGCTCCAGCACCCAGCCCGCTGTGGAGCCGATGAAAAACAGAAAGGCCAGTGTAAGAAAAAGATTCATGATTGCGCCTTCTTTCTATCCCAGGAAGTTGCCAATATGGTGGCAGAAAAACAGGGTGTAGGGCAGCACGAAGATCAGACTGTCGAATCGATCCAGCAGTCCACCGTGGCCGGGGATCAGATTGCCGTAGTCCTTGATGCCGGTGATCCGCTTCACCACCGACATGCTCAAATCTCCAAACTGGGCCAGCACATTGGCTCCGACTGCATAGACTGCCAGCAGCCCGAAATTCACCTTGGCCAGGCCAAAGAGCCACAGCACCAGGCCGTATACCAGGCAGAAGACCACTGCGGCGGCTAGACCGGCGGCGGAGCCCAGCAGGGTTTTGTTGGGGCTGACCCGGGGCAGAAGCTTCCGCCTGCCGAATCTGCTGCCCACCAGATAAGCCGCCACATCGGTGGCGTAGCACTCGGTGATGCAGATCAGCAGCAGATGGAGTCCGCCGGGGAGGGAGCGCAGGTCGATCATGGAGCGCAGCTGGCAGCAGACCAGAAGCCCCAGAAAATCCCAAAGGCCCAGCCGGTGTTGAGGGAAAGCTTCGGCTGAAATACCATCATGGCCGCAAATAGCGGGATGGATACCGCCAGGCACAGCCCGGCCAGGACCTCCGATGCGGGAGGGGTCCAGAAGCAGCCCAGGGCTGCCGCCAGCAGGGCCAGGGTGAACAGCGCCTCATTCTTGATGGCGTCGGTGGCGCAGGCCAACTCATACAGGCAGAAGCAGCACAGGGCCGCTGCCGCACACTGGATGACCAGGGGAATGTCGGAGTAATACAATACGGAATAGGTGACCAGGGCGATGACCCCGGCGCTGACGGTTCGTTTTGACATCTTTCTCTCTCTCTTTTCTGTGGTTACTGCCCCTTTTGCGCCAAAAGCCGCTTGGCGTTGGCGGCAATGGTTTCCATGCAGTGGGTGTGGATTCGCAGCTCCTCGGCACTGAGGCCCTGCTGAATCTGACGGACAAACCGCTCCTGGATTTCCCGCCCCTGTTTGATGATGGCGGCTGCCTTTTCCGTGCACAGCAGCCGTACCTTCCGACGATCCTCCCGGTCACTTTGACGCAGCAGATACCCCTCGGTGACCAGCTTGTTGACGTTGACAGAGATGATGTTCTCCTTGAAGCCCCGGTATTTGCTGATCTCCTTTGCGGTGCAGTGCTCCGGGTTGTTTGATAGGAACATCAGAATGTCAAAGGCCATCTGGGGCATCCCCAGCTCCCGGCAAATGGGTTTGCATGCGACGGTGTAGGCCTCAGCAAAGGCGCTCAGGGTGGCCAGAAGATTTTTGGAATCCATGTCCTTCGGCTCCGTTTCTCTGAAATTCATTCAAAATTGAACTATCTAAAAGAATACCGTTTATGCCCCTTGCAGTGGTGGACACTTTGTGGATGAAATGTAAACAATTTGTGTCTGCTACAGAATCAGGCAGATCAGTCCGGTGGCCCCCTCGTTGACAATCCGGGTCAGAGTGCCCCGGAATTTGCCCCTGACCTCCTCCGGCATCCGTACCAGCTTGGCGTTCAGCCCCTCCTGAATCAGGTCATATACGGATTTACCGAAAATATTGCTCTGCCACAGCTTTTCCGGGTCCTCATCCCGGAGGTAGGCGATCAGCTCCCGGGACTGCTTTTCATCCCCCACCATGGGGCTGATTTCTGTGTCAATGTCCACCCGCATCATGTGGATGGAGGGAGCCCCAGCCCGCAGCCGAACCCCATAGGAGCCGCCCCGCTTGAGAATCTCCGGGGTTTCCAGCTTCATCTCCTCTGCTGTGGGCATCACCACGCCGTAGCCGGTGGCCTTCACTGAGGCCAGGGCGGAGGAGATCTTGTCGTATTCCCGGCGGATGTCCGACAGCTCAGAGAGCAGCTTCAGGAGCTCTGCATCGTTTTTTACCGTAATTCCCGCCCGGCTGCTGAGAATCTCATAGAACAGCGCCTCCGGGAATACCATGGAGCAGGACACCACCCCGCTGCCCAGGTCCACGCTGCGCAGAGTATAATCCTGAACCTGATCCAGCCCCGCCAGGGGAGCCAGAGCCGATTCCGCCTGGTAAAGGTCCTTGACCTCCCCCGCCCGCTGGAGTAGGGCCTGATACAGCGCCGCCTTCACAGGATGCTCCGGCTCCAGGGCGTCCAGCCACCGGGGCAGGAACACCCGAAGCTCGGTCATGGGGAAGGAGGCCAGGATGGCTTGCAGCAGCCGCCCAATGCCGGCATGATCCAGACTCTGGCAGTCGGCGACAAAGGGCCGGATGTCGTACTCCCGGGTCAGAAAGTCCGCCGCTGCCGCCGCTGCCTCGCCGCCGGGCTCCCGGCTATTCACCACCACCAGGAAGGGCTTCCCCGTGGCCTTCATGTCCAGAATGGCCCGGCGCTCCGCTTCCAGGTAGTCCTGACGGGGAATCTCTGTGATGGTGCCGTCGGTGGTGACCACCAGGCCGATGGAGCAGTGCTCCTCCATCACCTTTTTGGTGCCCAGCTCCGCTGCCTGGGTCATGGGAATTTCCCGGTCGAACCAGGGGGTGGTGACCATTCTGGGACTCCCGTCCTCCTCCGCTCCCACGGCGCCGTCCACCATGTAGCCCACGGAATCGATCATCCGGACCCGGAGCCGGGAGGTGCCGTCCGGGGTGATCTCCACCGCCTCCTCCGGCACGAATTTGGGCTCCGAGGTCATGATGGTTCTTCCGGAACCGCTCTGGGGCAGCTCATCCCTGGCCCGTTCCCGGCGGTAGGGGTCCTCAATGGCGGGGATCACCAGCTCCTCCATCACCCGCTTGACCAGGGTGGACTTCCCCGTCCGCACCGGGCCTACCACACCGATATAGATATTGCCCCCGGTTCGAGCGGCAATTTCTGAATAGATTTCCTCCATAGCCAGCCTCCTCATCCGGCAGGAGAGGGCTCCTGCCATGGTTTGGTTCAGGATATGAGGGGGAAACCGGGATTATGCGGGTGTGACCTGAAAATGCTTCCTTCGCCGGACGGGCAGGGCTTGCCAATAATCCGGTACCGCCCGCAATTTACCAAACAGTTGTTTCAAAACAAGAAGCAGATATGGTAAATCAGACAGGGAAAATTGTTGAATTATATACAGATACTGACGGATTAGATAAAATTGCCGCTTTTGGATTGACAAGGCAGTACCGTGGGTGTATAGTTAGCCTGAAACCGATGGATGAATCCGAAGGGAGAATACTATGTATACCATACATCAGCTTTATGATCTGGAGCACACCGCCGCTGGCGGCTATCTTTCTCAATTCACCTATCCCTGGGAAGCGCTGAAGGGCATCAAGGAGATGATTCTGGATTTGGGGAAGACGCTGGGGAGCGACTATGTAGAGGTCAGTCCCCAGGTCTGGGTGCACCGCACCGCCACCGTGGCTCCCACAGCGTTTTTGGGAAGCCCCTGCATCATCGGCCCGAGCACAGAGGTTCGCCACTGCGCCTTTATCCGGGGCAGCGCCCTGGTGGGGGAGAACTGCGTGGTGGGCAACTCCGTGGAGCTGAAAAACGTGATTCTCTTTGATAACGTCCAGGTGCCCCACTATAATTATGTGGGCGACAGCATCCTGGGCTATAAGTCCCACATGGGGGCCGGAAGCCTGACCTCCAACGTGAAGTCCGACAAGACCTTGGTGGTGGTGAAGTCCGCCCAGGAGCAGATTCCCACGGGGCTGAGGAAATTCGGCGCCATGCTGGGTGATTTTGTGGAGGTGGGCTGCAACAGTGTCCTGAATCCCGGCACCGTCATCGGCCCCCACACCAACATCTACCCCACCAGCTGTGTCCGGGGTGTGGTTCCCGAAAACAGCATCTGGAAAAACAGCGGAGAGATTGTCCCAAAAATCTGAATCGGCGACCAGGGCCGGGAAGCAAACTCGTGCGCTGCCCCTACGGGTAATCCGAACCCGCCTCACAAATTGTAATTTGGCGATTTGCCGCACGGCCCTTTTCACTGTAGGGGAGGCTATTAGCCTCCCGCCAAGTAATGTATTTTGAGTGTTTCGGTGAATGGGAAATAATACGAATTTGCCTGAACTTGTACCATTTTCGGGGATTGTTCTGCGCGGGCGGCTAATAGCCTCCCCTACGGGATAATCCGAATCTGACCGCCAAACACCAATTTCCCGGGCAAAGCCAATATGGACAATTCCTCATTCCTAACTTCTAATTTTTCTCGAAGGGAGAACACTATGGGTAAATATTTTGGAACCGACGGCTTCCGTGGGGAGGCCAACTGCACCCTTACTGCCGACCACGCCTACAAGGTGGGCCGTTTTCTGGGGTGGTACTACTGCCAGATCAAGCACCGTGCCGGGTCCGACGAGCCGGCAAAGATCGTCATCGGTAAGGATACTCGCCGCAGCAGCTATATGTTCGAGTACAGCCTGGTGGGCGGCTTGGTGGCCTCCGGGGCGGATGCCTATCTGCTCCACGTGACCACAACCCCCTCCGTGGCCTATGTGGTGCGCACCGAGGATTTTGACTGCGGCATCATGATCTCCGCCAGCCACAACCCCTACTACGACAACGGCATCAAGCTCATCAACGGCTCCGGCGAAAAGATGGATGAGTCCGTCATCCGCCTGGTGGAGGCCTATCTGGATGGGGACCTGTTCGCCTTTGACCGCCGCTGGGAGGAACTGCCCCTGGCCAAGCGGGACCAGATCGGCCGGACGGTGGACTATGTGGCCGGGCGGAACCGGTATGTGGGCTATCTCATCAGCCTGGGCATGTACTCCTTCAAGGGCAAGCGCATCGGCCTGGACTGTGCCAACGGCAGCTCCTGGAACATCGCCAAATCCGTTTTTGACGCCCTGGGGGCCAAGACTTATGTGATTGGTGCCGAGCCCAACGGCTTCAACATCAACAAGAACGCTGGCTCCACCCACATTGAGGTGCTGCAAAAATATGTGGTGGACAACGGCCTGGATGTGGGCTTTGCCTACGACGGAGATGCTGACCGGTGCCTGTGCGTGGACGAACAGGGAGAGATTGTCACCGGCGACCATATCCTCTACATCTGTGGCAAGTATATGAAGGAAAAGGGAATGCTGCCCGGTAATACCGTGGTGACCACGGTGATGAGCAATTTTGGCCTTTATAAGGCCTTTGACGAGCTGGGCATCGGGTACGCCAAGACCAAGGTGGGCGACAAGTATGTCTACGAGCACATGATGCTCAATAACAACCGCCTGGGCGGCGAGCAGAGCGGCCACATCATCTTCTCCAAGCACGCCTCCACCGGAGACGGCATCCTCACCAGCCTGATGGTGATGGAGGTGATGATGGACAAGAAGAAAACCCTCCATGAGCTCTGTCAGGGATTTACTTTCTATCCTCAGGTGCTGAAAAACGTCCGGGTGGCCAACAAGGCCAACGCCCAGGCCGACGAGGATGTCCAGGCCGCGGTGGCCCAGGTGGCCGCCGAACTGGGGGACACCGGAAGAATCCTGGTGCGGGAGTCCGGCACGGAGCCTGTCATTCGGGTGATGGTGGAGGCCGAGAGCCAGGAAATCTGCCAGAAATACGTGGATCAGGTGGTGGAGGTCATCAAGAGAAAAGGCCACACCGTTTGATCAATTAAGCCCTGCCCAACCGGGCAGGGCTTTTTCTTGGGAGATATGAGATAATGAGGAGTTAGGAGTTAGGAATTAGGAATGAGGAGTTAGGAATTTAACGGGATACCCGTAGGGGAGGATATTATCCTCCCGCTTTCGTAACGGATATTGAGTGTTCCGTTGAATGGTAGCAAGTACCGGCTTCTGAGCTCATGCCCCCCTGTGTAAAGGGGGGCATGGGGGATTGGGCAGTAGGCAGTTGCGGGATAGATTCGTTGGGCGCAGTGGTACAAACCAAGACGATGGGGGCGCGCACCTCCCCGCATTGGGCTGTACCGTCATTTCGGTGTCCACCGCCCAATCCCTTAGTCAGCTTCGCTGCCAGCTCCCTTTACACAGGGAGCCTTGGCTCAGTAACCATTACCTGATTCCATTCAACGGAACACTCAGGCGTTTAACCTGGCGGGAGGCTGATAGCCTCCCCTACAGTTAGAAGGGCAGTGCGAAGGGAATTTCCACCGCAAGAGCGTCACCGGGCTGAGTTCGGGGGTAACGACCACAGACCAGCCCCGTGCGAAATTGGCCGCGGGCCCTGCCCGCTCGTTTTTTTATTTGCATTTGAGGGGGAGATATGTTAAACTAACAAAGATATTGAGTTGGAGGAGAGCCCATGGACGACGAACAGGTGAAGACCCGAATCGGGGCGAACATTGCATTTTACCGCAAGCAGGCAGGTCTGACCCAGCTGACCCTGGCGGAAAAGCTGAATTATTCCGACAAGGCGGTGTCCAAATGGGAGCGGGGGGACTCTGTACCCGATGTGCTCACCCTGATGCACCTGGCCGCATTGTTTCAGGTGACGGTGGATGATCTGCTGGGGGATGTGAACGCTCTGCCGGGAAATCCCTCCACTTTGGAGCGGGCCATGACCCAGGTCTCCGAGAAGGCGCTGAAACGGAAGGCCAACAAGAACATCATCCTGGGACTGTCTACTACTCTGGTGTGGTTCGTGGCGCTTTTCGCATTTGTGGTGTTTTCTTCCTTTTCCATCCCCAACAGCTACCTGGCCTTCTTCTATGCCATTCCCGTCAACGCCATTGTTCTGCTGAGCTTGCGCTCCGCCTGGCACGATTTCCGGTGGAATAAGGCACTGATCTCCACAATTGTGTGGGGGAGCCTGGCCAGCATTTACGTCTCCATCTGGGCATTCCTGCATTTTAATGCCTGGAAGGTATTCCTGCTGGGAATTCCGGGACAGATCGCCATTTTCCTGTGGTTTCGGATGTTTGTCCATCCCAAGGAGGAGCCCAATGAATAAAGGAGAGCTTCGCAAGACCATCCGGGCCAGGAAGCGGGCCATGACAGAGGCGGAAATTCAGCGCCGCAGCCAGACACTGTGCCGGAAATTTCTGGAGAGCGCCCCCTACCGCCAGGCAAAGACGCTGTATGGGTATCTGCCCTACAACCAGGAGGTGCGCATCCTGCCCATCCTGGAGCAGGCCCTGGCCGACGGGAAGCAGGTGGCGGTGCCCAAGGTCTATGTGGACGAGATGAAATTCATCTGCCTGGAGGACCTGACCCAGGTGGGGCCCGGCTATGCAGGAATTCCCGAGCCCTTGGCCGACGGCCCGGTGGCGGAGGACGAAAGCGCCCTGGTGCTGATGCCCGGCCTGGCCTTTGACCCCCAGGGCCACCGCATTGGCTACGGCGGCGGCTTCTATGATAAGTTCCTCTCCCGGGAGCCGGGCCACCCCACCGTGGCCCTGTGCTATGAATTTCAGATGGTGGAGAAGCTGGAAACCGAGGAATTCGACATTCCGGTGGACTTGGTGATCTGGGCTTAGGGAACCTCTGAATAAATCGTCTGCGGCTGACAGACGGATCTTTTGCCCCATCCGTGCAGTTTTGAAATTGGGAAATACATCCAGTATTCCACCAATTTCAAAACTTTCGTCTGTGTCAAAATCTCTCACTGTCAGCTCTTGCCGATTTCATCAGAGCTTCCTTAGAGAAAAGGAGATTAAAATGCAGGTATTGGTTATCGTTGTCATTGCCGCCCTGGTGTTTGCCATATGCCGGGTGGTGGACAAGACGTTTATGAAGCTCTTTCGCAGCAAGGCCCAGCACCGTTCGGGCCTGGCCGTCCGGGCCAGCAAGCGCTACGGCATTTTTGGAGTGATGTTTTGTGTGCTGGGCGTGCTGGGCATTCTCACCGGAATCAACGGGGAGAATGTTCTGCTCTGGGCCGGGATTGTGGTGCTGCTCATGGGTGCGGGGCTGGTAGTGCACTATCTGAGCTACGGCATCTTCTATGACGGGGAGAGCTTCCTGCTTTGCCGCTTTGGCAGAGCCTCCCAGGAGCACCGGTATGGGGAGATCGTGAGCCAGAGGCTCTATGTGGTCACTGGCGGCAGCACCGTCATCGAACTGACCCTGAAGGACGGTTCTGCGGTGTCAGTCCAATCCACCATGGACGGGGTGTATCCCTTTATGGACACCGCCTTCGCCGGATGGTGTATGCAGACCGGCCACGAGATGGACAAATGCGACTTCTACGACCCCTCCAAGAGCTGGTGGTTCCCCCAGGAGAAGGAGGCGGAAGGCTGATGCACGTCCCCTCCGGCGACACCGCCGCTCTGGAACTGGTGACCTTTGCCGCCGCTCTGGAAGGGGCGAACACCCCCTCGGCGGACTACGACATTGAACGGTGGCTCTACGCCCCGTGCTTTTACTGCGATTACCGTTACATCCTGGGCACCCGGGGGAAAAACCCGCTGATCTGCATCGGCATCAACCCTTCCACCGCCCGGCCCGGCTGCCTGGACAACACCCTGAAATCCGTGGAGCGGATTGCCCTGGGCAACGGCTTCGACAGCTTTTTGATGTTCAACGTCTATGCCCAGCGGGCCACGGACCCCAACGCCATGGAGCGCCACTGTAACCAGGCCCTGCACCGGGAGAACATGGCTGCTTTCCGATATGTGCTGTCCATTTCCCAATCTCCCGCCGTCTGGGCCGCCTGGGGCGCCATCATCGAAAAGCGGGGGTATCTGACCCAGTGCCTGCGGGATATGCTCCGAATCGGTGAGGAATACGGGGCCAGCTGGTACTGCGCTGGGGCCATCACCCGAAAGGGCCACCCTCACCACCCTCTGTACCTGAAAAAGGACGAAAAGCTGAAGCCCTTTGACATTGAAAACTATCTGGATTCTTTGGGAGAAAACAAATGAAGCTGCTCATTGCGTCGGACATCCACGGCAGCGCCTATTGGTGCGGCAGGCTGATGGAGGAAATCAAAAAAGAGAACCCGGACCGGGTGGTGCTGCTGGGGGACCTGCTGTACCACGGCCCCCGGAACGATCTGCCCAGGGACTATGCCCCCAAGCAGGTGATCCCCATGCTCAGCGAAATCAGGGAAAAGATTGTGGCCGTCCGGGGCAACTGCGAGGCGGAGGTTGACCAGATGGTGTTACCCTTCCCCTGCATGGCGGACTACGCCCAACTGCTGGTGGACGGGAAGCTGTTCCACCTCTCCCACGGCCATCACCAGAATCCCGACGCCCTCCCGCCCCTGCCCCAGGGGAGCTGCTTCCTCTTCGGCCACACCCACGTCAAGCTGGACAGGACCGTAAACGGCATCCGCTGCCTGAACCCGGGAAGCGTGTCCATCCCCAAGGATGGGAGCCACAGTTACCTGATTTACGAGAATCAGAATTTTTCTTTCAAAATTCTGGAGGATTGACCATGGATTCGACCCAGTGCGACACTTGCTGGTATTATGATTATGATGAGGAGTACGATTGCTGGCAGTGTTTGATGGATTTGGATGAGGATGAGGTTTACCGCATCAGCACATCCAGGAGCCAGCATTGTCCCTACTATCGACAGGGTGACGACTACACCCTGGCCAGGAGGCAATGATGAAAAATATTTTTTTGGCGGCGCTGCTGCTGTGCACGCTGCTGACGGGCTGCGGACAAGCCGCTTCTCCACGGGAAACCAGACTGCCACCTTCAACAGAAACAGAAAACGACAATTTGCGATGCTATCCAATGGATGCCGCAGATTGTCGTTTTTTGACCTTTGGGAAGGATCTTCTGATACTTTGGCCCACTGAAAGCGGCGCTGAGCTGCTTCGCTGCAAGGGGAGGGGACTGACGATCACTTCCCGGGTGGAGGTGATGACCGGGTCGGAAATTTTCACCGGGGGAGAGAAGATCGGCTGCTTTGACCCCAAAGAACAGACCCTCAGCGTCTTCTCCTCTGACCTGATTCTGGAGGGAAATTACAGCCTGACGGACTGCGCCTCCACGCCGGTGATGAATGGAGCTGGAACTTTGGTTTACTATGCCGACGACCAGGCACTGATGGAGCTGGACCTGGAAACCGGCATCTATCGAAAGCTGCGGGAGCAGGGAGGGCTGATACCCACGGCCCTGATGGAGCAGGAGGGACTTCTGATCTGCCAGAGGGAGTGGGAGAGCCAGTACATAAGCCTGGAGGATGGGGGGACGGTTGATGATTCTCCCCTGGTCACCGGAGCGGATGGGGAAGGCCGCCTCTGCGTCAGATGCGGCCTTTGGGACTGCCTCTATCTGGGGCAGACCATGCTCCCCCTCCCCACGGACTGGCGCCTCCTGACCTTTCTCCCGGGCAAAAATGCCGCCCTGGTGTGCCAGGGTGGGGAAACCCTAGCGGTGTACGACCTGAGCACCGGCAATCGTCTGGCTCAGACGGGCCTCCCCGGCACGCCGGAGCGTGCCGGGGCCACAGAGGACAGCCGGGTGTTTTTCACGGCGGGCGGGATGCTCTACCAGTGGGAGCCGGAGTGGAAGTCCATCCGGGATTCCCAGGTCAAGATTACAGCCCTGCATACCCAGGAAAACCCGGACGGGAAGGGCCTGGCCCAATGCCGCCAGCGTGGGAACTACCTGGAAAATCAGTATGGAGTTCAGGTGCTGCTGAACACCGAGGGAGTCCGGATAGTGCCCAAGGGAATCACTTTGGAGCCGGAGCATGTCTCCGCTCCGGTGCTGGAAACCCTGGCAGGCATTGAAAAAGCTCTGAGCCCCTTTCCCAAGGAGCTGGTGAAGGCTGCTTTTGACCGGGGCGACCGGTTCTATCTCTGTCCGGTGCGGAGCATCCATACCGAGGCGGGTGAGGAATACGGCATCCAGTTTTGGAGCGGACGGGACTGCTATGTGGCGGTGGCAGCTTCCAACCAGGTCGAGAAAACCATGACCCGGCTGCTGAGCGAGCTTCTGGAACGGCGGCTGCTTATGGACTCCGATGCCCTGGACCGGTGGGACAGTCTGAATCCCCCGGGCTTTGTCTATGGGCAGAGCCAGTGGGAGCAGGATGCCTTTGTGACGCCCGCCGCTGCCGAAAGTCCTGCCGCCGACCGGGCGGAGCTGCTCTGGGCAGCTCTGGAATCCGGCAACCGGGAGCTGTTCCTCTCTGCTCGGCTGCAAAACAAGCTCCGCTGCCTGTGCCAGGGGCTTCGCCAGCTGATTCCCCAGGGAACAGGGAGCAAACTGCCCTGGGAGCAGTACCTGTGGAGGCAGATATAGGGCGATGCTGCGCCGCAAGAGAGATATAAGATATGAGATAATTAGGAGTTAGGAGTTAGGAATGGTGTCTGGCGCACTTCCCGCTTCACTGTAGGGGAGGCTATTAGCCTCCCGCTTTCGTAACGTATTTTGAGCGTTTCGGTGAATGGAACCAGGGAAAGCTTCTGAGGGAGGCTCCCCTGTGTAAGGGGCCTTTATCAGAAGTCTTTACCCACCACCATTCAACGCACTGCCGTTGTTTGACGCTCCAAGCGGGCGGGTCAAGGCCTGCCCCTGGGGGGATATGGCAGCGTGTTAAGCGATCTTAAGGAAATCTTTCGCAGTTCCCGAATAAAAACCCTTTACCCCGGGGGAAAATCATGGTAGAATGGTTAGAAAACATTCGGGAGGATTCACCGAAATGAAATTATCAGAAAAAACCAGCTGGAAGTGGGGCTGGAAGAACCACGCACTGGCCTTTTTGATTCCCTTCCTTGGAATGCTGGGGGTAATGATCGTCAACGGCTATCATCCCTTCGGCGCCAGGGCCATGCTGTATTCGGATAACTACCACCAGTATTATCCCTTCTTTGTGGCCTTCCGCCAGGCCCTGCGCAGCGGGGACAGCCTGCTCTACAGCTGGGATGTGGGAATGGGCGTGGACTACCTGGGCATGATCGCCTACTATCTGGGAAGCCCGCTGAACCTGCTCAGCGTCCTGGTGCCGGAGAGCCAGGTGCTGAATTACTTCTCTCTGCTGATGCCTGTGAAGCTTGGGCTGGCGGGACTGTTTTTCAGCATCTTCCTGAGAAAAATCTTTGACCGGGAGGATTTTTCCATCGCTCTCTTCGGCAGCTTCTACGCTTTGTGCGCCTGGGCCCTGGGCTACCAGTGGAATGTGATGTGGCTGGACACCTTTGCTCTGCTGCCCTTGGTTGTCCTGGGGATGGTGAGCCTGCTGCGGGACCGGAAATTCATCCTCTACACCCTGACCCTGGCCCTGTCCGTGCTGGCCAACTACTATATTGGCCTCTTCACCTGCTTTTTTGTGTTCCTCAGCTTCTTCTGCTATGAAATCTGCTGCCCCCGGGGCTGGAAGCGGTTCTTTGCAGATTTGTTCTGGATTGGGATATTTTCGGTGCTGGCCATCGGCATGACCACCATTCTCTCCCTGACCTCCCTGGCGGCTCTGCAAACCACCCAGTCCAGCGTGAACAAATTCCCCACCGGCTTCCGGCTGAACATCGCCTCCACCCATGACCTGAAGGGCCTGCTGGACGCTATGCGCCAGGTGGTGGGGAACATGGGCGGCGGCATTGAGCCCTCCTTTAAGGAGGGGCTGCCCAACCTGTACTGCGGCGTGGGCACCATCCTGCTGGGGCTGCTGTTCTTCATGGCCGGGGATGTGAAGCTTCGGGAAAAGCTCTGCTGCGGATTTTTGCTGGTGTTTTTCAACGTCAGCTTCATCATCCGCCAGCTGGACTACATCTGGCACGGCTTTCATTTTCCCAATATGATTCCCTACCGGTTCAGCTTCCTGTACAGCTTTGTACTGCTGTATATGGCCTACCGGGCCTGGACGCTGCGGCGAAAATTCGACCTTCTGCAGATTCTCACCGCCGGACTGCTTACCGGCGCCATCCTCTGTTCCTGCCGGGATGTGCTGTCGAGGCAGAGCATCCGGCTCTTTGGCACGGTGATCGAGCTGCCCATCTATATTATATATAATGTGTCCTTTTTCGCCCTGTATGTTCTGATCCTGATGCTGGGGAACCGGAAGCCCAAGCTGCGGGAGGAAACTCCGGAGGAGATCCTCCGGGCTCGGAAGCTGGTTCGCCGCCGTCGGGTCAGCTCCCGGAGAGCCATTTGGGTGGTAATGGGGATTGAGCTGGCCGCCACGCTGACGGCCTTCGGCTTCTATTTCCCCGGAACCGGCGTGTCCGATTATCCCCGGGGCACAGAGCAGGCGGCCTCCATGATTCGCTATATGAAAGAGCGGGAGAAGGATACCCTGTTCTACCGGGCGGAGACCACCCATGCCCAAACCCTGAACGATGGGGCACTGAACGGCTATTCCGGTATCTCCACCTTCACCAGCTCCGCCAATGTCCACATCACCGAGTTTATGCGTGCACTGGGCTACGGAGCCAAGAACACCTATAACCGCTACTGCTTCGAGGAGAGCTCCCCGGTGGCCAATCTCTTCCTGAGCCTGAAATATATGATCGAACGGGAGGGTCACGACCGTTCCAGCAGCTGCTTTGAGGAGGTTCATCACTACGGCAGTGTGTACCTCTACCGCAATACCGCCTATCTTCCTCTGGGCTTTCTGACCGAGCCCCAGCTGGCCCAGGTGAATTTCCTGGAAAGCGACGGCTCCTTCGGGTTCCAGAACGGGCTGTTCCGGGCGGCCACCGGCCTGATCGGGGATGTGTGGCACGATGTGGACCCGGAATATCGGGACATCTATGGCACCGGCGTGGAAGTCACCGACCAGAGTGAGGGCGGCTTCTGCCGGTTCAACAATCCGGAGGCCGGGGCCAATGTGATCTACTCCTATGTGGCTGACCAGGACGGCTTTGCCTGTGTCCGCCTGGATTTGCCGGGCCGCAACGATTTCTACGTCAGCGTCAATGGTACGGAGCTGTATCGGGAGACCATCAGCCTGCCCCAGATGCTGGCCGTGGGCGATGTCCACGCAGGAGATGTAATTGACATCCGCATCATCTGCAAGGCAGGGGAGAGCGGCACTGCCACGGTGAATGTGGCTATCCTGGACGATGCCCTGTTCCGCTTGGGCTACGAGCTGCTGAACAGCTCCACCATGACCCTGACCTCTTTTGACAATACCCTGGTGGAGGGCACCATCAACTGTGCCCGGGATGGCCTGCTCTATACCTCCATTCCTCAGAACGGAAACTGGACTGCCTATGTGGACGGTGAGGAGCAGGAGATCACCCTGGTGGGCGACTGCATGATCGGCCTGCTGCTGTCCCAGGGAGCCCATACCCTGCGCTTTGTTTACCGGAACCGGGCCTTTGAGCTGGGACTGCTGATTACGGCGGCAAGCGCCGGAATCTTTTTGCTGCTGGTGCTGATCTGCTACCGGCCCAAAAAGGAAAAAATGGAACAGCTTCCGCCGGAGGAGCTTCCTGCTGAGCCGGAGCATCACCGGCCCATCCAAAATGAGATGCCGCTCCTGCTGCCCAATGAGACGGAACCTGCCCGGGAGGAGGAGCCCTTCGTCCTGGAGGAGCTGACCCGCCCCCAGGGTGAGGAGTCCCCGGCCGAGCCGGAGGAGAACCCTTCGGAAAATAACGAGGAATAACAATTCACCCCTGCCCATTTTTTGAGCAGGGGTGAAATTTTGGTGCACACCGGGAATTGAGATAGATAAAATGAGATAGATATAAGATATGGGATACAAGATATGAGATAATTAGGAATGAGGAATTAGGAGTTAGGAGTTAGGAATGGTGTCTGGTGCACTGCCCTTTTTACTGCAGGGGAGGCTATTAGCCTCCCGCCATGTAACGGATACTGAGTGTTCCGTTGAATGGTAGCATGTTCCGGTTTCAGAAGTCATGCCCCCTTGTGTAAAGGGGGGATTGGGCAGCAGGCAGTCGCCCTTTTCGCCGGGCCCGATGCGAATACGTACCCCCCGCCCAATCCCTCAGTCACGCTGTTCGCGTGAAGGGAGCCATGAGGCGCTGCCGCACCAGTAGAGCCAACGGGGGGCCAACCATACAGAAGCGGGCGGGTCAAGATCGATCCCTACGGCTGCGTAGGAAAAATTCCTAACTCCTCATTATCTCATATCCCATATCTTCTATCTTACATAATGGTGCCGCCGCCCAGGACGGTATCGCCCTGGTAGAGCACCACCGCCTGACCGGGGGAGATGGCCCGCTGGGGCTCCTCAAATACCACCCGGGCCAGGCCATCTTCCTCCGGGTAAACGGTGGCGGGCTTGTCAAACTGGCTGTGGCGGATTTTGGCGGTGACGGCCATGGGCGACCTCAGCTCCTGGAAGGGGAAAAACACCCAGTCCCCCGCCACCAGCTCCCGGGAGAACAGGGCCTCGTTGGGCCCCACGGTGACGGTGCCCGACGCCATGTCCTTGCCGCAGACATATACCGGCTCGCCCATGGCCAGGCCCAGTCCCTTCCGCTGTCCGATGGTGTAGCACACCGCTCCCCGATGACGGCCCACCTTCTCTCCGTTTAGGTCGACATAATCCCCGGGCTCCAGGGCCTTGCCGGTGTAAGCCGTGAGAAAGGCGGTGTAATCCCCGCCGGGGACAAAGCAGATGTCCTGGCTGTCATGCTTCCGGGCATTGAGAAAGCCATGCTCCTGGGCAAGCTGACGAACCTGGGCTTTGGTCAAGTCCCCCAGGGGAAACTGAATGTATTTCAACTGCTCCTGGGTCAGGCAGGCCAGAAAATAGGTCTGGTCCTTGGCCCGGTCCGCCGCCCGCTTCAGCAGATACCGCCCGGTGGCCTTGTCCCGCTCCACCCGGGCATAGTGGCCGGAGACCAGGGTGTCGCAGTCCAGCTCCCGGGAGCGCTGGAGGAGCTTCCCGAATTTCAGGTATCGGTTGCAGTCGATGCAGGGGTTGGGGGTGCCGCCCTGATAATAGGTATGGGCGAACCGATCCATGACCTGGCACTGAAACTCCTGGGTGAAATTGAAGACATAGTGCCGGATGCCCAGCCGGTGGGCCACGCTCCGGGCGTCCTCCACGTCATCCAGGGAGCAGCAGGTTTTGCCCTCCTGGGTGGGGGCCGCCTGGCCGTCATACAGCCGCATGGTGGCTCCAATACATTCGTAACCTGCTTCCATCATCAAAAGAGCCGCCACGGAACTGTCCACGCCGCCGCTCATGCCAATCAGTGCTTTCATGTTGTAATCCTCCGGAAGAATTAGGAGTTAGGAGTTAGGAATTTCTCTTACGCGTTCGTAGGCTTGGTTCTTCAAATTACAATTTTCCGCTCAATTCCTCATTCCTAACTCCTAATTCCTAATTTATCTCGTATCCTCTATCTCCTATCTTATATCTTCCCATGATACCAACCCCGAGGGAGAAAGTCAATGCCGGGACAGGGAAAGAAAAAATTAAGAAATAAATAGTAACAAAATGTAATTTACCTGTTGCAATTTGTCACAGACCCTGCTATAATAACTCCATCAATCAAAACTCGAAAAGGAGCAAGTCGTTATGAAGAGGAAATTTGCTTGCGTAATTATGGCTTTGGTGCTCGTCATCAGCCTGCTCCCCCTGGGAGCCATCCACACGCAGGCCGCATCCAACCTGAATTACAGTGAGAGTGCGGTCAGCTTAATCAAGCAGTTCGAGGGCTTCCACGCCACCGCCTACCAGGATGTAAACCAGTGGTCGGTGGGCTACGGCACCCCGGGCTATGCGGGTCAGGTCGTTACCGAGGCACAGGCCGACCAGGCCCTGCGCACCAGCCTGACCTCCATCAACCAGGCAATCAATCAGTTTACCGCCAACAATAATCTCTACCTGAACCAGAGTCAGCACGATGCGCTGGTCTCCTTCAGCTTCAACTGCGGCACCGACTGGATGACCCAGGCCGGCCGCTTCCGTGAGGCCGTGGTAAGGAACTCCAGCGTCAATGAGTTCCTGTTCGCCATTTCCCTGTGGGCCAACGTGAGCTCCGTTCCCAACGCTGCTCTGATTAACCGCCGCCTGGCAGAGGCCAATCTGTATCTCAACAACGTGTACAGCAGCGCCGCTCCCGCCGCTTATACATATGTGATCCTGGATCCCAACGGCGGCACCGCCGGCAGCAACGGCGAGGATAAGATGCAGGCCTACATGTCCGGCTCCAATGTGAACATCCTGGCGGGCAATCCCACCAAGTCCGGCTACAGCTTCGGCGGCTGGTTCACCACTCCCACTGGCGGCACCGGTGTGAAGTACCTCAGTTCCGCCACTGCCGGCCGCACCCTGTACGCCCAGTACGGCGTGCCCGTGTCCGTCACCAGCAACTACTGCTATGTCCGGGGCGGCGCCGGCAGCAACTACACCCAGATCAATACCGTCTCTGCCGGCACCCAGCTGGTGATCGTGGAGACTGCCCAGGTGAACGGAACCGCTTGGGGCCGCTACATTGACGGCTGGGTGGAGCTGTCCAACACCAACTATGTAGGGGGCGGCAGCATCAACAATGGCAATAATAATAACAACGGCAGCGGCACCACCACTCCGGTGAACACCGGCACTGTGGTCTGCACCACCGGCGTGAACATCCGCAGCGGCCCGGGCATCAACTACAACAAAGTTGGAGCCGCCTACAACGGCCAGCGGATCAGTATCTATGAGACCGTCAATTCGGGCGGTTCCTTCTGGGGCCGCATCGGCACCAACCAGTGGATCAGCCTGACCTATGTGCGGCTGGACTCCAACAACACCGGCAACGGTGGCAGCACCGGTAACGGCGGTGTGATCTGGGAAGGCACCGGCGGCAATAACAACACCAATGTCACCTATCAGGTGGGCACCGTCACCGCCTCCGGCCTGAACGTCCGTTCCGCCCCCGGCGTGGGCAACCCCGTTGTGGGCTCCTACAGAAAGGGCGACCAGGTGAAGATCTACTCCCAGACCACCCAGAACAATATGCTTTGGGGCATGACCGACAAGGGCTGGGTTTCCATGAACTACATCTCCTTGATAAGTGGCGGCAACAACGGCGGCAATAACGGCAACGGTAACAGCACCGTCATCGCCACCGGCGTTGTCAAGGCCAATACCAACCTGAACGTCCGCAACGGCGCCGGCACGGGCTACGCCAAGGTGGGCTCCCTCAGCGGCGGCTCCGTGGTGAATATCTACGAGCGGGTCACCGTGGGCGGCATGGAGTGGGGCCGGATCGGCACCAACCAGTGGGTCAGCCTGGCCTATGTCACCCTGAACACCAATAACGGCGGGTCCATCATCACGCCCTCCACGGGCCTTGGCACGGTCATCAGCTCCACCGGACTGAACGTCCGTAACGGCGCCGGCACGAACTACACCCGGGTGGGCTCCCTGGCCCCCGGCACCCAGGTCAACATTTATGAGGTGACCACTGTGGGCACCCAGCAGTGGGGCCGGATCGGCACCAACCAGTGGGTCTGCATGACCTACATCCGCATGAACAGCAGCAGCAACGGCGGCACCACCATCCCCTCCACCGGTTACACCGGCCGGGTGGTCAACTGCACCCAGCTGAACGTCCGGGCCGCCGCCGGTATTGCCAACGCCATTGTGGGCCGCCTGACCCCCGGCACTACGGTCACCGTGTATGAGCTGACCAATGTGAACGGCGTGTCCTGGGGCCGCATCTCCACCGGCTGGGTGTGCATGCAGTACATTCAGCTGACCAGCACTGGTTCCGGTTCCAACTCCGGCGTCATCTGGCAGTAAACGGGCAGCGCTGGTTTTGACAGCATATTTGTTTGACTTATGAGGTAATAGACGACGAAAGCTCCCATTTCATCTCAAAAATGTGGAGCTTTCGTTGTAAAGAAACAAAAATTACAAATTGTAAATAAATTCTACTTTAGGGGTTGCAATTTGTAACTAATGTTGTTATAATACCAGTAACTTCCATTTTAAGTAAAGGAGTAGGTTTCTATGAAAAAGAGAATTGCCTGCCTGCTGCTGACGCTTGTAATGCTCGTTAGTCTGATTCCGGCTGCGGCGATTACAGCTTCGGCCGCCAGCATCACCGTCAGTGAGGCCGGCGTGCGGGTTATCAAAGAGTATATGGGCTTCCATCGGAATGCCTATGAGACGTATCAGGGCTCCGGAAAATATGTAATCGGCTATGGCACGCCTGCCGTTGCCGGTCAGACCATCACCGAGGCCAATGCGGACAAGCTCCTGCGGGAAGAACTGCAGAAGTGCGCCGACACCATCTCCTCCTCCATCACCGTGAACCTGGTGCAGAGGCGGATGGACGCTCTGGTGTGGCTGTCCTATGTGGAGGGCACCGGCTGGATATCTTATCCTGTTTTGCTCAGTGCCATTAACAGCAATTTGGGCGGCTCTGAGTTGGTGGATGCCATGTGCACCTTTGACTATGACACCATTGGCTTTACCGATGATGCCACCCGCCGGGCAACGATCAACCATCGTATGGCCATGGCCAATCTGTACCTGAACGGCACGTACAGCGCCTCCAACACCGGCGCCATGGGCTTTACCGTGTTCGATGCCGGGCAGGGCGCCAAGGTCGGCGCCGCTCAAAAAGCGGTCCAGGCCTATGTGGGCAGCACTGCTACGAAAATTAACGTTCCTACGCCTACCTACATTACCTCCCAAGGCACGATTGCTACCTTCCTGGGCTGGTACGATGGCAGCACACTGGTCACCGGTCTGAGCTCCGCCACCAATGGCAAGGTGCTCACTGCCCGTTGGCAGCTGGAGGACAAGGAGACCGCTGTCAGCTATACCCTGCCTGCCTATGTGATCTATGAGGCAAATAAGATACCAGATAACGGGAAGGTCAACATTTACGGCAATGCTGATGAAATGTCGGCGGCAGTGGATGTGCTGAACCGGGATGCGGTCATCACTGTGGTGGCCGAGAAGATGGTGAACGGCCAGAAGTGGCTCCGGCTGTCCACCGGCGGCTGGGTGAAGCTGTGCAATAATCTCAGCGAGGTACCCGTGACCATCCCTGCTGTCACTGTTACCATCACCGACGACTATGTGAACATCCGCCAGGAGCCCAGTGTCAGTGCCGCAAAGGTGGGCCAGCTCCGCCGTGGAGATCAGCGAACCATTGCCATGACCTCCAATGACGGCAAGTGGGGCTATTGCTCCGAGGGCTGGATATTCCTGGCTTACACCGATTACAACGGCAACAGCTCCTCCGGCTCCGGCAAGCCTAACCTGGGCTCCGGCACTCCCGGCACCATTTCCGGCGCCTCCCTGGTTAATGTCCGTAAAGCTGCTGGTGTGTATAATGCCTTGGTTACCCAACTGGCTTCCGGTACCGCCGTCACCGTGTATGAGCAGACCTCTGTCAACGGTGCGGCCTGGGGCCGCATCGATCAGGGCTGGGTCAGCATGGGCTATGTGACTCTGAGCCAGACCCAGCAGCCCGGCTCCAGCATCAGCACCGGCGCTTCCGCCGTGGTCAGCAGCTCTGTGAGCCTGAATGTCCGCAGCGGCCCGGGCACCGGCTACACCAAGGTCGCCTCTCTGGCGCCCGGCACCTCCGTGGTCATCCTGCGCAAGGAAACTGTTGGCGGCGTGGCCTGGGGCCTCATCGACCAGGGCTGGATCAACCTGAACTATGTCTCCGTCACCGGCAGCTCCAGCGGCTCCGGCAGCACCGGCTCCACCTATGGCGTGGGCGGCACCGTGGTCAACTGCTCCACCGGTGTGAATATCCGCAGCGCCGCCGGCACCTACAACGCTCTGGTTGGCGTGGCTGCTCTGGGCTCCCGGGTTACCGTCAGCGAGCTGGCCGATGTCAATGGTCACTCCTGGGGCAACATCGGCCGGGGCTGGGTGTGCATGGATTACATCAAGCTGGATTCCGAGTTTAAGGCTCCCTCCAAGGGTGACGAGGGCGATGGCCTGAACAATGTGGTCACCACCTTCGAGGGCTATCCCGCTGTCACCAACGAGGCTGTCAGCGTCCTTGAAACCGCTTCCGCTCATGCCAATGTCCTGATGACCCTCAACAGCAATGTGGAGGTGAGCATCCTGGCCTGGAGCCAGACCGGCGACAACCTGTACGGCAAGGTCACCGTGGGCGGTAAGACCGGCTGGATTGACCTGAGCAAAGTCACCATCAAGGCATTCAACGCCAAGGTTACCGCTTCCAAGGCGGATGTGTACGAACTGCCCAGCACTCGCAGCAAGTTCTATACCTCCCTGGTGCAGGGCACCTACATCACCATCCCCGAGGGCAATGACAATTGGAACCTGTCCGACAATACACTGTGGGGCAAAATTAGCCAATCTGGCTACACCGGCTGGATCAAGCTGGCCGATGTGACCATGTTCAAGGGCAATGCTCTGCCAACCGGTAAAACCACCCTTAGCGGCGTTGGCTACCTCACCGGCAGCGTGAATGTGGACACCCCTGTCTTTAAGGACGACAATGGCAACGTTGTCATGGATACTACTGCTTATACCCTGACCAATGGCACCAGGGTGAATATCCTGGCCCGGAACTATGTTAACGGTACCACTTATGGCAAGGTCACCGTGGGCTCCGTCACCGGCTGGATCCTCATGAACTATGTTACGCTGGATGCAGTACCCATGAGGGTCAACGCAGAAGTGAAGGCCTATAACAGTGAGACCCAGGCTGCTTTGGGCAGCACCGACTACGCTGCGCTCATCGGTGTCGGCAACCAGTTCACCGTGACCAGACGCATACTGATGACCAACTCTAACGAAATTAACCACGGCATTGTGGATGTGGGCTTCGGTTATCTGAACGATAACCCTGCTGATACCTGCTTCATCGTTCTGGACGATGGCAAGCTGGTTCCCACCGGCACTGCCACCACCGATGATCCTGCCAACCCCTCCGTGGTCTCCTCGGTGGTGGTCACTGGCACGGCTAACAGCTATCTGTCCGTCTATGAAGAGGCTGTGGATGGCAGCCAGGAGCTGCTGAAGATCTCCTTCGGTCAGAACGTCACCATCCTGAACTGGAAGATGGTGGACGGTGTGACCTGGGGCAAGGTCCAGATCAACAAGATCGTGGGCTGGGTCAAGGTCAGCGAGATCAGCTTCGCAGGTCTGAAGGGCGTGGTCGCCGTAGAGCAGCTGCCCGTATACAGCAATGCAGACAAGGCCAGTTCCGTCCAGATACTGCGGGTCAACAACAAAGCCGTGGATATTGCTTCTGTCAGCTTTGACGGCACCACCGTGTGGGGCAATGTCAGCGTGGCCGGTTACAGCGGCTGGGTTGATTTGGCCAACATGACCCTGAACACCCCGGGCTGGAACAGCGACAATTACAAGCCCAGTGCGACCATTGCCACCGGCAGAATCAACAGCGTGAATGCCACCATCAATTTGGCTGACGCTCCCGGCAGTACCGTGGCAGGCGATGTCACCACGTTGCCCAAGGGCACCGCTGTGAATCTGATGGAAGTGAAGATGGCAGACGGCAAGGTCTGGTGGCGTGTGGATCTGGGCGACAAGGACGGCTGGATCGATATGGATTGCCTGACCCTGAACACCGCTGTTGCAACGGTCAGGAATGCCAGCACCCCCATCTATGATGATCTGACTCTGGCCAAGCAGCTGTACACCCTGTATCGGGATGAGAAGGCCACCGTTCTGAACTTTAAGTACAGCGGCGGTGCCCTCTACGGCGAGGTCGCTTACAGCACCACCACTGGCTGGATCCTGATTTGTGATGCTGCCAATGCGATGAATGTAAGTCTGGTTCCCGGCTCCACCAATTCCAGCATTGGCGGCGGAAACAGCGGCAATAACGGCGGTGCGACCACCCCCACGACGCCCACCACCGAGCCCACAGCCGCTTACATCGTCTGCGCCAGCACAGTGAACGTCCGCAGCGGCGCCGGTGTCTTCAACGACCTGGTAACCACCCTGGCCAATGGCACCAATGTGAAGATTTACGAGCAGACCACCGTGAACGGTGTGGGCTGGGCCCGGATCGATCAGGGCTGGGTGTGCATGGACTACGTGAAGCTGGGCACCCTGGCCAATGTCCCGGGCGGCGGCAACAACGGCAACTCCGGTACTGTGGCCATCATCACCACCGTTCCCTCCGGCGCCATCGCCGTGGGCTACGCCAACGAGGATATTAAGATTCGCAGCGGCTCCGGCCTGGGCTACCCCGAGGTTGGCACCGTGAAGAAGCGCAACAGTGTGGTCATCTACGAGAACAAGCTGGATGGCGGCATGAGTTGGGGCCGTACCGACAATGGCTGGGTCTGCACCAGCTACCTGACCATCACCGGCATCGGCGCGGCTGGTTCCGGCAGCATGGGTACCGTCAGCTGCGGAGGTACCGCCAATGTGCGGCTCACCGCCAGCTCCGGCGGCGCTCTGATGGCCAAGGTCATGGTCAGCTCCCGGGTCGTGGTTCGTGAGACCACCACGGTTGGTGCCGAAACCTGGGTTCGTACCGACCTGGGCTGGATTAACGGACAGTATGTGGTGATGGATGAGACCACCAGCACGACGCCCGACGCTACCACCCCCGACGCTACCACTCCCACCGATGCGACCACCGATGGCTCCAACGGAGAGTTCGTGGGCTAAGCAAATAAGTAGACAGGGACTGACCTCCGGGCCAGTCCCTGTTTATGCAAAAACAACACCGCATAATGAAGCAGAGGATTTGTCAAAATCTGCGGCTTCCTGCGGCGTTGTGTTCCTATATTATTACAGCTCCTCGGCCTCATTCAGGTGCCGGGCCAGCTGCCTTGTAACGGCGGAACAGCGGTGGGCGGCAATGCGCTCAAAGGAGGGGTAGTCCATTGTGGCATCTCCGTCGGCTTTGTCGGAGATGGCTCGAAGAATGACGAAGGGAAGCTTGTTCCGGTAGGCGGTCTGGGCGATGGCAGCCCCCTCCATCTCGGTGCACAGACCATGGGTCAGTTCCACGATTCGCTGCTTGGCCTCATGGCTTGCCACGAACTGGTCGCCGCTGGCCACTCTCCCGATTTTGGTGTGGCCGGGGTTCACCGTCTCGGCGGCAGCGAAGGCGTAGCCAATCAGCGTCTCATCCGCCGGGAAGGCAACCACGTCCATCTCGGGCACCTGGCCCATGGGGTATCCAAAGGCCACCGCATCCACATCGTGATACATGGCGTCCTGACTCACCACCAGATCGCCGATGTCCAGCTCAGACCAGAGGGAACCGGCAATGCCGGTGTTTACCAGATGGGTGACGCCGAAGCAGTCGCAGAGGATTTGAGCGCAGAGTGCGGCATTGACCTTGCCAATCCCGCACTCTACCAAGGTGACGGGCAGTCCCTCCAGAGTGCCGTCCACAAAGCGGCTTCCAGCCTTCCAGGCTTCCTGTTTGTTTTCCATCAGACCCAGGAGGGTTTCCACTTCCTCCTCCATGGCGCCGATAATACCCAATTTTGTCATAGTCTCCTCCTTCCCTTATTCCGGATAAACCAGCCGGTCAGGTGTGATGTGTTCCAGCAGAGCGGCGTACTTCGCTCCCCAGTAGTTGGCCATGGGAAGATTCATGTCCAGATAATTGCCGCAGTCCTTGGGGGCGGCGCCGGGGACTTCGCCTTGGTAGTCCCGGATGAAGCGGAAGCATTCCAGCGCCAGGGGCAGGGCATCGGCGGAGGTATAGTCACCGGCCAGCAGCAGATAGAATCCGGTGCGGCAGCCCATGGGGCCAAAATAGAGCACCCGATCCTTCCAGTGGGGGTCATTTCGCAGATAGGTCGCCCCCAGATGCTCTATGGTGTGCACCTCGGCGGTGTTCATCACCGGCTCCTTGTTGGGAGCGGTCAGGCGCAGGTCGAAGGTGGTGACGGTTTCCGTCCCCACCTTGTCTTTTCGGGATACGTAAAGGCCGGGCTGCAATCTGAGATGGTCAATGGTAAAGCTGGTGATTTTCTCCATATCGCTGGCTCCTGTTCATTTTTGCTCCCAATATACCACGGAAGCAGAAATTTTGCAAGAGGCGGGCAGGGCCCGCAGCCAATTCGCACGGGGAGGGTCGGTAGTCGCTTTTTCCCTAACCCGCCCGGTAACGCTTTTACGGAAATAAATTTCCTCCGCACTGCCCGTTTCACTGTAGGGGAGGGTCTTGACCCGCCCGCTGCCATTTTACTCCCGCCGCTGCGCTTTGCTAAAAACTCCTGCCATCATCAGGAGAGTTGACAAACGATATGAATTGGGTTATACTAAGGATAGAAAAAGGGTGCTGCGGCAAGCGGTTAACCCTGGAAGCTATGGTTAATAAAGCAAAGCATTAGAAACCGTCACTTGGCAGAGTGGCGGTTTCTGCTTGTTACTCTGATCGTCACAGTCCAATGAAGGATGTGAAAGGTCAATGTAATAGGCATGACCATCACCCCCTTTCGGGTGGTGTGGCTAACCGCCGCCGATTGTGCAGCACCCCGGCGATTCCGTAAAAGAATCGCCATTTACAGAATAACCCGGATTTCGGCAAAAGTCAATAGCTGGATTAATCAAAGCGCGGAGGGGCCGCTTTTGCGTGACAAAAAGCGCAAGCGCTCCTCAAGGGGTTAAGATAAGAGATAAAAGCTTGCCAGGCGGCGGGCAAAGGAATCCCGGGCGTTGCATTTTTCAAACAACTGTGCTATAATACGGGCAAATGACGAAGGGGGCGGGGCCATGTATCAGCCGCTGGCGGATTTGCTGCGGCCGCAGACTCTGGATGAGGTGTTTGGCCAGGAGCACATTCTTGGAAAAGGGGCGGTGCTGCGCCGCCTTGTCGACTCCGGCAAGGTGCCCAATATGGTCTTCTACGGCCCCAGCGGCACGGGAAAGACCACTGTGGCCAACATCATCGCCAAGCAGACCCACCGCACTCTCTTCAAGCTCAATGCCACCACCGCTTCCACGGCGGACATCAAAGAAATCGTCTCCCAGCTGGACACCTTCATGGCCCCCGAGGGGGTGCTGCTCTACCTGGACGAGATACAGTCCTTCAACAAAAAGCAGCAGCAGTCCCTGCTGGAATACATTGAGAACGGCAAGATTACCCTGATTGCCTCCACCACGGAGAATCCCTACTTTTATGTGTTCAACGCCATCCTCAGCCGCTCCACCATTTTTGAATTCAAGCAGATTTCCACCGCCGCCGCTCTGGAGGCGGTGAAGCGGGCGGTGGGCTTTATGGAGCAGCGCACCGGCCTGACTGCCCAGCCGGAGGCGGGAGCGCTGGAATACATCGCCGGTGCCTGCGGCGGTGATCTGCGCAAGGCCATGAACGCTGTGGAGGTGCTTTTTTCTGCCGGAATCCCCCAGGGGGACAAGCTGCCCCTGACCATGGAGGATGCCAAGACCGTCACCCAGAAGAGCGCCCTCCGGGCGGACCGGGAGGGGGACAACTACTATGACCTGCTCTCCGCTCTGCAAAAATCCATTCGTGGCTCCGACCCGGACGCCGCCTGCCACTACCTGGCCCGTCTGCTGGAGGCCGGGCAGCTTCAATCCGCCTGCCGGAGGCTGATGGTCATTGCGGCGGAGGATGTGGGCCTGGCCTTTCCCCAGATCATTCCCATTGTGAAGGCCAGCGTGGATATGGCCCTGATGCTGGGGATGCCGGAGGCAAGAATTCCTCTGGGAGATGCCGCCGTGCTCATGGCCACTTCTCCTAAGTCCAATTCTGGCCACATTGCCCTGGACATGGCCATCGAGGATGTGCGCAAGGGGCTGGGCGGGGACTTTCCCCGGCATCTGCAAAACGTCCACGCCGACTCCTACACCATGGAGCGGGAGCAGGGCTACCGCTATCCCCATGATTACCCTAACCACTGGGTGGCCCAGCAGTACCTGCCCGATGCGTTGGCAGGGAAGCACTACTACGAATTCGGCCCCAACAAGCTGGAACAGGCCTCCAAGGCCTATTGGGACGCTGTGAAAAAGTAAGGAGAAGCCATGGATATTCGCCTGAACGACATTTTGGTGATGAAAAAGCCCCATCCCTGCGGGGAAAAGCGGTGGCTGGTGCTGCGGACGGGAGCGGATTTTCGGCTCCGCTGTCTGGGCTGCGGTCATGAAGTGATGACACCCCGGCAGAAGGCGGAAAAAAACATCCGCTCCGTGGAAAGGCCGTCTGATTCCACCAAATGAATTCCATCCCCCCTCCGTTATCCTTTTGCGGTAAAGGCATGACGGAATGGGGGATGGATTTTTCTTTTTCCCGGCCTCCTTTCCGCAATGGAGGGAGGACGCCGGTGTTTGCCGCAGATTGCCGGGCGACGCTGAGGGAACTTGCGGCGAAGCGCAGCATCCAAACCGACCGACTTCTTTGCCTCCGGGGCTTATACTGGGGCCATCCGATTTGACGGAGGGGGAGGCGGTTTCCTGGAAGGCATCTGGATTGCGGCGGCGCTGAATTTCTGCGTCAACGGTTTGCTGCTTCTGGGCACAGCCCGGATGGCAGGGCGGCGGGTCAGCGTGCTCCGTCTGCTGTTGTCGTCCCTCCTGGGGGCGGCCTATGCGGTGGGGTGCATGACCCCCGACTTTCGGTTTCTGGGCACGCTCCACTGGCGGCTGGTCAGCCTGGCCCTGATGAGCTTTATTGCCTTTGGCCCCCAGATGAAGCTGGGGTGCGTCTTTGCGGTACTGACCATGGCCCTGGGGGGCGCCGCTCTGGGAGCGGACAGGGGGAAGCTCTGGCAGCTGCCATTGTACGCAGTGGGGGTGTATCTGCTGACCCGGTATGCCTTCGGGCCACCGGGGCGGCGGCTTTTGCCGGTGAGGCTTTCCGGAAACGGGAAACAGCTGCAGCTGACGGCTTTGGCGGACACTGGCAACGAGCTTCGGGATCCCATCACCGGCCAGTCGGTTCTGGTCATCGGCTGTGAAGCGGCCGGTCAGCTCACAGGGCTGACCCGGGCCCAGCTGCGCCATCCTTTGGAAACCCTCACCGCCGCCCCGCTGCCCGGTCTGCGGCTGATTCCCTATCGGGCGGTGGGAGCGGAGGGGGGAGTGCTGCTGGCTATGAGCCTTCCGGCAGTGGAGGTGGGGAGCAGGAGAGGGCCGGGGCTGGTGGCCTTTGCCCCCCAGGAGTTTGGAGAGGACTATCAAGCGATTGCAGGAGGGATGATCTGATGGTATTGTGGTTTTGTAAGCGCCCCGGTCTTTACTACATCGGTGGAAGCGACGTGCTGCCCCCGCCTCTGAAAGGGGAGGAGGAGAAGGCTGCTCTAGCTGCCCTGGAACAGGGGGACGAGGGAGCGAGGCAGCTGCTGGTGGAGCGCAATCTCCGCCTGGTGGTCTACATCGCCCGGCGATTTGAGAACGTGTCCACCGGTTTGGAGGATTTGATCTCCATCGGCACCATCGGGCTGATTAAAGCCATCGGCACCTACCGGCTGGACAAGAACATCCGCCTGGCAACCTACGCTTCCCGGTGCATTGAAAATGAGATTCTCATGCACATCCGGAAAATTTCCGGCATGAAGGTGGAAATCTCTTTGGATGAGCCCATCAACCTGGATTGCGACGGCAATGAGCTGCTGCTGTCCGACATTCTGGGCACTGATGGGGACGAGATTGCCCGGCCTTTGGAGGATGATGTGGATCTGTGTGTCCTGCGTCAGGCGTTGAAGGAGCTGCCCACCCGGGAGCGGGAGATCGTGCTCCTCCGCTTCGGCCTGGAGGGCCGGAAGGAGCTGACCCAGAAGGAGGTGGCGGAGAAAATGGGCATCTCCCAGTCCTATATTTCCCGGCTGGAAAAGCGGATTATGGGCAAGCTGCGCAAGGAGATGATCCGGCAGACCAGCTGCGCATGAAGACAATTAGGAATTAGGAGTTAGGAATTAGAAATTGAGCGGATCGGCCCTGCGCTTCAAATTACAATTTTCCGGTTGCATTTTCCCTCCGGGCGTGCTATAATTCGATATAGTCTGTATCGATATATTTTTGCATCGATTGATCGGAATATAACAAAGATTCGAGGATGTACATGGAAGAGAAAAAGGTTTCCAAATCCGTTCTGAAACGGCTCCCCGGCTATCTGGCTTACTTAAAAAATCTGCCGGAGGATTCCCCCGCCCATATCTCCGCTACTTCCTTGGCCAATGCCCTGGGCATGGGCGAGGTCCAGGTGCGCAAGGACTTGGCCATCGTCTCCGATGGAGGACGACCCAAAATCGGCTACCTGCGGGAGGGACTGATTGCCGACATCGAGCAGTTCCTTGGCTATGACAACACCACCGACGCCGTGCTTATCGGTGCGGGCAAGCTGGGCCTGGCCCTGATGGGCTACAGCGGCTTCGAGGAATACGGACTGAATATCCAGGCAGCCTTCGATGTCAGTCCCACGATGGAGAAAACCGAGGACGGCCAGCCCATCTATCCCATGACCAAGCTGGAGCACTTCTGTAAGGTCCACAAGGTGCTCATGGGTATCATCACCGTCCCCGCCGCCCACGCTCAGGAGGTGGCCGACCGGCTCATCGCCTGTGGGGTGAAGGCCATCTGGAATTTTGCCCCGGTTCACCTGGATGTTCCGCCCCATATTCTGGTGCAGAACGAGAACATGGCCACCTCTCTGGCTGTCCTCAGCGTCCACCTCCGGGCCCAGATCAAGGAGAAAAAAGAATGAAGCGCAGGACGCTTCACCCCAAGCGGGCAGGGCCCGCAGCCAATTTCGCCTGGGGCTGGTCTGTAATCGCTTTTTGCCCGGTATCGTTTTTGGGACAGAAGGTTGCGTAGTAATGGGTAACGGCTTCTGAGGGAGGCCCCCCTGTGTAAGGGGGCTGGCAGCGAAGCTGACTGGGGGACTGTACAGCAGGCACTGAAATGTTCTAAAAGTCCAATGTGGAAAGGTGTATTCCCTTTTCGCCCAACAGAATGCAAATACACAGCATTTCACCGCGCAGTCCCTCAGTCACGGCTTATGCCGTGCCAGCTCCCCTTACACAGGGGAGCCTTGGGCGCTCCCGCACCAGTGCAACCAACGAGGAAATGCATAAAAGAATCAAAAGCGCCAACCTGATTGGAACTGTCCCTGACTTCTGGAGGGCAGTCCAAATCGGGTTGGCGCTTTTTTATTTCATCAAATCGGAGATGGTAACGCTGTCCAGGTAATCGTTGACCAGGTGGTTGAGTCGGCTCCATACGGGAAGGGTTCGGCACTGGGCGGTGCGGCCGCAGGGGGCAACTCCAGATTCCAGGCAGGCTACTGGGGCCAAATCTCCCTCGGTGAGCCGGAGAATCTCCCCGATGGGATAATCTCCGGGCCTCCGGGTCAGCCGATAGCCTCCCCCCTTGCCGTGAATTCCCTCCACCAGCCCTGCCCCCACCAGCTGGGGCATGATTTTCTCCAGATATTTCAGGGAGATTTCCTGCCGTTGAGCTACCTCCTTCATGGGGATCCAGGTTCCATCGTCATGCTCAGCCAAGTCGATCATTACCCGTAGGGCGTAGCGGCCCCGGGTGGAGATCATCATCGTCCGTCACCCTCCCTTATTCCCCGTGGCACTGGCCGCAGCTTTCGCAGTCGGGGAACTGGCTGTGGTCATATTTTAACCCATTGCGGTCATAGTAGTCCTTCAGGGCTTTCTTGATGGCCTCCTCCGCCAGCACGGAGCAGTGGAGCTTGTGGGCGGGCAGACCGTCCAGCGCCTCGGTCACGGCCTTGTTGGTTAAAAGCATGGCCTCCTGGATGGATTTGCCCTTGATCATCTCCGTGGCCATGGAGCTGGAGGCAATGGCGCTGCCGCAGCCGAAGGTCTCAAATTTCACATCGGAAATGATGTCATCCTGGATTTTCAGATAGATTTTCATAATATCGCCGCAGACGGGGTTGCCTGCCTCGCCCACGCCGTCGGGGGCTTCGATCACCCCCACATTCCGGGGATTCCGGAAGTGATCCATCACTTTTTCACTGTATAATGCCATTTTTGCCCTCCTACTGCGCAAATACGTGCTGCCGTTTTCCGTTCTGTAAATCCCGCCAGAAGGGGGAGATGCTCCGAAGATAGGCGACCACCTGGGTCACGGACTGAATCAGATAGTCAATTTCCGCTTCGGTCACGTCGTCGTCCAGGGAAAGCCGAAGGGAGCCGTGGGCCACCTCGTGGGGACGGCCAATGGCCAGCAGCACATGGCTGGGGTCCAGGCTGCCGGAGGTGCAGGCGGAGCCGGAGGAGGCGCAGATGCCCCTGTCGTCCAGCAGCAGAAGCAGGGCCTCGCCCTCAATGCCCTCAAAGCAAAAATTTACCGTGCCGGGGAGGCGGAGGCTTCTGTGGCCGTTGAGTTCGCTGTAGGGGATTTTTTCCAGTCCCTGAATCAGCCTGTCCCGCAGGGGGATGAGCCGGGCGGCGTATTCGTCAACATGGGCTGCCGCCTGCTCCAAAGCTGCCGCCATGCCCACGATGGCGGGCAGATTCTCGGTGCCCGCCCGTTTGCCCCGCTCCTGGGCCCCGCCGGAGATCAGATTGTCCAGCAGGATGCCCCGTTTGGCGTAGAGAACGCCGATGCCCTTGGGGCCGTGGAACTTGTGGGCGGAGAGGGAGAGCATATCGATGTTTTGCTCGGCCACATTTAAGCGCACATGGCCCATGGCCTGAACGGCGTCGGTGTGGAAGAGCACCCCCTTCTGCCGGCAAACCGCCCCAATCTCGGCAATGGGCTGAATGGTGCCGATTTCGTTGTTGGCGAACATGACGCTCACCAGGCAGGTGTCCTCCCGGATGGCATCCCGAACCTGCTGGGCGGTGACGATGCCCTCCGGATGGACGTCCAGCAGGGTGATCTCAAAGCCCTGCTTTTGCAGCCTTTCCAGGGGGTGAAGCACGGCGTGGTGCTCAAAGGCGGCGGAGATGATGTGCTTTTTCCCCTTTTTCTCTCCCAGCTTTGCGGCGGAAAATATGGCTTGGTTGTCCGCCTCGCTGCCGCCGGAGGTGAAGGTAATCTCCCGGGGGGAGCAGCCCAGGCAGGCGGCAATCCGCTCCCGGGCGTTGTCCAGGGCCTCCCGCGCCTTCTGACCGAAGGAATAGAGGCTGGAGGGATTGCCGTAATTTTCCTCCATGCAGGCGGTCATGGCCTGGATTGCCGCAGGGCACATCCTTGTGGTGGCGGCGTTGTCTGCGTAAATCATTTGAAACTCCTTTTTAATCGGCAAACATGGGGCTGGAGAGATACCGCTCGCCGGTGTCGGGGAGCAGGGCTACAATGGTTTTGCCCTCATTTTCTGGCCGCTGGGCCAGCTGGATGGCGGCGCTGAGGGCAGCGCCGGAGGAAATGCCCACCAGGACGCCTTCGGTGCGGCCCATTTCTTTTCCAGTGGCAAAGGCGGCCTCATTTTCGATGGGAATGATTTCATCATAAATGCCGGTGTCCAGCACCTCCGGCACAAAGTTGGCCCCGATGCCCTGAAGTCCGTGAGGGCCGCTGCGGCCCTGAGACAGCAGGGGAGAGGAGGCGGGCTCCACAGCCACCACCTTCACCATGGGATTTTTGCCTTTCAGAAATTTGCCCACCCCGGTGATGGTGCCGCCGGTGCCCACCCCGGCGACAAAAATGTCCACGCATCCCTGGGTGTCCGCCCAGATTTCCGGGCCGGTGGTGAGAAGATGGGCCTTGGGATTGGATGGATTGGTGAACTGGGAGGGGATGAAGCTGCCGGGAATCTCCATTGCCAGCTCCTCCGCCCTGGCAATGGCCCCGGACATGCCCTGAGCGCCGGGGGTCAGTACCAGCTCGGCTCCGTAGGCCTTCATCAGCAGGCGGCGCTCCATGCTCATGGAGTCGGGCATGACGATGATGACCCGGTAGCCCCGGGCGGCGGCAATGGAGGCCAGGCCGATGCCGGTGTTGCCGCTGGTGGGCTCGATGATGGTGGCGCCGGGCTTCAAGACCCCGGCTTCCTCGGCGTCGTTAATCATTTGCAGGGCAACCCGGTCTTTGGCAGAGCCAGCGGGGTTAAAATACTCCAGCTTGGCCAGGATTTTGGCCTTGAGCCCGTATTTTTTCTCGATGTTGGTCAGCTCCAACAGAGGAGTACGGCCAATCAGCTGATCGGCGGAGGCGTAGATGTTAGGCATAGAGAACGCTCCTTTGCGATTGATTCGTTTTTATACCTACCTGTTTGGTGGGTAATTAGGTTATACCATAATTTACCTACCATGTCAAGGGGTAAAAGAAATACGCTCACTGCTTTTTTCGACAAATTGGTGTTTGGCGGCGAGTCGCCGCTGACAATTTCCCACGGGGACGGTGGTAATCGTTACCCCCGAGCTCAGCTCGGTAACGTTTTCTGGGCAGAATGTTGCGTGGTGGAAGGGAATGGCTTCTGAGGGAGGCCCCTCTGTGTAAGGGGTAAGCGAAGCGCAGTGGCGGTAGTGAATGACAGCGTAAGTGGACTGTCAGAGCCGCCACCGGGGAAAGCCGCAGCTTTCCTGGCACGGCGTAGCCGTGACTGAGGAACTGTGCGGTAAAATGTTACGAATTCGCATCAAGTTGGGCGAAAAGGCAGGGCTGTACTGCGGCAGTCCCTCAGTCAGCCTGTTCGGCTGCCAGCTCCCCTTACACAGGGGAGCCTCCCTCAGAAACCGTCACGCTCCACCATTCAACGCACCGCTCAAAGGCCGGTAGCTGGCGGGAGGCAGGTTGCCTCCCCTACGGGATAGCCGAAGGTGCCCACCATTCAATCCACTACCGCAAAAGCGTTACCGGGCTGAGCTCGGGGGTAACGATGACACACCATCCCGGTGCGAATTGTCAACGGCGACTCGCCGCCAACTTACAATTTAATTACTCCGTTGCGCCCTCCAGCAGGGTCAGCCGCTTGTGGTCGGCGTCCAGGCGGCAGTTTACGCCGATGGGCAGGACGCCGATGGGCTCGGCGTGGCCGAAGTTGACGTTATAGAGGATGGGCAGCTCCGGGTGCCCGGCCTCCAGGCCCACCACGGTTTTATACACATCCTTGTAGGGCTCGTACTTGCTCCGCCGGGCGGGCTTGCCCACCAGAATACCCTTGACCACATCAAACAGCTCCTGGGCTGCCAGATTTCGGAGAATCCAGGTGAGATGATCGCAGCTCATGTCTTCTTCGCTGGTTTCCAGGAACATGATTTTCCCGGCCCATTCCTCTTTGCCGGGCCACAGGCAGGTGCCCAACAGCTCCATGAACACATCCAGGCAGCCGCCCAGCAGAGGGCCCTCTGCCACGCCCTGCCCCTGGAGCACCTCATAGCCGATTTCCTCCGGGTGGTAGGGCTTCAGGGTGTGGATGTTCTTCTCATCCCACCGGATTTTCTCATCCTCATCGTCGTACCAGTAAGGGGCGGAGGGAATGTCCAGGGTGGGCTGGGGGGTAAAGAGGGTGTTTTGAATCATGGAGGCGGTGTAATCGTTGATTTTCACATATTCGGAGAAATTGGTGAGGATGGCCGCCCCGTAGTAGGAAATCACCCCGGCCTTATAGAGCATCATATGGTTGGTGGTGGTGTCAGAGAAGCCGGTGAAGATTTTGGGGTTGCGGGCGATCACGTCAAAATCGATGTAGGGCAGCAGCCGGATGGTGTCGTCCCCGCCAATGGCGTTAAAAATGGCCTTCACCTCCGGGTCCCGGAAGGCATCCATCATGTCGGCAGCTCTGGCCTCCGGGTGGCGGTACAGGTATTCCCGCCCTTTCAGAGCATTGGGCATCACCTTGACCCTCAGACCGTAGTCCTTTTCCAGCCGCTCCTTGGCAATGTAGAACCGGTGGATGGCCCAGCTTTCTCCCAGTGTACCGGCGGACAGGCTGACAATGGCAACCGTATCCCCGGGGGACAGGTGCTTTGGCTTTTTCATGGGAGGAGTCTCCTTTCAATAGTGAAATTATGTGCGTATCAGGTTAACTTTGCAAAAGGCAAATTGGTGTTTGAAGCGCTCTGCGCTTCAAATCTTCTCGTAGTCAAAAAATTCCCGTCTCAGCCGGTCGCCTACGTTCAAACCCTCGGGCAGCAGGGCCAGGGCCACCTGGCCTTCGGCGCCGGTGCTGTCGTAGCGAAGAATTGCATAGTCCCCGGCAATGTCGATCACAGTGCAGGTATCGGTCATAAAGTTGCTCCTTTCTCCAATTCTGATTGTGGGTGAAGCTTGTGGATAATTCTAAGGCTGGCTTCGACGTGCATGATCCAGTGCCGGGAAAGGGGCATTTTCAGCAGCCCCTTCACATCCTTGCCACACCAGTAGTCTATCAGCCAGGCGGCGCACTCGTCAGAACTGACTGTTTTGGTCTGAATCAGGCGGTCTTTATCTGCCCGGGAGAAAGAGGCTTTTGCTTCCTGATAGGTTAGAGAGGTGAGCCATGCGTCATCCTGATTCTTCACATCATGAATGTATTGATATAGCCCATCTATGCGCAGTTCCCTGGAAAAGGCGACTATCTGCTCCTTCGCCAGTTCATTTCCAGTGGTGATGAGGGAGGCATGAAGCTTTTCTTGATAGCTCCCAGAAAAAAGAATCTGTGCTTGACTCCGGATTAGGGTGTTTACAACAATGTCTTCAATTCGGAAAATGTGCCACAGGGAATAGGCCACGGTTTTGTTGTGATAGCCATTGGCGTTGGGGAAGGGCATGGCAGAAAAATCCTCAGGGGAGAGAACTGTCCTCCAGGAATCAATTTCAGTCATCAGTGTGTCCCGCAGGGAAATCAATTCGGAGATCGCATCAGCAAAGGTGGCTTGCTTCAGCTTTGCCTGGATGGCTTGGTTTGCGGCAGACCATTCCTTGTTCATAGAATTATCCTCCGTTTCAAAAAATCCCTCCCCCGTTGCCGGGGGAGGGACGATGCGTCAGGCATTAGTCCTTGTACATCTCAACCAGCTTGTTCAGATGCTCCCAACGCTCCTTGGCGGCAGCCTCGTTCTTGGCGAACAGATCGGTTGCACGGTCGGGGAACTCACGGGTCAGACGGCTGTAGCGGGCCTCGTTCATCAGGAAGGCCTGGTAGCCATCCTTGGGGGCCTTGCTGTCCAGCTGGAACTTGCCGGTTTCCTTGGAGGGATCGAAACGGAACAGGTTCCAGTAGCCGCATTCCACAGCCTTCTTCATCTCGGCCTGGCAGTTGGTCATGCCGCCCTTGATGGAGTGCATCTCGCAGGGGGCGTAGCCGATGATCAGGGAGGGGCCGTTGTATGCCTCGGCCTCGGTGATGGCCTTGATGGTCTGAGCGGGGTTGGCGCCCATAGCCACCTGAGCGACATACACATAGCCGTAGCTCATGGCAATCTCGGACAGGGACTTCTTCTTGGTCTCCTTGCCGGAGGCGGCGAACTGAGCCACCTGGCCGATGTTGGAGGCCTTGGAGGCCTGTCCACCGGTGTTGGAGTAAACCTCAGTGTCGAAGACGAAGACGTTCACGTCCTTGTTGGAGGCCAGCACGTGGTCAACACCGCCGAAGCCGATGTCGTATGCCCAGCCGTCGCCGCCGAAGATCCACACGGACTTCTTGGACAGGTATTCCTTCTTGGACAGAATCTCCTTCACGGTGTCGCAGCAGACCTTGGCTTCCAGGTTGGCGATCAGTGCCTTGGTGGCAGCCTTGTTGGCCTCGCCGTCGTTGTAGGTATCCAGCCAGGCCTGGCAGGCAGCCTTCCGCTCCTCGCTGGCAGTGTCGGCCATGACAGCCTTGACCTTGTTTGCCAGGGACTCCCGGATGACAGCCTGTGCGGTGTACATACCCAGGCCGTGCTCAGCATTGTCCTCGAACAGGGAGTTTGCCCAGGCGGGGCCGTGGCCTTCCTTGTTCATGCAG
Source organism: Oscillospiraceae bacterium (assembly GCA_021771675.1). The sequence continues at coordinate 3,055 of JAETOP010000019.1, read as the reverse complement.
TAGGGAGAGGTAGCGGCGGGACCGCCCCAGATGGAGGAGCAGCCGGTGGCGTTGGAGATGTACATCCGGTCGCCGAAGAGCTGGGTCACGAGACGGGCGTAGGAAGTCTCGGCACAGCCGGCGCAGGAGCCGGAGAACTCCAGCATGGGCTGCTTGAACTGGCTGCCCTTGACGGTGTTATCCTGCATATCGGGCTTCATGGAAACCTTGGAAACCATGTAGTTCCACACATCCTGCTGAGGAAGCTCGGACTCCTGGGGAACCATGGTGATGGCCTGAGTGGGGCACACGCCGACGCAGACACCGCAGCCCATGCAGTCCAGAGGAGACACGGCCATGGTGTAGCTGTACTTGCCCTTGCCCTTACCGGCCTTCACAGGTACGATGTGAGCGGCGGCGGGAGCGGCAGCGGCCTCTTCCTCGGTCAGAGCGAAGGGACGGATGGTGGCATGGGGGCAGACATAGGCACAGTTGTTGCACTGGATGCACTTGGTCTCGTCCCAGTGGGGAACGGTGACGGCAACGCCACGCTTCTCGTAAGCGGCAGCGCCCAGGGGGAACTGGCCGTCGGCCAGGCCGTCGAAGGCGGAGACAGGCAGGCTGTAGCCGTCCATCTTGCCGATGGGGTTCAGAATCTTCTTGACAACGGCCACGGTGGCGGCGGGGCCTTCCAGCGCCACGTCGGCGGGAGCGGCCTCGGCGGTAGCCCAGGAGGCGGGCACGTCCACCTTCACAAAGGCGGTGGCGCCGGCGTCGATGGCATTCCAGTTCTTCTCAACCACGTCCATGCCCTTCTTGGCGTAGGAGTGCTCGGCAGCGTCCTTCATGTACTTCACAGCGTCCTCAGCCGGCATCACATTGGCCAGGGTGAAGAAGGCGGACTGCAGAATGGTGTTGGTCCGTTTGCCCATACCAACCTTGATGGCCAGGTCGATGGCGTTGATGGTGTACAGCTGGATGTTGTTCTCGGCGATGTAGCGCTTGGAGGCGGCATCCAGGTGATGCTCCAGCTCCTCCAGGTTCCACTGGCAGTTGATCAGGAACACGCCACCGGGCTTCACGTCCTGGACGATCTTAAAGCCCTTGGTGATGTAGGAGGGGTTGTGGCAGGCGACGAAGTCGGCCTTGTTGATGTAGTAGGGGGACTTGATGGGGTTGTCACCAAAGCGCAGGTGGGAAACGGTGACGCCGCCGGTCTTCTTGGAGTCGTACTGGAAGTAGGCCTGCACGTACTTGCCGGTGTGGTCGCCGATGATCTTGATGGAGTTCTTGTTGGCGCCGACGGTGCCGTCGCCGCCCAGGCCCCAGAACTTGCACTCGATGGTGCCTTCCGCAGCGGTGTTGGGGGAGACATGCTCCTCCAGGGACAGGTTGGTCACATCGTCAACGATGCCGATGGTGAACTCATGCTTGGGGTTCTCCTTGGCCAGCTCTTCGTACACGGCGAAGATGGAGGCGGGATGGGTGTCCTTGGAGCCCAGGCCGTAACGGCCGCCGATGACGGTCACGTTGTTGCAGCCGACCTTGGCCAGAGCCATGACCACATCCTGGTACAGGGGCTCACCCTGAGAGCCGGGCTCCTTGGTGCGGTCCAGGACAGCGATCTTCTGAACGGTGTCGGGGATGGCAGCCAGCAGCTTCTCGGCGCAGAAGGGCCGGAACAGGCGAACCTTCACCAGGCCGACCTTCTCGCCGTGGGCATTCAGGTAGTCGATGACTTCCTCGGCCACGTCGTTGATGGAGCCCATGGCCACGATCACACGGTCAGCATCGGGAGCGCCGTAGTAGTTGAACAGCTGATAGTTGGTGCCCAGCTTCTCGTTGACCTTGTCCATGTACTTTTCCACGATGGCGGGCAGCGCCTGGTAGTACTTGTTGCAGGCCTCACGATGCTGGAAGAAGATGTCGTCGTTCTCGTGGGAGCCGCGCATGGCGGGACGCTCGGGGTTCAGGGAGTGCTTGCGGAAGGCTTCCACAGCATCCATGTTCACCATGTCCTTCAGGTCGTCGTAGTCCCAGATGGCGATCTTCTGGATCTCGTGGGAGGTACGGAAGCCGTCGAAGAAGTTGATGAAGGGGACCCGGCCCTCGATGGCGGCCAGGTGGGCAACGGCGCCCAGGTCCATGACCTCCTGCACATTGGTCTCGCACAGCATGGCGAAGCCGGTCTGACGGCAGGCGTACACGTCGGAGTGGTCGCCGAAGATGTTCAGCGCCTGGGTGGCGACGCAGCGGGCGGACACGTGGAACACGCAGGGCAGCAGCTCGCCGGCGATCTTATACATGTTGGGGATCATCAGCAGCAGGCCCTGGGAGGCGGTGTAGGTGGTGGTCAGGGCACCGGCGGCCAGGGAGCCGTGAACGGTACCGGCGGCGCCGGCCTCGGACTGCATCTCAACAACCTTGACGGTGTCGCCGAAGATGTTCTTGCGGCCAGCGGCAGCCCACTGGTCAACGTTGTCGGCCATGGGGCTGGACGGGGTGATGGGATAGATACCAGCAACCTCAGTAAAGGCGTAGCTGACATGAGCGGCAGCAGTGTTGCCGTCCATGGTTTTGAATTTTCTTGCCAAAATGAAATACCTCCTAAAGGATTCAGATTTTGTCCCATACATTCTACCATCTTCCGGCCCATTTGTAAAGCCAGAATTCCTGGAAGTATGTAAATTTTTATTGCATTATACAAGAAGCAGTCACGTTATTTGTGAAAGCTGATGGCGCCTGCCTCCCGCTGGGGTTCGGGTGTATGTTGCGCTTGACAGGAATGTTTCTTCTGTGGTATTCTGTCAGTGGTATCGCAACTTGCGATACCAGGTGCTGCCCATACGGTAGGCGGTTGGCTCCCTCAGACTGGGAGCGGCTTCTTTCGCTCCCGGACAAAAGAAAGGGGGCGGTGCTCATGGTTACATACTCTGACCTGATTCAGATCGGAATTTTAAGGCAACACCGCACAATGGGAGCTTCGGCTTTCGGCGGATCTTTTGCCCCATCTGTGCAGTTTGAAAAGTGGGAAATACACAAAGTATTCCCGCCCTTTTCAAACTTTCAGCTGGAG
>JAETOP010000170.1 GCA_021771675.1 Oscillospiraceae bacterium | reverse complement strand
CGTATCAAGGCAAAGCTAAAGGGCTTGCCGCCTGCTCTTCACAGACAACAAGCCCTTTCGGTTGCTTGAACAATTTTTACTTTCAATTATTGTCTAACTTTTCGGGGTCACTTCATTTCGGCTGCGGGCGGCTCTGCTTATGCAGATATCAAAACAGAGATCACAGGCTGTTGACCGCCGCTTCCAGCTGCCGCAGGGCCTGTTCCAGCACGCTGCGGGGGCAGGCGGCATTCAGGCGCATATAGCCGTTCAGGCTGCGGCCGAAAGAACAGCCGTCGTTCAGGCCCAGTTTGGCTTTCTGGATCATGAAGTCGTGCAGCTCTTCGTTGGTCATGCCCAGCTCCCGGCAGTCCAGCCACATGAGATAGGTGGCGTCGGGGGCGTAGGTCTTGATTTTGGGAATGTGCTTTTCGCAGTAGTCCACCACAAAATCAAAGTTGCCGGAGATGTAGGGCAGGAGCTGCTCCAGCCACTCCTCACCGCCGGTAAAGGCGGCCTCCATGGCGGTCAGGGAGAAGGCGTTGTTTCGGTGGATATCCATGTTCATCCAGAAGCGGTCAAAGACCTGCTTCATGTGCTGGTTGGGGAATACCACGGTGCTGGCCTGAAGCCCCGCCAGGTTGAAGGTCTTGGTTCCGGAGATGCCGGTGATGACATATCTGGCGATCTCAGGAGACAGCGCTGCTGTGGGGGTGTGCTTCCGGCCGTGGAAGATCAGGTCGGAGTGGATCTCGTCGGAGAACATCACCACATGGTATTTCATGCACAGCTCCGCCATGCGGCGCAGCTCCTCCGGCGTCCAGACAATGCCCAGGGGGTTATGGGGATTGCACAGCAGGAACAGGTCCGCCTGCTGGAGCTTGGCCTCGAAATCCGCCCAGTCAACGGTCCACTTCCCGTCTTGTTCCACGAACTGGTTTTCCAGGACGCTCCGGTTCCAGGCCTCGGTCATGTCGTAGAACTCGGAGTACACCGGCGTTTGAATGAGGACGCTGCCGCCCTCCGGGGTGAACAGCTTCACACAGGCGCTGATGGACTGGACCACGCCCAGGCTGAAGCTCATGAGAGACTGGTCGATATCCCAGCTGTTCCGGCGTTTCTGCCAGGTCCGGATGGCCTCAAAATAGCTGTCGGGCCGGGCGGTGTAGCCCCAGATGCCCTCCTGAGCACGCCGGGACAGGGCGTCGATGATGGGCTGGGCGGTGCGGAAATCCATATCCGCGATCCACAGGGGGATCACGTCGTCTGTGCCGAATTTTTTGATCCGTTCATCGTATTTGGCGGAGTGGTTTTGAGAACGGTCAATGACGGTGTTGAAATCATACTGCATGCTGCCTGCTTCCTTTCTCCATGGCTGCCGCTGAACGCGTGAATGTAGTCGCCAAATGGTTCGGACAGGAACTGTGGTCCGCAGCCATTCGCCATCATCAGTTAACCATGATTCTGCCTGTTTTTCAAGAGCTTTCTGGGGAATAGCGGGGGAGCGAACAGGCAGGCGGCTTGCTTTTTACTCTGGTTCGGGATACAATGGGTGGGATACAAAGCCAACCGCATTTATGGGAAGGAGCTTTCATTATGATCACAAGAGAAGAACTGCTGACAATGCTGAGGCAGGAAGTCGTCCCGGCCCTGGGCTGCACGGAACCGGTGTGCGCGGCTCTGGCCGCCGCCGACGCCTATCACGCCATCGGGGGACAGATCGTCTCCGTGAAGCTGGAGGTCAATCCCGGCATCTATAAAAACGGCATGAGCGTGGGGATCCCCGGCTTTCCGAGAGTGGGCCTGAAATATGCCGCCGCCCTGGGGGCATGCCTGAGCAATCCGGAAAAGGGCCTTCAGCTGCTGGAGGATATCGACGAATCCATTACCGCCCGGGCCATCCAGCTGGTGGAGGACCGCCATGTGGTGGTTATGATCAAGCATGACGAGATCCAGCTCTACGCCCGGGCGGAGATCATTACCACCACGGGCATCGGCATCAGCGAGATCCGGGGCACCCACTCCAACATCGTGTTCACCAAGCGGAACAATGAGGTCCTGGTGAACAAGCCGTACACCGCCGGCGGGGAGGACGACCTCCACGCCAGGCTGAAGCACATGACCGTGGCGGAGATCAAGGCCGTGGTGGACCAGTGCGGCGAGGAAGAGCTGGCCTTCATGCTGGACGGCGTGGAAATGAACGAGAAGCTGGCGGACTTCGGCCTGAAGAACGCACCGGGCATCGGCATTGCCGGAGCGCTGAAAGATCAAGTGGAGACCGGGACCATGGGAGACAATCTCTTCAGCCGCGCCATGATGCGGGTGGCCAGCAGCGCCGAGGGACGCATGAGCGGCTGTCCCTATGCCGTCATGAGCAGCGCCGGAAGCGGCAACCACGGCATCACCGCCATCATTCCCGTGGTGGAGATGGCGCGCCATTTGGGCGCTTCCAATGAACAGCTGGAAAAAGCGCTGGCCTTCTCCCATGCACTGAACGTGTACATCAAGATGTATACCGGCAAGCTGTCCGCCACCTGCGGCTGCGGCGTTTCGGCCGCCACCGCCGCTGCCGCCGCCATGGTATGGCTGATGGGCGGCACGGACGAACAGATCGGCAGCGCCATCATCAACATGAGCGGCAACCTCACCGGCATGATCTGTGACGGCGGAAAGATCGGCTGCGCCCTGAAGCTGGCCACCGCCACCAACGCCGCCATGATGTGTGCCTATCTTGCTATGAGCGATGTGGTGCTGCAGTCCACGGACGGCATCTGCGGGAGCACGCCGGAGCAGGCTATCCGCAACATGGGCCGTGTCAGCACACCGGGTATGCTGGAGACGGATAAGACCATCCTGGATATCATGATGGAGAAGGACCAGGCGGGCTGAAAAACATCGCCGCCGTATCACGGACTATGGTGAAAAGCGGACCATGATTTTTTGGAAAGGCCAAGTCCGGCTTGCATGGTGTCCTGTTTTGCGATACAATTAAAAAAATAGGGCCCGGCTGTGCGCGGGCAGACAGAAAGGGAGGCAAGTTTCGATGCTTTACGGAACGACAAAGCATTTAGAATCCTATCAGGGGATCCACCCCGGTGTGATGCGGGGATTGGAGATCCTGCGGGACACGGATTTTTCCAAACTGGAGGATGGCCGATACGAGGTAGACGGCGATGACCTGTTTTTCTTTATCCAGAGCTATATGAGCAAACCGGCCAACGACATGCCGGAGTCCCACAAAAAATATGTGGATATCCAGTATCTGATCTCCGGTCGGGAATGGATGGGCGTAGCGCCCCTGGAGGACATGACAGAGGTCGTGGAGGCACGGCCTGAGAAGGATATCTGGCGCCATCACGGTCCCACGGATAAGATCCTGGTGGCCGGGGACCGGTTTGCGGTGTTTTGGCCGGAGGATGCCCATGCTCCGGGGATCGCCGTGGATGGCCCTGAGCCCTGCCGCAAGTGCGTGGTGAAGGTGCGGGTGGGCTGAAAACCACCGTATATCCAGTGGGATGCTGCATAGCAAAAAGAAAAGCGCTGTGGGAAACAAGAGTTGGACCGAACCAGTAAAAACGGACAATAGACAAGAAGCCCCCTGATGTAGGAAAATAAAACTACATCAGGGGGTGTTGTTATGTCAGGAAAAAAAGGAATGAAGCAATATCCAGCGGCCATCAAAGAGGAAGTCAGAAAGCAAATTGCGGCAGGTAGGAGCCAAAAAGAAATCAGCCGAGAATATGGTATCAGCAGATATAGTATAC
>JAETOP010000169.1 GCA_021771675.1 Oscillospiraceae bacterium | reverse complement strand
TACCTGCTCTTTAAATTCCGGCGTATATCGTTTATTTGGTACTCCTTTTGGCATAGCAAAACACCCCACTTGTTAGATAGTATATCATACTGTCTAACAAATGGGGTGCAGTTCAAAAACGCTGCGGGCGGCTTCTGCTATTTGGTTTATTGGACTCCCAGACTGTCCAGCCACGCCTTGCCCACGGCGATCTGGCGGCGCACCTCCGCCGGGGCGGTGCCGCCGAAGGACATGCGGGCATTCACACAGGATCTGATGCTGATATCGCCCAGGGATGCCTTAGTCACACGGCTGTCGATGCTCTGCAGGTCCTCCTCGGTCAGGTCCTGGAAATCGCAGTTCTTGCTTTCACATGCCTTTACCATACGGCCCACGATAGCATGGGCCTCCCGGAAGGGAATGCCCTGCTTGGCAAAGTGCTCGGCAATATCGGTGGCGTTCAGGAAACCGCGGCTCAGCTGCTTTTCGATGTGGTCCATGCGGAATTCCGTCTTATCCAGCATCCGGGTAAAGATATCAATGGTGGCCTTCCAGGTATCAACGGCGTCAAACAGGCTCTCCTTGTCCTCCTGAAAGTCCTTATTGTAGGCCAGAGGTGTTCCCTTCATGACCGTCAGCAGCTGCATCAGGTCGCCGTACACCCGGCCCACCTTGCCCCGGATCAGCTCAGCCATATCCGGGTTTTTCTTCTGGGGCATGATGCTGCTGCCGGTGCAGAAGCTGTCGTCAATGGCGATATAGGAGAATTCCGAGGAATTCCACCAGGCGAACTCCTCCGCCCAGCGGGAGAGGTGCATCATAGAGATCGATGCGTCGCTGAGGAATTCCAGACTGTAATCCCGGTCGCTGACACCGTCCATGGCGTTTTCACAGGGGGCGGCAAAGCCCAGCAGCTGGCTGGTGAGCTGGCGGTCGATGGGCATGGTGGTCCCCGCCAGGGCGCAGGAGCCCAGGGGGTTGTGATCCATCCGCTCCAGGGTGTCTGTCAGCCGCTGAATGTCCCGCTTGAACATCTGGAAATAGGCCATGAACACAAAGCCGATGGTGATGGGCTGTGCGTGCTGCAGGTGGGTGAAGCCCACGGTGATCTGGTCCGCGTATTTCTCCGCTTTCTCCAGGATGACGCTCTCCAGGCAGCAGAGGCTGTTCAAAATCTCCCGAATCTCCTTTTTCAGATACAGGCGGCCGTCCACCTGGCACTGGTCGTTGCGGCTGCGGGCGGTGTGCAGTTTTTTGCCCACGTCGCCGATCCGGGCGGTCAGGCGGCTTTCGATCCCCATGTGGATGTCCTCGTCCTCCACAGTGAATACGATCCTGCCGGCGGTGATGTCCTCCCGGATCTCCTCCAGCCCCGCTATGATCTGTTCCTTTTCCTCCTCCGTGACGATGCCCTGTCTGCCCAGCATCGTCACATGGGCAATACTGCCGTCGATGTCCTCATTGTACATCCTCTGGTCAAAAAAGATGGAGGCATTGTATTTTTTTACGATCTCATCCATATCCTTTTCAAATCTGCCGCCCCATAAGCTCGCCATAGCTGTTCTTCTCCTTTATTTTTAAATCACTCCGCCGGAGATGCTATCACGCAAACATGATATTTTCGAACAGATGTATCTGACGCCTGTTTGAGCATCCAGCTTGTATAAGCATACGTCATATGCAGGGAGGCGTCAACAATTTATTCATGGCTTTTAGGATTTATCCATGTGCTTCCCAGTATACCCACATGCCGGGAACGGCGGTGGCCTGCTTTGCTGCCATTTTTGCGTCCTGGTTTTGCTGAATGCAGCGTGATCCGGGATGGCGTCATCCAGTTCAAACCCGCAGAACCAGCAATAGGCGATCTTGCACTGAACTTCCTCTACCAGCCGCCGCATTCAGGCAAAGCTGAAGGGCTTGCCGCCTGCTCTGCGCAGGCGGCAAGCCCTTCAGCTGCTTAACTCATTTTTGCTTCTATTTTTGTCTAACTTTTTGGAGCCACTTCATTTTTGTGAGTGCCTGCCTTTATTTTACCAGGTGCAATGATCGTTTGATCATGCCCAGCGGCGGTTTATCAAAACTCTACCATCCTCAGGCCTTCTCTTTGGGCAGGATCAGATTCAGCAGCACCGCCATCAGGGTGGCGATGACCACGGGGGATTTTCCAAAGATCATGGTCACGCTGTCCGGGAACTGGCTCAGGGCGGCGCTGGCCTGGGAGATGCCCACGCCCAGGGCGGCGGACAGTCCCACGATGGTGGTATTCCGGGCCGTCAGGTCCTGGGAGGCAATGAGCTTCATGCCCGTCATGGCAATGGTGGAGAACACGGTGATGGTGGCGCCGCCCAGCACACACTGAGGGATCGTGGTCAGCAGAGCCGCGAACTTGGGCGACACGCCCGCCAGCAGCAAAAAGACCCCGGTGAGGGCAAACACCGTCCGGTTCACCACCTTATTGGTGCTGACGATGCCCACGTTCTGGGAATAGGTCGCCGTGGGCAGTCCGCCGAACAGCGCCGCTAGGATATTGCTGGCGCCGTAGGCGATGATACCCCCCTGCAATTCGCTGTCCGTGGGGTCCCGGTCCATGCCTCCCACGGTGGTGGCGGTAAAATCGCCAATGGCCTGAATGGAGTTGATGGCGAACAGCAGGCCCACCGCCACACAGCTGGGCAAGTCAAAAGTCACGCCGAAGTGCATAAACCGGGGCAGGGAGAACCAGGCCGCCGTCCCCACGTCGGCAAAGCTCACCATACCGAAGCACAATGCCACGATATAGCCAAAGATCATACCCAGCAGGATGGACGCCAGCTTGCACAGCCCCTTGCCGTGGTTGTTCAGGATCATGACCGCCGTCAGCGTCAGCGCCGCTACCAGCCAGTTCTGCCAGGAGCCGTACACCAGCGCCTCCGTCAGCCCCTTGGCCGTAACGGCCTCGTAGGTATTGGCGGTGCCGCCCGCCATGTAGTTGATGGCGGTGGGATACAGGGACAGTCCGATGGTGAACACCACCGTTCCGGTGATGACCGGCGGAAACAGCAGGCGGATCTTCTTCACAAACACGCCCACGACGATCGCCACCAGGCCACCCACCAGCATGGCGCCCGCGATGGCGGACACACCTCCGCCGGAGGCGGCGATGGCCTGCATGCTGGGCACATAGGCAAAGCTGACACCCAGAATCACCGGCAGGCCGGAGCCAAACCGCTTCCCAACGGGAAAGAGCTGCAGCAGCGTGGACACGGCGGACATCACCAGAGACGCCTGGATCAGCAATACCCGGTCCGCCTGGGAGAGGCCGATGGCTCCGGCGATGATGATCGGCGGCGTCACGCAGCCTACGATCATGGCCACCAGATGCTGAAGGGCCAGGGATACGGATGTGCCAAAGGGCGGGACACCATGGAACTGGAACAGCAGGTCCCGGCTGGACGCTGGTGTCTTCATGGGAAACGCCTCCTTACAGGTTTTTGGGATACCTCTCCATCATAGCACATTTCCCTGTAAAATCAAACAAAGTTTTTGTTTTCCAAAACAAATATTTGTATGTATTCACACCGCCCATTAAAAATCCCCCAATGCCAGCACACGGGGGATCTGCTTTCATACTAGACTTCATTAAAAAGTAGACGAAGTTTGCTTTTTGTAGCGCCGAGGGCGCGTTGAAGTCTTAGAACCTGTATTCATAACCGGGGAATGCCGGATGGACGAGGATCTTTCTCGTCAGACAAGGAGATTTTCCGCAGCCATACTGACGTATGGCAAGGGAAAGCGACGCCGTATGGCGATCGGGGCCCCCGCGAAAACGGAGTTTTCGTGGGGAGAGGAGGAA
>JAETOP010000168.1 GCA_021771675.1 Oscillospiraceae bacterium | reverse complement strand
GCCAGCTCCCCTTACACAGGGGAGCCTTTCTCAGAAGCCGTTACCCATTACCACGCAACGTTCTGCCCAGAAAACGTTACCGGGCGAAACTTATGCGGTAATTACTGACCACCCCCATGCGAGTTTGGGGTGAAGCGCCCTGCGCTTCAAATTACAATTTATCTATTTGCCGCAAAAGCGTTACCGGGCTTGTAGTGGGGGTAACGATTACCGACCACCCCTGTGCGAATTTGGCTGCGGCGCCCCGCCGCCAAATTATTGTTTGCGCATTTGCTTGATAAAACGGGGAGGGGCTGCCTCTTATTCATTGAGGCAGCCCCTTAGGGAATCGGTTCATATCGGTCAGAATACACCGCATACCCGTGGCCCGGCTCCGGCTGCCACTGGTAGCGGTTTTTGTTTTCCTCTGGGAAAAGAGTTTCCATGATGCAGGCAATGACGCCGCCGTGGGTGATGAGGACGGTGGGAACGTCCTCCGCCTCCAGGCGTGCCAGAGCCGCCAGAACCCTGGCTTCCATCTGCGCCCCGCTCTCCCCCTCCGGCGGGATGTTTTGGCGGTTGTCCCCGGTGAGCCAGGCCTGATACTGGGGGTCGTCCTTTAGCTCCTCGTAGGAATGAAGCTCAAAGAGGCCAAAGTCAATTTCCCGGAAGTCCGGCTCCGTCCGGTGGGGAACCTGTCCAAAGAGAATGCTTAGCGTCTGCTCCGTGCGCTTCATGCCGCTGGTGAGGAACCGGGCCGGGGGAAGATGGTAGCGAAGCTGCCGCAGCTCCGCCTCCCCAGCGGGGCTGAGAGGCAGGTCGCTGCTGCCGCAGTAGAGGTGGGCCTCGTTGGCGGCGGTTTTTCCGTGGCGGATGAGATAGAGGGCGCTCATTTTAACCGCTGCTCCAATCCGCAGAAAATCCGGCTGACCTGAGCGGCGTTTTTCGTCAGATATTGGCACAGCCGCCCGGTCTCCTGCCGCCACTGCCGGAGCTCTGCCTCCAGGGGCACCACGCCGCAGAAAATATCCTGACAGATCAGTACGGAACCGGCCCACCGGGATTCACTGGCTTGAAACAGGGCGATGGGGTCCTTCCCGGCCTTGATGCAGGCCAGGGTGAATTCCTCAATTTTGTCGATGCAGGGGGCGGAAAAGTCGATTTCTTCCCCGGCGCAGGTGAAAATATCTTTTTCCTCCAGGTGAAAGGCGGCCTTGGCAAAATCCCGTTTGCCCTGATAGGCCCCTCCAATAATCAATTTCATGTTTTTCCTCCTTATTAGGGCAACACTGCCAGGGTAGCCAGAGCGGTGAGTTCCCCCAGAGTCAGACAGTAGCCGGAAATGTCTCCGTTCATGCCCCCCAGAGAGCGGTAGGCCCGAAGCAGCGCCAAGGCGAAGCCCAGGGCGCAGGAGAGCAGTGTCAGGCCGATTTTTGCTCCCAGCCAGAAGCCAAGGCCAACGGCCAGGACTAGCATGAGCAGGGGAAGAGCCACGTGGGGCTGCCGCCGGGCATACTGGCTAGTCTGCATGGGGGGCAGCAGCTGGATCGCCAGGACGCTGCAGCACCGGCTCACCACGGGAATGAGAATCAGCGCTCTCGCATCCATCCCGGGTCCCAGGCAGGCGCTTGCGGAAAACTGGCAGAGAATCACCAGCACTACTCCAATGACGGAGAAGCTGCCCACATGGGAGTCCTTTAAAATCTCCCGGCGGCGCTCCAAGCTCCGGTAGGAGCGAACCGCATCCGTCACATCCATAAACCCGTCCAGGTGCATAAACCCTGTAAGCAGGTAGGGGGCGGCGCAGAGCACCAGAGAGCGGAGAAGCTGGGGCAGGGTGAAATAATCACACAGCCAAGCCAGGCCCCACCAGATCAGGCCGATTTCCAGCCCGATGAGGGGCAGACACAGCAGCATCCGATCCCTTGCCTTCTCCTCCCAGCTGTGCCATGGAAAGGGAAGCGCACAGAACATGGACTGGCACATGCCCAGGGCGTATAACCAAAGCCTCACGGTTCAAGATCCCCCTTGTGCACAATCACATTTCCGGCGGAAAGCTCCAGAACCACGTCGCTGATTTCTGCCAGCTTCCGGTCGATGCCTGCCAGAGCCTTTCGATAGGCCTCCGTGGTTTCGTCATAGCGCAGGGCGTCGGAATAGATATAGTCGCTGACCAGCACGATGTTTTTGACGCTGCGGGAAAATTGGGCCAGCTCCCGGGCACATTTCTCCTTGGCCTCCGGGTTCAGACGGTAGTCCGGGGGGAGGAAAAGCTCATTCATCAGCAGGGCGGTGACGCTGTCCAGGAGAAAGGCTGCATTTCCGTCCACCCGGGGAAGACAATTTAGAATGTCCCGGCCCTGCTCCACCGTCTCAAAGCCCAGACCCTCCCGGTCGGCGATGTGGCGGCGGATGCGGTCATTGTCTTCTTCATCCACGGGAATCATTGTGGCGATGTAGTACCGGGGGCCGTTCCCCGCCAGCTTTACCGCCAGGCGCTGGGCGTAGGAGGACTTGCCGTTCTTGGCTCCGCCGGTGATGAAGACGATCATTGGGCGTCCTCCACGGTAAATTTGTCTCCCTCCCGGATTTCCTCCAGATAGCCGTCGTCGATGCCCGCCTGCTGGAAGGTGGCCATGTGGTTGATGATGGAGCAGGCCGCCCGGAGCACCTGGAAGGCCAGGGGGCATCCGCTGCCCTCTCCCAGCCGCATCCCCAGCAGGAAGATGGGTTCCAGGCCCATTTCCTCCATGGCCAGCTTGTAGCCGATTTCAAAGGAGGCGTGGCTGGGCACCAGGTAGTGCCGCACCAGGGGATTCAGCCGCACGGCGCACAGAGCGGCCACCACGGAGATGAACCCGTCGATGACTACCGGACGCTTGCTGGCGGCGGCCCCCAGAAAAGCGCCGCACATGGCGGCCAGGTCGAAACCGCCCACCTTGCTGAGCACGTCCACCACGTCGTTTTTATCCGGCCTGTTCAGGGCAATGGCCCGCCGAATCACATCCTTTTTCACCTGGAAGGCTTCATCGGTGATGCCGCCGCCCCGCCCGGTGACTGCTTCCACCGGCAGGTCCAGCAGCACGGAGAGGACAGCAGAGGAGGTGGTGGTGTTGCCGATACCCATTTCTCCAATGCCGATGCCGTCCGCCTCTGTGTGGATGGCCAGCCCGGCGCCGGTGAGAATGGCGGAAATTGCCTGCTCCCGGGTCATGGCGGGGCCCTTGACGATGTTCCCGGTGCCGAAGGCGATCTTTCGATTCAGCACCGCCGGGTCACGAATTTCTGCGTTCACCCCCACATCACAGACGGTGATGCCCACGCCGAATTCCTTGCACAGTGTGGAGGCTCCGGTTTTGGCCCGGGTCAGGTTGATGGTCTGCATCAGGGTTACCGACTGGGGGGCGCTGGATACCCCTTCCTCCACCACGCCGTTGTCGGCGGCAAAGACCAGCAGGTGGGGGTGCTCCATGGCGTTGTGGACCTTTCCGGTGATGCCCGCAAGCTGAATGGACAGCGTTTCCAGCCGCCCCAGGCTCTCCGGGGGCTTCGCCAGCTGGTCTTGACGGATTTTCGCCGCCGACATGGCGGCCTCATCCGGCGGAGTGATTTTCTCAAGAAGTGATTTTAATTCTGGTTCCATGACAGATGCTCCTTTTTTAAAATTAGGAATTAGGAATTAGAAATTAGGAATTAGAAATGATGGGTTGATGGGTTCGACAAATTGTAATTTGAAGCGCAGGGCGCTTCACCCCAATGCCGCACGGAGATGGAAGTAATTGTTCCCCCCGAACTCAGCCCGGTAACGGTTTTGCGACAGAACGTTGAATGGAACC
>JAETOP010000018.1 GCA_021771675.1 Oscillospiraceae bacterium | reverse complement strand
CTCTCTTTTTTCGAGGTTTTTCGCCGTTTGGCTCCCCTCCGGCCCTCTCAGGGGGGCGTTCATCGGAAAGCTTGCATATATTACCACTCCCCGCCCCATTTGTCAACCCCTTTTTTCTCTTTTTACTCAAATTTTTTTGCTCTCACCCAGGCAGCTTCCCTTCACCAACAAAACCGGCATTCCTTCACCAAATTTCTTTGACAATTGCCTCATTTATTGTATAATAGAGGGTTGTATGCTTTTGTATGGAGGAATATCCAATGAGAATGAGAAAGATGCGGAACCTGGAGCCCCGGATGGAGCGGTGCAGCGCCTACCGGATCGCCGAGCCCGCCTCCCTGCGCAATAATTGGCGCTCCCTGAAACCGGATTGCACCGAGCTTTGGGTGGAGGTCGGCTGCGGCAAAGGCAAATTCACCGCTGAAACCGCCCAATTAAATCCCGATGTGCTGCTTATTGCCGTGGAACGCTGCCGGGAGGCAGTGGTGGTCGCCATGGAAAAGGCCCGGGACATGGGACTGACCAATGTATACTATATCGATATGGATGTGGCCATGATGGAGGACGTCTTTGGTCCCAGGGAGATCGACCGTCTGTTCATCAATTTTCCCGATCCCTGGCCCCGGAAGAAGAACGCCAAGCGCCGCCTGACCCATCGGGGCTTCCTGGACAAATACTGCCGGGTGGTCCGGGAGGGCGGGGAGTTCCACTTCAAGACCGACAACGCCCCCCTCTTTGCCTTCTCCCTGGAGGAGTTTGCCGCCTGCGGGCTGGAGGTGAAGAACCTCACCGATGATCTGCACAAGGACGGCATTGTGGGAGTCATGACGGGGTATGAAGAGAAGTTTTACGCCCTGGGCACCCCCATCCACCGCTGTGAGGTGGTGTGCAAGCCCTTTGTCCTGCCTCCGGAGGAAAAGAAGCACATCGAGGAGGAAGTCCAATGACTTATCTCGCAGGCAGCTGCGACGTGGCCGTCATTGGAGCGGGCCACGCCGGTATCGAAGCCGCCTTGGCCGCTGCCCGACTGGGACTGCACACCATTCTCTTTAGCATCAATCTGGATGCCGTGGGCAACATGCCCTGCAACCCCGCCATTGGAGGCACCGGTAAAGGCCACCTGGTTCGGGAGCTGGACGCCTTGGGCGGGGAGATGGGCATCGCCGCCGATGCCAGCTGCATCCAATACCGGATGCTGAACCGGGGCAAAGGGCCGGCCGTCCATTCCCTTCGGGCCCAGGCCGACCGGGTTCGCTACAAGGCCTATATGAAGCACGCTCTGGAATTGCAGGAGAATTTGGAGCTGAAGCAGGCTCAGATCACCCAGGTATTCACCGAAAACGGCGCCGTCACCGGGGTTCTCACCCAGCTGGGAGCACGCTACAGCGCCAAAGCGGTAATCATCGCCACCGGCACCTATCTGGACAGCGCCGTTATTACGGGAGAAAGCGTCATTCCCTCCGGCCCCGACGGGATGCACCCCAGCGTGGGGCTGGCGGACAGTCTGCGCACCCTGGGGCTGGAGCTGCGCCGATTCAAAACCGGGACACCGCCCCGGGTGAACCGCCGGAGCATTGATTTTTCCAAAATGGAATTGCAGCCCGGGGACGAGACCGTGGAGCCCTTCTCCTTCCGGACGGAACACAAAGTGAATAATTCCGCCGTGTGCTACCTGACCTACACCAACGAAGAAACCCACAAAATCATCCGGGCCAATCTCCACCGCAGTCCCATGTACGACGGAACCATTTCCGGCGTGGGCCCCAGGTACTGTCCCAGCATTGAGACAAAAATTGTCCGCTTTGCCGACAAGCCCCGGCATCAGCTCTTCATCGAGCCCTGTGGGCTGGACACTGAAGAGATGTACATCCAGGGTCTTTCCTCCAGCCTTCCGGAGGATGTGCAGCTTCAGATGCTGCACACCATTCCCGGCCTGGAACACGCTGAGATGATGCGCCCGGCCTATGCCATCGAATACGAATGTGTCAATCCCACCCAGCTGCTGCCCACCCTGGAAACCAAGCTGGTCTCCGGTCTTTACGGTGCGGGGCAGTTCAACGGCACCTCCGGCTATGAAGAGGCCGCCGTCCAGGGGCTGGTGGCCGGAGTGAACGCGGCGCTGAAAATCCAGGGAAAACCGCCCCTGGTTCTGACCCGGGACACCAGCTACATCGGCACCCTGATCGACGATCTGGTGACCAAGGGGACGGAGGAGCCCTACCGGATTATGACCAGCCGCAGTGAATACCGGCTGCTTCACCGGCAGGACAACGCCGATTGGCGGCTGACAAAAATCGGCGCGGACATCGGCCTGGTTCCTCCGGAGCGGCTGCGCCAGGTGGAAGAGAAGTATGAGGCCGTCCGCCGGGAACGGGAGCGGCTGGAAGCCACCGGTCTGCCCGGAAGCCAGGCGCTCAACGGCATGCTGGCCGCCAAGGGAAGCGCTCCCGTCTCCAACTCCGCCCGGCTGGCAGACCTGCTCCGGCGGCCGGAGATCGGCTACCAGGATTTGGCTCCCTTCGACCCCGGCCGCCTGTCGCTGCCAAAGCCGGTGACGGAAGAGGTGGAGATTCAAATCAAGTACGCCGGGTATCTCCTGCGCCAGGAAAAGCAGGTGGAGGAATTCAAAAAAGAGGAGTCCCGGCTGCTGCCTGACAATCTGGATTACGAGGCCATCGGCGGTCTGCGACTGGAGGCCAGGCAGAAGCTCAGCCAGATTCGCCCCCGCTCCATCGGTCAGGCCGGACGGATTTCCGGCGTCAGTCCGGCGGACATCGCCGTGCTGCTGATCTATTTGGAGCAGCGATAGGGGCACCTTTTCCAATTTCAGCGCATATTCTATTAGGAAGCGATAATCAAATCGGCAAGAGCTGGCAGTAAGCGTTTTTGTCCCAGATGAAAGTTTGAAAAGTGGGGGAATATTCTGTGTATTTCCCACTTTTCAAACTGCACAGATGGGGCAAAAGGTCTGCTGCTCAGCCGCAGACGATTGATTCATCGCTTCCATCAGGAGGCGATGAAATTGGCAATTGTGAAAACGGATGTACCCATGACGGCGGCACTGTGCAGCGAAACCATCGATGCTCTGGTGAATGCCTATCCCTTTTGCAGCAGTGAAACATTGACGGAGACTGCCTTTGGGCGGCCGCTGAAAACCTTGGTCATCGGGACGGGAGAGCGAAACGTGCTGTTTACCGCCGCCCACCATGCCAACGAATGGATTACTGCCCCATTGCTTCTGAAATTCGTGGAGGAATTGGCCCAGGCCATCTCCTCCGGCGGAAAAATCTGGGGGGTGGAGGGGAAAACCATTGAAAATCTCGTCACCATCCATACCGTGCCCATGGTGGACCCGGACGGCGTGGACCTGGTCACCGGGGGCATTGCGCCAGACTCCCTTCAATATGAAGCGGCCCAGTCGCTGGCTTCCTTCTTCCCCAGCATTCCCTTCCCCCAGGGTTGGAAAGCCAATCTGCTGGGAGTGGATTTGAATCTTCAATATCCCGCCGGGTGGCTGATGGCCCGGGAGATCAAATTTGCCGCCGGATACGACCGTCCAGGCCCCCGGGATTATGTGGGCAGGGCACCGCTGACCCAGCGGGAGAGCCGTGCTCTGGCGGATTATACCCAGGCGGTCGACCCCCGAATCGTACTGGCATACCACACCCAAGGAAAGATCATCTACTGGCAATTCCGGGACTACTATGTGGAAGGAGCCCAGGAGCTGGCCCAGGAATTTGCCCGGGTCAGCGGCTACAGCGTGGAAGACACCCCCTATGAATCCAGCTTCGCCGGGTTCAAGGACTGGTTTATTCAGGAGTTCCGCCGTCCCGGATTCACCATTGAGGTTGGCAGCGGCGTCAATCCCCTGCCCATCAGTCAGTTCGACGAAATTTACCGGGATAATCTGGGCATCCTGGTCACCGCTGCGCTGGGCCTGCCAGGGGGCGCATAACACCGCCCATTTTACAAAGGAGAAAACATGGTTATCTTTTTCGACATTGACGGAACCATCATCGACGATCAATCCCATCAAATCCCCCCTTCTGCCATCCGGGCGGTAGAGCGCCTGGTGGAAAACGGGCACATCCCCATCATCAACACCGGCCGGGCCTTTTTCCAGGTAGACCCCCGGGTGAAGCAGATGGCCTTCCGGGGGTTTGCCTGCGGCTGCGGCATGGAGGTACAGCTGGACGGGACCTGGCTGGTTCGGGCAAAACCAACCCTGGCCCTGCGCCAGAAGAGCGTCCGCTGCTCCCGGAAGTACCGCATGTGCTCCTTCTACGAAACCGAAGACGGGGGCATTCTTTTGGATGGGGAACACTCTGTCCACCCCGTCATGTCCCAGGAAGTGGAGCGGCTGCGGCAGGCGGGGTTCCCCATCCATGAGCTCAACCAGGAGGAAGAGCCGGATTTTGTAAAATTCGTCACCTTCATGAGTCCTGACGGAGATGTGGCCGGGTTCAAGCGGGAGCTGGCAGAAGACTACACCATCATTGACCGGGAAAACGGCATGTATGAGCTGGTGCTCAAGGGCTTTTCCAAAGCCGCCGGAATGGAGCTGATCCTCCGCCACCTGGGTGTGAACGCAGAAGACACCCTGGCCATTGGAGACAGCACCAACGATCTGCCCATGTTCCGCCTGGCGGGACATACCGTCTGCATGGGCAGCGGCATGGACGAGGTGAAGAGGCTGTGCGAATACGTCACCGATCCGGTGATGCAGGACGGCATCGAAAAGGCCCTGAGTCATTACGGTTTGATTTAATGTCTCTAAGGTGCCAACTGAGTAGGTAAGCTCCGGCCTCCCTAGCCACCATGCATACCGTTCCATACACGGCGGTTCAACCGTATAAGTGCAGGGATTTTATCATCGTTCAGACTTTCAAGCTGTGCTTTTTGCGTATTTTTATTTCCTATTTTCTCTCGTTGTGGTATAATTTGAATCAGATTGTCGTTGCCGCAATAGTTGTCGTAGTTCCCTATTTTCTCTCGTTGTGGTATAATTCGTAGACGCTGGTCTTGCCGGTGGCGTTGGTCGTAGTTCCCTATTTTCTCTCGTTGTGGTATAATACGCGGGCACCTGTGTATACATAGCTTGCGGTCGTAGTTCCCTATTTTCTCTCGTTGTGGTATAATCTATGAGGGATACGTATACAAGTGCCTGATGTCGTAGTTCCCTATTTTCTCTCGTTGTGGTATAATAGCACCGATGCCGCCGACGCCGCGAACCCAGTCGTAGTTCCCTATTTTCTCTCGTTGTGGTATAATCGTTCAGGATGACAGTGGTCAGCGCCGTGGGTCGTAGTTCCCTATTTTCTCTCGTTGTGGTATAATATGATCTCCATCTCGATTCCCACACCGCTAGTCGTAGTTCCCTATTTTCTCTCGTTGTGGTATAATTTGCAAGGTTGCGAATAGTTGCTCTTGTGAGTCGTAGTTCCCTATTTTCTCTCGTTGTGGTATAATATTAGTGCGAAACAAAAGAAAATCCTTGCAGTCGTAGTTCCCTATTTTCTCTCGTTGTGGTATAATGCGCTGGTGGCGTGGGCGATCAGGCACTTGGTCGTAGTTCCCTATTTTCTCTCGTTGTGGTATAATTTTTCAACCGTGCCGCATCTTTCCATTTGTGTCGTAGTTCCCTATTTTCTCTCGTTGTGGTATAATTGTTCAACTTCACTTCGCCGACAGCGACTTGTCGTAGTTCCCTATTTTCTCTCGTTGTGGTATAATTAGGCAAAAATATCGTGAGCGGCGTTTGGGGTCGTAGTTCCCTATTTTCTCTCGTTGTGGTATAATCCGAACGCAACGAACCATGCCAGCCATACCGTCGTAGTTCCCTATTTTCTCTCGTTGTGGTATAATAGGACGCCTTTGATGAGGTTGACACAATCAGTCGTAGTTCCCTATTTTCTCTCGTTGTGGTATAATTTGGTGCTGGTGGCTGTGATGTCGGTCTGGGTCGTAGTTCCCTATTTTCTCTCGTTGTGGTATAATAATGGCTCCGCACATCCTCAGTGGACCCGTGTCGTAGTTCCCTATTTTCTCTCGTTGTGGTATAATAGGCTGAAAACCAGGAGGAGAAATTCCTCCTTTTCCCGCTTATTTTGTGAGAAAACTCCGGGAAAGCAAAGGAAATGGAGAAGGATTTTCGTTGAGAATCCTTCTCCGTTTTTTCCTAAAAAATCATAAGCTGTTCAAATTCCTGAGGGGAATCACAGGGGGACGGTGGGCCGACCAGGAGTTCAATGGCGTTGTACTGCTTTTCTGTAATGACCAGCATCCGCACGGAGCCTTCCGGCGGCAGCGCCCGCCGAAGCCGCTTCTGGTGGGCTTCTACACTGTCCCGTCCGGCGCATACCCGTGCATAGACGGAGAACTGCACCATGTGGTAGCCATCGCTCAGCAGAAAATTCCGAAACTGAGTAGCCTTCCGGCGCTGCTGTTTCGTTGTGACCGGAAGATCAAACATCACCAGGATTCGCATAAGCCTACTCATACCGATGCTGTTCCAGGGGCATCAGTTCCGGGAGCTCCAGCTTTTGAGACTTTTCGCAGATGCAGTTTGCCAAAGACGCACAGCTCCGGCCGATGGCTGAAAAAATCCGATACTGTTTTCCAGCTTGCTTGATCAGGAAATTGGTCAAATTAAACAACATTACCTTTTGATCCGGGGTCAGGACTTCCGTATCCTCCGAGAAATGGGTGGCAACGAAAAGGTCAACAATCGGTCGGTAGGGCTCGATCAGGTCATCAGCCAGATTGAAGTTATTCAATTCACTCCGGTGGTGCAGACCGATGCAGGGCTCCAGTCCGTGGATTACCAGGTTGCGGGCAATGCAGCCCCGCAGGATGGCATAGCCATAGTTCAGAGCCGCATTCCTGGAATCTTCCGCCCCTCTCGAAAAGGCTTCGCCAAAGAGGGCAGGGAAGTAGAAGGCGGCGGCTACAGCCTCCCGGTTGTCACTGTCTCCGGAGAGCACCCGGCCCGCCATTTGGCGCAGCTCTTGAGCCCCCTCCTTCCCGGCCAGAACCAGGCATTTTGCCTGGTTTTCTATTTTTCGGATGATAATTTGCTGCCACAGCTGTTTTTGCAGCGGTTTTCCCAGCTCATACTGGGCTGTGAGCAGTTTCCGCTGGCGGCAGAATTGATTTGTGGGGAGAATCTGGCAGCAGGGCAGATGCTTCTCATCACAGAAGAATACCGTCACACCGCTGACGGCCAGGGAGCTGACAGCTCTGGCCGTCAGCGTCACCTGGGGGGATTCGATCAGCAGGGCTGAAATATCCTCCAGGGGCACAGTGCGCTTTTCTGTCTGCTCGATCACCAGTTGCCCCCGCTGTACACTAAGACGGGCGGGAGTCGTCAGGAAGATATTTCGGTATTCCATTGTTAGCCCTCCTTGGAGAACGGCATCCGTTTTTCAGGTGAAGTGACTTTATAGTAATTTCCAAGAACATCCACCTGATATTTTTCTACCAAAAGCAGCGTTTTGAACCCCAGGCCGGGCTGGGAGTACTGCCGGTCATGGGTCTCTATAGAAATGTTTCCCGAACCGATGTCTGTTCCACAATAGTAAAACAGTGCATCTTTACGAAGTATCTTCGCTTCTCCCGTTCCTCCTTTGGAGATGTTCAATGTGATTCCTTTTTTGCTTTGGATGCGAATCAAATCTCCGGGATAGAGGGAGAACAGGAAATCGGAATCATCCATTTCTTTCCATAGAGCGTACTTCTTGTGGGCCACAACCGCACAGTTTGGCAGCACAGCCTTCTGTGTGTCCGCCACATAAATCGGGACTAAATAATAGCCATCCCCCGGTACATAAAATACATCGACACGAACCATGCCGCCGTTATCCGCAACGCCGTTTCTAACGGAAAGATTCAGGGTCGATTTATCGTATACCTTTACTTTTTTAACCAAAGGTCCCGGTGTTCCGTCTGCCTTCGGCTTATAGAAGGGCTCCGCAAAGGCCTGTTCTCCTTTTCCGCCGAAGGCTTTCAGCCTTTCCACCAGGGCGTCATAGAGGAAGCGGTCACTGGCGGGATTATAATAATCCGGAATCTCCCCGTTTTTATCCAGATTTAGCCTTGTTAGAGGCACCTTGGAAACGGTATAACCATCGCCCAGAGCACTGCTGCGAATGGTTTCTGCATGAGCCGCTCCCGTGACCTTGTGGTTCGGCATCCGGGAGACGAAGATGGGCTTGATTGGCTCATCGCTGTTGTAGGTGCTGAGCTTTAAGCGGTCAATGGCCCCCCTGGGATCTACAGGCTCCATCCGTGCTTCCAGCTCCTGCCGGAACCTGGGCCATGGCTCGGGGAATTTGGGGGCGTATTTCTCATCGTATTCCTTTTTGGTGAGCAACTCTCCGGTGGAATGGTCCAGGTACTGTCCGTTAATCGGACTTTCCCGGTATTTGTTGTACGCAGTCAGCCGCTGAATCATTCCGGGACTGGTACAGGCCACCACTGCCGCATCCAAACAGTGGTGCAAATCTCCATCCTCCCGAATTTTCTGGATACCCCAGCGGCCCCGAAGCATAGCGGTAATAGCGCCGTTCACAGCCTGCACCTGCCGGCTGGCGGGTCGAACCTGGGTGAATTCCAAGTGATCCTTTATCAGGTGGAAAAGGGCGGTGGTAATGTACTGGGTGTCCTGCAAGTTCCGTGCGGTAAAGGTCTGGGATTCTTCCTCGGTAAGCTGGCGCTTCAACAGCTTTTGCCGCTTGCGGTAATTGCGAATTTTAGTCTCCACCTGCACTTCAAAGTCATGCCAGCGCTGGGCATCCTGGCCGAAATATTCATAGGGCAGCCGATTCCCCTTTTGCCGGTTCTCGCTTGCCAGAACCAGAACCTTGTTTTGGTAGCTGTCATCAAAGCAGCGGCTATAGGGGATAATGTGGTCTACATCTACGTAACCCGGTTCATACAGGCGGGAAATATCCAGATTCTTTCCGGAATACATGCAGATGCCGTCCTGCTCCTGGAACAATTTGAATTTGACAATATCCAGACCGCTGGCAGTGGAATGCTTGACCTCCATGATTTGCTCTTTGAGCCTTTCGTTCTGCTTCCGGTTCTCATCCTGTCGTTTTTGAAGCTTCTGCCGGTCAGCGAAGCTCCGGCTCATCTCTCTGGCTAGTTCAATGTGAACCGCATCCGGCGTACCGTAAGTACGCACCACGGCATTGATAACTTTAATTGTCTGAGAAACAGCCCGCCGGACAACGGGATTTGTGATTTCTTCTAAATCATCAATGGACAGCTTAGCTCCCTTCTGGACAGAGGATGTGTCTCTGCGGACAATGCCAGCTTCCGCACATGCTTCGTCATACCGTTTGCCCTGTTCCAAAAACGGAATCAGCTTCTTCATGGCTGTAAGAGACAGCTTCCCAAATTTGGAGAAAGAGAGGGGAAGGAGGGAAGCGTGGTACACTTCCGGGATTCCAGCAGAGTGAAGTGCCTGAAGACGTCTTTCGTCATTTTTATACAGGGTCAGTATTCTGCCGATTTCATCCAGTTGTGCCGTGGAAAGGGTCAAAATAGCATCCTTTGCAACCTTATCCAGTGCAAGTCGAATTTTGTGATAGGACTGCATCTGCGGCCACTTCCGCTTTTCGGCTTTTGCCACGCCGTCCTCGCCGTAGTAGAGACAGTTAAAGGTGACTGTATCGGCAAGGTTCAGTTCCTTGCGCATCTGCTGGAAGCTCACAGAGGCTGAACGGAAGGCCAGACGGCGCAGGGCCTCCCGCTGATCTGGGCAGAGGGGCCGGGATGGCTGGCCGGATTCCACCAGACGAATGTGGTTAATGTCCTGTAAGAGCTTAAAATATTCAAAGGTGTAGGTGGCTTTGGCGGCTCTGTGCTCTGACTTTTCAAAGGGGCATATGCCGATTCTTTTATTAAAATCCACCTTGTAAACGCTGTCGCCGCCGGGCCCTTCGTCAAAACTGCGCTGGCTTTCCAGAATGGAAAGATATGCTTCCTCTAGCTCCTCAGTCATCCATGTTACGCCCAGCTCCCGCTGCCTGCGGAAGATTGAATGGACTTCCTCCACAATATCCGACCGCCTCACGGTAAACCGGTAGCTGTCGGCTTTGTTTCGAGGCTGATGGAACTTGGTTCCGTCAGGGTTTTTCTGCCAGCACCGCTCATCCTTCCAGAGCATTTCGCCAACGGTGCGGTAGCCCTTTTCGTCCATAATCCTTCTGTTTTCTGTGATGGCTGCTTTGATTTTCCCAGTTTCTTGCTCCTCCTTGGCAGCCTCTGCGGTGCTGTTTGACTGATAGCCCCGGCGCTGGGCCAGGTGAATCAAAACCCGCACAGCTTCCTCCTTGGAAAGGGGGCGCTCCAGAGCTTCGCACCGCAGTTCATAGGGAGAAATAGAGAAAGCGCCCCGCTGGTACAGCTCCAGAATATCCTGCTCGGGCATGATTCCCTGCTTCTCCAGCAGCCAGCGTATCCGCTGCAAGCGGTGGCGGTGCCTGTGCAGCCTCCGCCGGGCGCTCCGTGCTTCCCGGCGTGGTGCAGCCAGACTTTCTCCGGTTTTGGGATGTTCGGCCTTTTCAAAGATGCGAACGCCCAGGTTTTGAATTTTAATCGGTTCTCCATCTGAATCATTCTGGAGCACGGCCCATCCGACAGAAGCAATGCCGATGTCCAGACCCAGTGTATAGTGAAATGTCTGCATAACCGCTCCTCTCTCTGATACGAAGATACCCCGGCTGAAAAGCCGGGGTAGAGCTCCGAGGTGTAATACCTTATCGTAGTAACCTACGTTCCCTCGTTGTGGTACAAGGTAATTTCATTATAGCATTTTAAGACATATTGTCAAGATTTTTTTGCATTTTAAGAAAAATTGTGTGAAAAGACATTATAAGGACTTGACAACGTGTTTGCAAGTATTTATAATTATCGTTATATAATATAAATAATGCAAAGAAGGAAGGACATGTGCCACCGAAGGCGAAGATTACCAAGGAGATGGTCATTGATGCCGCATTTCAGGTAGCCCGGGAAGCAGGGGCCGAAAACATCAACGCCAGAACCGTTGCAGAGAAGCTGGGCTGCTCCACCCAGCCCGTCATGTACCATTTCGCCACCATCGAGGAGCTGAAAAGAGCCGCTTATACAAAAACAGATTGGTATCACACAGAGTATCTGATGAATGTAGGCCAGGAGGAGCCCATGCTGGGCATCGGACTGAACTACATCCGATTCGCTGTTCAGGAGCCAAATTTGTTCCGCTTTCTCTTCCAGTCGGGGTATGCCGTGGAGAACAGTCTGCTGGAAATGATTGACTCCCAGGAGCTCTTGCCCGTCCTCTCCGCCATGATGCAGGCCATGCAGGTGAGCCTGGAGCAGACAAAGGAAGTATTTCTGACCCTTGCCCTTTTCGTCCACGGCTACGCCAGCATCATCGCCAACAATTCCCTGGAATACGACGAAAAGCTCATCGCCGCCCATCTGAAGCGGGTGTACACCGGCGCCATATTGGCATTGCAGGAAGAACAATTATGAAAAAATTATATAAGAAAAACCAGCTGACCTTTTCCCTGATATGGATTGGGATTTACTGCGTTTTGCAGTCTCTGGCCAATCCCCTCAACGAGAAGATCGGGATCGCCTATTCCGCCAGCGCAATTTTCTGTGTCTTGCAGGCAATCGCCATCTGGGTTTTCATTCAAAAGAACGGGCTACGGAAGCAGTATGGGCTCTGCGTCTCCCCCTTCTCTGCCCGCCAATTCCTCTACTACATTCCGCTGATTGTTTTGATGTCAAGGAACTTCTGGAACGGTGTCACCGTCAACCTTCCCCTTGCCGGAACCATCTGCTATTGTCTGTGTATGCTATGCGTGGGCTTTGTGGAGGAAGTGATTTTCAGAGGGTTTCTGTTCAAAGCCATTGCCAAAGACAATGTGAAATCTGCCATTATCATTTCCAGCGTTACCTTTGGTTTGGGCCACCTGCTGAACCTGGTGAACGGCAGCGGTGCAACCCTTGCGGAAAACCTGTTCCAGGTAACCGGAGCCATCGTCATTGGTTTCCTGTTTGTCATTCTATTCTACCGTGGCGAAAGCCTTCTGCCCTGCATCATCGCCCACTCCTTCATCAACGCTTCCAGCGCCTTCGCCAATGAAACCGGCCTGACCCTGGAAAAGCGGATGGTGTTCCACCTGGTGCTGATCGGAATCAATGCCGCTTACGCTTTGATCCTGACCAAAACCCTTCCAGAGAGGAAATAGAGATTCGCCGCGCACACCTGTAGGGGCAGGTCTTGACCCCCGCTCGGTGGCGCTTTTGCGAATGTTCCCCTCCGCACCGCCCCTTTAACCGTAGTAGCATGTAATGGCAAAATCTTTGTATATTGCCTCCGCTTATTGCCAAAGGCGGAACTATCTTTTCTATTTTCCGTAGACCGGGTGCTCCCTAACCCCTGCCGGGGGCCTTTCTTTCTTGTTTCGGCAAGAAAGGAAGCAAAGAAGCCGACCGGGGAGGCGCTGAGTTGCTTGCTCCCGCAAGCAAAGCCGCCCTCCCCAGGCCCTTCCCGGCGCGCACTTGGTGACTGCCAAGCGTCGTATCTGATTGGGCTTGTCTGAAAGCAAGCACAATCTGCCGTTTTTGGCACACCTGAAAGAAAAACAGGTAAAAAAGCAACCTCTTACCAAGTGCGGCCGGAGGATTCTTAAGGGGGCGGCTTTGGCGCGCGGCAGCGCGACACTCAGCGCCCCTTAAGCCGACTTCTTTGGTTACTTTCTTGTTCGGAGACAAGAAAGTAACGCCTCCGCTTGGCACTGAAAGCAATGAACACGGCCAGTGCTCGCAAATCAAATAAATTTAGAACCACAGTACTACAGTTAATGAAGCAGTGCGGAGGACATTTATTTCCGCAATAGCGTTACTGAGCTTCAGCTTGGAGGCAGCGATTACCTCCTATCCCCCTCCGATGCCCGCAAGGGAACATGGGAGGGGGACATTTTACAGCCTGATGATTTTTGTGGCCACGTTTTCGCAGAAGGCCTTGTCGTGCTCCACAAACAAAATGGTGGGCCGGAACTGGAGCAGGAGCTCCTCGATCTGCATCCGGGAGATCACATCGATATAATTCATGGGCTCGTCCCAGATATGCAGATGGGCCGGTTCGCAGATGGATTTGGCCAGCAGCACCTTTTTCTTCTGCCCGGCGCTTAAGCTGGACAAATCCTTTTCCGTCTGGAGCTTTGGCACATCCAGCTTTGCCAGCATGGCCAGCAGCAGGCTCTCCTCCGTCCCGCTGCTTCGGGCCAGATCGGACAGGCTCCCCCGCAGATTGGAGGCATCCTGACTGACATAGGAGATTTTCAGGCCGTTTCCCCGCCAGAATTCCCCGGTGTAGGGAATCTCCTGTCCGCAGATCAGCTTCAGGATGCTGCTCTTGCCGCAGCCGTTGGCCCCCTGCAAGGCGATCCGCTCCCCCTGCCGGATGGCGAAGCTGATGTGCTGGCAAACCGGCTCCCTGCCATACGCAATGGTCACGTCCCGCAGCTCCGCCAGGCGGTCAGAATGAAAGGCCGTCTGGAAAATTTTCAGTGTGTCGCTGCGCTCGATGTTTTTCAGCAGCCTGGACTTCTCCTCGATGGCCGCGGTCTGGCGCTGCTGAATCGCCTTGGCGCGGGCCATGGCTTTTGCCGCCTTGGCACCCTGATAAGGTCTGTAATTTTTCGGTTTGTCCACCTTCAAGGGGTCTGCGCCGATTTTCCGCCCTTCGGCGGTGTCTGCCCACTGAGCCTTTTCCCGGGCTGTCTCCTCCAGCCGGGAAATCTCCTTCTTCAGCTTCTCATTCTCCGCTCGCTCAAAATCGTCCTGCCGCTGCTTGTTTTCCATCCAGGTGGAAAAATTGCCCTTGCAGACCTGAATGTCCGACCTGTTGATGGACAGGATGTGATCCACGCACCCATCCAGGAAGGAGCGGTCGTGGGATACCAGGATGAAGCCCTTCTTCCCCTTGAGATACTGGCTCACCAGCTCCCGGCCCCGGATGTCCAGGTGGTTGGTGGGCTCGTCGATGAGCAGGAAATTGTTCTCCCTGGAAAACAGCACCGCCAGCTGGAGCTTCGTCTGCTCCCCGTTGCTCAAGGTATCATAGGGGCGGTAGAGCACCTCGTCGTCCAGCTGGAGCTTGGCCATCTCCCGCTGGACACGCCAGTACTCATAGTCCGGATACATCTGCTCCACTGCATCTATGGCAAGGACACTGCCATCCGCCACATGGTAGGGAAAGTAAGAAAAGGCCACTGAGGAGGAGATGTTTCCCCGGTACTCATACTTCCCCAGAAGCAGATTCAAAAAGGTGGTTTTGCCACGGCCATTCCGTCCGGTAAACCCCAGACGCCAGTTGGTGTCGATCTGGAAATTGACGTTCTCAAAAATGTTTTCGTAGCTGCCCTCATAGGCAAAGGTCAAATTGGAAACTTGAATCAAAGACATGGTGCCCTCCGAAAGTCAAAAAATTTTGGCCGCAGGAAAGCATCCCGCAGCCAACGCAAGTTCACTGCCCCCTTTCGGGCGCAGCGGCACGATGTCAGTTGAATCAGCGCATACCTTCCTGCATCAGGGCATAGGGACACAGCGGCCTTTCCGCCGCTTACACATATGCCCAACGAATCAGCAAGAAGTATGGCGCATCCTTTCAACTCCAATCTTTATCAGTTGTTTCGATTATAACAGAGAACGCTCCCTTTGGCAAGGGCTTTTTATAAAAACATTCTCTCTTCTCCCCCTTGACATTTTGAACGCTGTTCAGTATAATAGATTTGAACAACGTTCAGCGGAGGGTCATATGGACAGCAGGGAAGCAATTATTCAGGCGGCCACGGCACTCATCGAGGAAAACGGCGAGCATCCGGAAAACATCACCGTCCGGGAAATCTGCAAAAGAGCCGGTGTGGGACTGGGGCTTGTCAATTACCATTTTGGAAACAAGGACCAGCTCATCGAGCAATGCGTGGAACGGATGATCAACGGGATTATCGAAAATTTTCAGCGCATCCGGGAGGAAACGGATGCGCTCCCCCCTTTTGAGAAATTGGAAAATCTCGGCAATATGACTCTGGATTTCCTGTTCGCCCACAAAGCCATCTCCAAAATATCCGTTCTTTCCGATATGCGCTCCCCGAAACGCAGCGACAACACCAGCAGAACCTATGAAGCGTTTCTGCCCCTGGTGGCAGCCTGCCGCCCGGACTGGGACGAGATAACCGTAAAGAGGAAGACCTTCTGCCTGATTACCATGATGCAGCAGATGTTTCTGCGCTGGGAAACGGTTTCAAGTCAGATGGGGCTTGATTTGTCAAAAAGAGAAAACCGCAAGGTCTGGCACGGCCAAATTCTTCACGACATTTTGGAGGTTTAGCGCATGAAAATTACCGTCATCAATGGGACAGAAAAACACGGTGTGACCTACCGCCTGAAGGAGATGTTCCTGGCACCCTTCCAGGCGAATGTCACGGAGTACGATCTTCCAAAGGACTGCCCCAATTTCTGCAACGGCTGCCTAAGCTGTTTCCTCAGAGGCGAACGCACCTGCAAAGACGGGGAATACATAGAAAAAATCGAAAAATCCCTTTTAGAAGCGGACTTGATTGTGATGACCTCCC
This sequence comes from Oscillospiraceae bacterium, assembly GCA_021771675.1. The sequence continues at coordinate 28,435 of JAETOP010000018.1, read as the reverse complement.
CGACCTATGTGTTTCACGCCACGGGGGCAATGAAGGCGCTGCTTGACCATTTTGCCTACCGCTGGATGCCCCACCGCCCTGCTCCCCAGATGTTTGGAAAGCGGGCTGTAATTATCACCCAGTGCCTGGGTGCGGGGGCGAAATCCGCCGCAAAGGACTTGAGGCACAGCCTGTCCTGGTGGGGGATTTCTGAAATTGGAATTTTCACCGGCGCATTGATGGGCGATGTGGTCTGGGAAAAGCTCTCTGAAAGGAAGCGGAAGGAGCTGACGAGGAAAATAAACCGGCTGTCCCAGCGGTTTGCCCGGATGGACTACAGTAAGAGCGCAGGTACAAGTTTGACAACCAAAATTAAATTTTCCGTCTGCCGCCTGATGCAGCGGTCGCTGCACCAAAAAGACCCGGAGTATCTGGATGGAAAGTACTGGGCGGAGCAGGGCTGGTTGGGCAAAGCCAGGCCGTGGAACTGACCCCGCCGCCACTCATAAAAAATGGAGGATAACAGAAGAATGCTGACAAATGAAGAAGTATGGCGCATCGCTTTGCAGCAGTCATCATACGACTGCAATTGCTTGCCGGAGGATTTTCTCGGAGCGCAAAACGTGGTAACAATCTCCAAAAAGCATCCTCTCGCAAGAAAATATCTGGATTTACCTTTCAGCTGCGATTTGGTCTGCTACGGCTCCAACATTGTGGCCCAGGCAAGCGAGGCCCTTGCCCCCCTGGTGGAGGAATATATCAACCGCTATCCCGTGGAGCACTGCTTTGAAACGCCCAATCTGCACGTTCTGGACGAAATGCTCCAGCCCTTCGGACAGAAGGTCTGCTTCATGGCGGAATATTTTCTGCCGGATGTGAATTTGGTGCAAGAATTGCCCTGCGGCTATGAGCTGCGGGTTCTGCATCAGGAGGATTTTAACGACCTTTATCTTCCCCAGTGGAGCAACGCCCTGTGCGAAAAGCGCCGGGAGCTGGATGTGCTGGGCGTGGGGGCCTACGACGGAGGCACCCTGGTGGGGCTTGCGGGCTGCTCCGCCGATTGCGAGACGATGTATCAAATCGGTGTAGATGTACTGCCAGCCTACCGGCGCAGGGGCATCGCCTCCGCCCTGACCAGCCGTCTGGCACTGGAAGCCCTGGCCCTGGGCAAGGTGCCCTTCTACTGCGCCGCATGGTGCAACATCAAATCCGTGCGCAACGCAATCCGCTGCGGCTTCCGCCCCGCATGGGCACAAATGACCGCAAAAGAGATTGCCTTTGTGGATCAAATGAACCGGGAGTAAAAAATGGGAGGGAGGCAGAAAATCTGCCTCCCAATCTTAATATCCCAGCTTGTGGAGCAACTGCTCCACAACGGCCGCTTTCAGCTTTTTCTCTGTTCCAGCGCCGCATCCTGCAGTGCGTCAAAGGATGCCATGCACTCATCCACAGAAGCACCGGCCAGCAGCTGCCGCACGATAAGGCAGGTGTTTCCCCACTGCTCCACGCTCATGCCCGCATTGGAACCCAGCACGTAGACTCCCTCCTCGATTCGATCGTTCAGGGGCCGCAGGGCGGGGACGCAGTCCACCTTCACGTTTTGGGAGGGTGAGATGACCCGGTTGGTTTCAGCGTACAGCTTAAGGGCCTCGTCGGACATGATGACGTCCATCACACGCATGGCATCCTCGGCATGCTCTGCCTGAGCGCCCACGGCCCAGCCGGTCATGGGCATCACCGGCATCTGTCCCCGGCTGCTGGGGAAGCCGATGACCTGCATCTCAAAATCGGTCTTGCCGTAGGCGGTCTCGGTGTTGGCCGCCCCCCAGTAGGCCATGACAATGGGGGTTTTCCCCGCCAGGAAATCCGGGCCTTCCCCTTCGATCGCCTCACTGACCAGGGCCTTCTGCGCATCCACATAGCCGTTGTCGATGAGGGTCTGGAGGAACTCAAAGCCGGGGCGCATATAGTCGCTGTACCTGGCCTCACCGCTGTTGAGGGCGGCAATCTCCGCCTGGGTGTTCCCACCGTTGTACAGATCGGCGTAGGCCTGGGCGAGAACAAAGGTCTCCAGCCACCAGCGATTGGCTCCAATGGGAGTCTCAATTCCGTTCTCACGGAAGACACGGCAGCATTCCAGGAATTCCTCCGGCGTCTGCGGGAGGGAGAGCTCGTATTTCCGGAACAAATCCATATTCAGGAACAGGCCGTAGGCCACCACCTCCTGGGGAATGGCCACCAGCTTTCCGTCCACCGTGTTGGCCATGTGGATAATCTGGCGCAGATTTTTGGTACTGTCCAGCCCGGACAAATCCATCAGCTGTCCCTCTGCCCCCAGAGTCAGGACAATGTCCGGATTGAGCAGATACAGGTCGTCCATATTATTCCGTGCCCGTTCCAGGGCTACTTCGTCATAGGTCTTGTCCTGAAAGTCCTCTGCGGTGTAGGTCCAGTAGTCCACGGCGACTCCCAGCCGCTCCTCCGCCATGGATATTGTCAGATCCGCCGCTGTCCGGGCCACATTCTCCGCATCGGGGTTGGTTTTCTCCATGGGGCTGAACAACGTGACCACCCGCTTCGTCTCCTCATCCTGGGTAATCAGATTTTGGGGCTCCTCATGGCCGCCGCAGCCGGACAGCTGCAAAAGGGCCAGCACCGTTAAACAGACGGCAATCCATTTCTTCATGCCTGATTTTCCTCTCTTCGATTTATTTGCCCGATAACCTTTTTCAGAAGGCCCATGTCCAGGGGCTTAGGTATATGGAAGTCCATGCCGGCATCCAGGGCAGCCTTCTCGTCCTCAGCAAAGGCGTTGGCCGTCATGGCGATAATGGGAATGCGTCTCGCATCCTCCCGCTGCAGGGAGCGGATGGCCCGGGCAGCCTCATGGCCGTTCATCACCGGCATCTGGACGTCCATCAGGATGGCGTCAAACTCGCCGGGTGCAGAATTTTGGAAGCGCTCCAGGGCTAAAAGGCCGTTTTCAGCAACTTCACAGGAGGCGCCCTCTATCTCCAGCAGCTCTGTGAGAATTTCCGCATTGATTTCATTGTCCTCTGCGGCCAGGAAGTGCATCCCTTCCAGGGACTCATCCTCTTCCGGCTCCGGCTTAGAAATCTTTTCGTTCCACAGTCCCTCAATCATCGTCCGCAGCGCCGAGACAAAGAAGGGCTTTGTCAGGGTGTCGGTGCGGGTAAGCTGGAGGGTCTGCTCCATTCCAGGGGCGTCAAATTCCGCCAGAAGCAGCAGGGGGACGGAATCCGGCAGCTGGGAGCGAATCTCTTTTGCCGCCTGGGGGCCGCAGTTCTCCCAGTCAAGCAGAACCAGCTGGAATTGCTGGCCGCTGCGCAGCAGGCTCAGGGCCTCCTCCACCGTGGCGGTGTCCAGTTGAACGCCGGTATCCTGCATCAGCTCTGGGATGTTCTCTCCGTCGTCCGTGCTTCCAACCACCGACAAAACGCGGCAGATATTCCGATCCGCCCAGAACTGGCAATCTGCCGTCTCCTCCATGATGCGAAGCTCCAACTCCACACGAAACAGGCTCCCTTTGTCCACCTGACTGGATACGTCAATGGTGCCGCCCATCAGCTCCACGATGCTTTTGGTGATGGCCATACCCAGGCCGGTGCCCTGCACCTTGTTGGTGGTGCTGTTCTCCGCCCGGGTAAAGGCATCAAAAATGGTCTCCAGATACTCCGGCGTCATGCCGTAGCCATCGTCTTCCACCTCGAAGCGAATGTGCTCATACTGGCCGGAACGCTGCTTGAGTCCGATAACACGGAACCAGATATGCCCCCCCTCCGGCGTGTACTTCACGGCGTTGGAGAGAAGGTTGATGAGGATCTGGTCGAGCCGGGTTTCGTCCCCCAACAGATACTCGTGGCGGATGCCCGTCACCTCTGCGTGGAAGGTCTGGCCCTTTGCCTTGGCCATGGGCTGAATGATGGCGTCCACAGAGGAGATCACATCGCTGAGGGAGAATCGCTCCAGGTTCAGCACCACCTTCCCGCTCTCGATCTTAGAGATGTCCAGAATGTCGTTAATCAGACTGAGCAGATGCTGCCCGGAGGCGGTGATCTTTTTGGTATACTCCCGCACCTTGGCCGGATTTTCCGCATCTCTGGCCAGCAGCGTTGTAAAGCCCAGCACCGCATTCATAGGCGTGCGGATGTCGTGGGACATATTGGACAGGAACATGGTCTTGGATTCACTGGCAACCTGTGCGGCCTGCAGGGCCTCTGACAGCTGCCGGTTGTAGCGCTGCCGCTCCTCTTCCTGCTCCCGCCGCAGCTTCTCCTGCTGCCGCCAGTTCCAATTGTACAGGGCGATGCACAGGAAAAACGCCGCCAGCAGGGAAATCACCACCGTCCAAATGTTCTGGTTGACGGTCTTCCCCTCCTGCTGGATGGCCTCCAGCGGCACGTATCCCACCAGGTAAATTGTCCCGCCGTTGACGGCCCAGATGTAGTTGAGGGCGTCCACCGAGCGAATGCTGTGATAGAAGAGCACATCCTGCCCGTCCTGGAGGCATTGCGTAATCTCCTCCCGGATTTCCGGATCCTGGATGTCGTTTGCCCGGTAAAAATCATTCAGGTTCAGATGGCCCGCACTGCGCTGCCCCATTCCCTTGGGTTTAAGGACAAAGCGCTGACTTTGACCGTCCATGATGTACAGTGATGCCCGTTTGTTGTAAAACCCTTCGGGAAGGGAGCGATCAATGGCATCGTAGATATACTCGGCATAGAGGGCGCCAACAGCCTGCCCGTTCCGCTCCACGGGGCATTTCAGCGTGTAGGCCCAGGTGCCCATATCGTTCACGTAGGACTGGGAGACGGGCATGCCCGAGATGGTTCCGCCCGCAGAAAAGTCCAGGCTCTCCTCGGTGAACCGCTCCCCGGTGCTGGAGACGCCCTCGGTTTTCCCGGCGGGAATAAGGGACAGCTTGACCATGGTGTGATTTTTCCCGTAGGCACGGATATAAGCCGCCGGGTCATCCGAGCGGGCGACCTCCTGGGCAATCAGGGCCTGAAAGTCCGCCTGGCTGCGAAAGATCGCCTCAATGGTGCTCTGAATCAAGTCCAGGCTCTCGCTCAGGTTCTGAATAGCGGAGGCAGACATCTCCCGGGATATTTTCCGAGACACCATGGAAATAATTGCCCCGAAGATGGAGAAAAATAAGATAATCAGCAGGAGCAGAGAGAGACCTCTGGCTCTTCTTTGTCTGTCCGGTTTCGCCTTTATCGGAGTTCCCTTCTTTCACATATGGCAACTGTGCCGGTGCTATTCTTCCGTACAGCAAAATTGACAGGCTACACTCTGCGTAGCCTGTCAACTTACTTTGGTGGGCGAGGCGGGACTTGAACCCGCACGTCCGCAGTGAACACTAGAACCTGAATCTAGCGAGTCTACCAATTCCACCACTCGCCCATATTCGCTTTTGAGGTTTCCCCAACGCCCCGTTATCATACCATTCGCCGCTTCATTTGTCAACACTTTTTTTGAGGATTCCCCTGGTTTTTCCGGGGGAATCCTATCGCTTAGTCCTTGTAGTAGAGCATACAGTGGCAGAAGCCCTTGAAATCGGGGTCTGCAATCTGGTCACGGAATTCCTTGCACATGCACTTGTTCTCCTCCGTCCGTTCCAGACGGCAGGGGCAGTAGCCGCCGGTATGCTTCAGGCCCTCCCGGATGGTTTGCACCATTTCCTTGTCTTCATTCAGTCGTACAGCCATCGAAATTGCTCCTTTTCCTTTTTATAAATTTCTGCACAAAATTGGTGTTTGGCGGGGTGATTGCGTTTGGCGGGGTCATGACCCCGCCAAACGCCAATTTATCCGTCTATTTGGCAAAGATGATAAGCACACATCCCACGGCCATAGTACCACAAAAGCTCCCGATTTTCAAGGAAAAAGTACCGTCTTGGAAGTCCTTCTCTCACAGCCGTTCCTCCTCCAATTTGTGGAGCTTGGAGCGAAGCAGCACCCCTTGCACGATTAGCCCAACCAGCAAACCTAAGCACATCGCCGCTGCCAGGGGCAGAAGCCAGCCGGGGGCGGCGGGCTTTTCTTCCTCCGCCTGGGCGGTGGAAACCGGTTTTGCCTCCTGGATGGTGATGCTTACGGGAAGCTCCATTTGCTCCATGTTGCCGTATTCATCCTCACAGGAGATGGTGACCGTGCCGGAATATTCCCCCAAAGCGTCTCCCGGCGGGGTGAAGGTCAGCTTGGCCTGGCCGGTAGCCCCCGGCTCAATGGTTCCCACCAGCACGCTCTGCCGCTGAATCAGCTCCGGGAATTCCAGGGTGACCATGGCGTTGCAGAGCTTGCCCTTGCCCATGTTCATCAGGGGGACGGAGAGGTTGGTCAACTCCCCTTGGAGAGCGGAGGAGGGCATACTGACGCCTCCCTGCTCCAGACGAATCTGCTGATTCACCGGATGGGTAAAAGTCTGCTCCCAGGTGACTGCCTCGTCAAGCACCTGATAGGACAGCTTCAGTCCCAGGCTGTGGGGCTCCACCGCCGCCTTCCCCTTCACCGTAACCGGCACCTGGATTTGGAGCGTCTGCCCAGGAAGAATCTCCGGCAGCTCCAGGCGGTCGGAGCCGGAAACCAGAATATCGCCGGATTCCTCTGTCAGCGTCAGGGTGCCCTCCGTCATGGACAGGGTAGTCGCCGGGTTGTGGATGGACACATTCAGAATACAGTCTTCGCCCACATTCAAATCGCCGGAAATTTCCATTTTGGGGGTCAGGGTTTCCGGGTTGTACTCCCCGTCCCGAACCCGAATGACACAGGGGAAGATTTCCGTCACTTTGATTCCGTCCCGGGTCTGGCCGGAGACGGTGATTTTTGCGGCATAGTCCCCGTTTCGCCGGTTTTGAGCGAGGGGAACCGTCAGCGCCACCGGGTAAATCCCCTCCCTGGGGGAGACCCGGGTGCTTCCGGGCTGGGAGCGCAGCAGCAGTACATCCGGGTCGTCCAGGGCGATGGACACAGTAATTTCCCCGGAGGCTTTTTCGGAGCGAAGGGGCAGGCAGATGGAGAAATTACCCCACTGCACCGTGGGCTCATACCCCTGATACCAGGACCGGCCCTCCATGCCATAGAAGACCGCTTTGTCGTCCAGCTCAAAATCGGCGGCAGAGGCAGCGCTGCTCAGCATTAAAATCAAGGCCGCAAGAGCCAAAAAGAAACGAAATTTTCTCATATTCACAGCTCCCGAATGTTCTCGATAATGCTTTGATTCGTCACCTGGCGGACTCTCCGGCGCAGCAGCAGGATGCACAGCCCCAGGCAGGAGCCGCTGAAAATCAGGATCGCAGCAATGCCGCAGAGGCAATACACCAGTCCAAGGTTCATCCCCGCAAATACCATCAGGAGAATAACCACCAGAATCGCCAGGGCCATGCCCAAGGCCAGGGAGAGGAACACCTGTCCGCTGTAGCAGCGAAGGATGGTCTTTTCCTCCGCCCCCACCGCCCGGAGCATCCCGATCCGCTTTCCGTCCGCTTGAATCTGCCGGGTGACGGTGGACAGGATCATCCCGGCGGACACGGCAAAGAACACCAGTGCGATGGCTCCAATCAGAACAAAGAGCTGGAAATAGCTCCGGGCATCTTCCCGGGCGATCTCCATGTTGTTCACCACCCTGGAGCCCTCCGCCCGCCGGGCGATGGCGTTGATGCTTCTGGTCAGCTCCTCTTCGACAGTCTGGTCAACCTCGCCGTCCAGGAAAATTTGAATGCCCACATAGCCGTTGCGGTTGAGACCCATATTCCGAAGGCCCTGCTCCGTGGTCAGTACACTGCCCCACAGCCCATTCAAATAATCCGGCTGCTTGTCCAGGACGCCGCCCACGGTGACCGTGGCATCCAGCCGGGTGCAGTTGGCGAAGAGTCTCTCGGCAACGCCTGCATATTCCCTGGCATCCTCGGTATACAGCTGCATGATGGGAAGGGTCTGACCGGCATAGGCCCAGTCGTTCTCCACGCTTAAAGACGCCATGTCCCGCTGGGCCCGGGAAGCATCTGCCGTATACCAGCCGCCGGCTTCATCCTTATAGGGAATAAAATAGACCTTGGGGGCCAGGATCAGCACCTCCCGTCCGGCGTTGATGGCATCCACATTGATTCTGCCGGAGCCCAGGTAGGGTTCCAATTCCCGCAGTTCCTCCGCCGAAAGCGTTTGCAGTTCGGTATGGACGACCTCCTGGGAGATATTCTGTGCCTTTCTCAGGGCGCTGTAGGCCTGCTGCTCATCGTTATAGGACTGGCGGTAGCCCTCCTCATTTTCTGCGTTGATTTCCGTACCCATGCGGCGGTAACATTCCATGCAGTCTTCCTCAGACATCATATGGTAGTTGATCATGTATCCCAGGTCAAAATATCCGGTTTTGTTTTCCAGCAGCAGGTTGACCCGCAGATTTCGGCGCACATCCACCTTCCGGACATGGGGGAGGCTCGCCAGCTGGTTCAGGCTCTGATCCGACAGGCCCCGCCCGGACTGGAGGGATATAAAGCTGCGGAAGCTCCGACTATCTATGGCAATGTCGTATGCGGAATTGGAGGGCATGAAGGTGTAGGTGCCCTCGTAGGCCACGATGGCAAACAGGGCGGCGCAGAAGCACATCAGTCCGGACAGGATAACACCTCCCAAAAGCCGGGTGGGATAGAGCCGAACCATACGCCGGGAAATGAGATTGGGGACGGAGAACTGCTTTTGGCTGCGAAGCAGCCGGGATTTGCGAAGCAGCTCCGTGTCCCGCAGGACGCTCATGGGCATCTGGTTGGAGGCCCGGCGCAGGGGGATGCTGCCGGAGAGAAGAACGGTAGCGGCGCTGAGCAGAAAAATGGGCAGCATCAACCGCAGATCAAATTTGAAGATCATGTTTTCCGGCGCCCACTTTTCCAGGCCCCATACCAGCAGGCAGGATAGACCAATAGAGATCGGGGCGGTGGTCAGGGCCAGCAGCCAGCTCTCCCGGCCGAACATCCGGCGGATCTGGCCCTTGGTGGCCCCCAGAGCCCGGAGGACACCGATTTCCTCCCGGCGCTTGTTCAAAATCCCCTCCATGCTCCCAGCAATTCCCACGCAGCAGCTGAGCAGCAGAGAGAGAATCAGCATTCCCGCCATAATGGCGATCACCATAGCATCGGAATTCAGGCCCAGCACATCCGGGGCAAAATAATTGTCAAGCAGCCTTCCGGTCATGGTCTTTACCCGGAACTGTCCATATCCCATGGCGCATCCTGCAATGCGGGTTTGCATGGCTTCAAACAGCTCCTCGGTAATGGGCACCTTCAGGGTCATCAGCCGGTGGAGCACCGTCCGTCCGCTTAGAAAAGCGGGCTCCTCGGGAGAAACCAGAATTGCCGGAAACCCGGAGACAAAGGTAGGGGCGTTTCTCTGGGAAATGGCCAGGAAGCTGGACTGCTCCGCCAGCACCCCCACCAGGGTAAAGGTTCTCTCCTCCTCCACCCCGTCAATCGGGGTCAGATTCAGCGTTACCTGATCACCCAGCTGCCACTGCCCATCCTCCCGGATGGCCAGCATGGCGCTGCGCTCCATGGCAATCTCCCCTGCCTGTTCCGGCATCCTCCCCTCCAGGAGCTGGCGGCAGAGCAATGATGCCCCGGCATCATCGTACCAGCCCAGATAAATGTCGGTGTCCTTTACTCCGGCGGACACGTAAACGTGACCGATGGTGTCAAAAAATCCCGTTTCGGCCAGTTCCCCATCCGTCAGCTCCGGGGTGTCCAGCAGGAGGGCATCCTCATAGCCCATCCGCTTGTCGGTCTGTTCCAGCTGACCCAGAACCACCCCCTGGATACACAGCACCAGGGTGGACACCAGGAACACGGACAGGAAAATGCCCACAATCAGGCTGACGTAGGTCTTTCGGTTGGTCCTCAGCCGGGCGGCGGCCATGCGGCCCACAGTCAGGGCCTTCATGCGCTCACCCCGCTGTCGGCGATGATTTTGCCGTCTTCCAGCTTGATCACCCGGTCGGCCTGCTCCGCCACATGCAGGTCGTGGGTCACCAGAACCAGGGTGATTCCCAGCTCATGGCTGACGGTGCGCAGCAATGTCAGCACCTCCCGGCCCGCCTTGCCGTCCAGGTTGCCGGTGGGCTCGTCCGCGAAGAGAATGGCGGGCTTGTTGGCCAGGGCCCGGGCGATGCAGAAGCGCTGCTGCTGGCCGCCGCTCATGGCGCTGGGCAGGTGGGACAGCCGCTCCCGGATGCCCAGCAGGTCAATCATGCTGTTTAAGTATTCCTCGTCCGGCTTCCGGCTGTCCAGCATCACGGGCAGAAGGATATTCTCATAGCCCGTCAGTTCCTTCACCAGATTATAGCTCTGGAACACGAAGCCGAACCGGCGGCGGCGCAGGACGGAGAGCTGATTGTCATTATACCGGTACAGCTCATTTTCCCGGTAGAAGACCTTTCCCTTGGTGGGCTTGTCCAGGCCGCTGAGCAGGTGCAGCAGGGTGGACTTTCCGCTGCCGCTGGGGCCGGTGATGGCGGTAAAGGTGCCCGCCTCCAGGCTCAGGCTCACATCGTCCAGGGCATAAACAGAAGCTTCGCCCGCTTGATAGATTTTACTCAGATTTTCGCAATGGATGATTTCCATATGCATCCCTCCTTTGTCTCTATCCTAACAGGCGAAGCTTACATTCATCTTGCGTGAAGCTTAAGAATTCGTAAGAATCCCGTCAATCACCGGCAGGGTGATCTCCATTTTCAATCCCCGCAGGGTGTTGCAGGCCACAATGGCGCCGTGATGGCGGCGGATGATTTCCCGGACGATGGCGAGACCGATTCCCGCCCCCTGGGTGCTTTGGTGCTCCGCCCGGTAAAATCGTTCAAATAAATGGGGCAGCTCCCGCTCCCGGACGCCCCCGCCGTCATCCTCCAGGGTGCAGAAAAAGGCGGCGTCGGTTTTCTCCAGAGAAACCCAGATATTCCCTCCCGGAAGGGTATGCTCACAGGCATTTTTCAGAAGATTCAGGAAGGCCTCCCCCATCCATTTTTTGTCACAGCGAATGGTGGCCTCCCCGGTGATTTTCAGCTTCCGCTCCGGGAACGCCGCCGTGAGAAAGCTCCACTGCTCCTCGATCAGCTCGCCCATATCCTGCTGCTGATACACGAAGCTGTAGCCGTCGGCGCAGAGCCGCTCCAATCGCAGCAGGCCCTGAATCAGGTTCTCCATCCGGGAAATCTGTTCCAGGCTCCCCTCCATGTGGGGTGCGGCGTCCATCTCGGTATAGAGCCGGAGGGTGGTCAGGGGCGTTTTCAGCTGATGGGAAATGTCGGCGGTCAGGCTGCTGGTGCGGCTGCATTCCTCTTTTTGCAGCTCTCTTGCCCGAATCAGCCGATCCTGCAATTCGCATATTTCATTTTGGAGCACGGCAATGCCGTCCTCCCCCAGCGCCACATCCATAGGTTTGCCGGCATGAGTTAAAAAGTCCTCGGTCTGCTGCCGGAGCCGCCGGATTCTAAGGCGATCCCGCACCCTGAGCAGCAGAAGCGCAATGCAGAAGGCCCCGAGGACGGCTGCCAAAGCGATCAATCCACCCACTGGTACCCCACTCCTCTGACGGTTTTAATCCGTTCCCCGCCGATTTTCTCCCGCAGGCGGCTGACGTGGACGGAAAGGGTGTTGTCGTCCACAAATCTGGCGTCAGCATCCCACAGCGCATCCAGAAGATGGCTGCGGGTAACAATTCCCGTGTGGGAGATGAGGCACTGCAAAATCTTATACTCCGTCAACGTCAGGTTCAGAGGGATGCCCTCTTTGCTTGCCAGCATTTTTCCGGTATCCAGGCAGATTCCGCTGCGCCGCTTGAGGTTGTCCGACGCCTCCCGGCCCCGGAGCAACACCCGAATCCGGCTGAGCAGCTCCTGGATGCGGAAGGGCTTGGTCACATAGTCGTTTCCCCCGGCGTCCAGGCCCCGCACCACATCGTACTCCTCGTCCTTTGCCGTCAGGAACAGGATGGGGGTGGTCACCCCGTCCCCCCGCCACTGCCTGCAAAGCTCCACCCCGTCGCCGTCGGGCAGGGTGACATCCAGCAGAATCAGCTGAACGTCGCCGCCCAGCAGCCGCTTTGCTTCCAGGACGCAGTCCGCCTGTGTCACCTCATACCCCTCCCGGAGCAGCAGCTCCGTTAACGCCGTGCGCAGGGCGGTATCGTCCTCTATCAGAAGAATTTTCATAAGCTCACCTCGTTTGGGCTATGATACCATATGGGCAATTCGATTTCAACGGCCAAATCCGCCGCCTTTTTTCAGTTTCCTGGGAAGGGCTTTGTGGAGTAAGGGCGCTTTGGGCCCCGGAGAAATATTTTGGAAATTTAGGCTTGACTTTTCCCGAAAATTGGATATAATAATACCGTTCCAAATGTAGAGGATTTGTGTAACGGTAGCACACCGGACTCTGACTCCGTTTGCGGGGGTTCGAATCCCTCATCCTCTGCCAAAAATCGGCAAGCTTCGCAAGAAGATTGCCGATTTTTACTTATTCACTCTTCACTAAATTATTGGGGCCGATTTTTGGGAAGGAAAAGGTTATTGTGAAGAGTGAAGAAGTAGGATGCGGAAGGTGCGTTATTATGGGAAGTGCGTTACAGGATAAGTCGAAGGCGTTTGCACTGCGGATCATCAAGGTATGTAACGAAGTGAAGTCAACGAAACGGGAATCGGTTTTGACCAATCAGCTTCTTCGCTCCGGAACCAGTATCGGCGCCAATATTCGGGAAGCATTCTACGCCCATGGCAGGGCGGACTTTATTGCAAAGCTTCAGATTGCCCTCAAAGAATGCTCTGAAAGCGAGTATTGGCTGGAATTGATGATCGAGAGTGGTTATTATGGTGATAAGACAATTCTTGATCAGTGCATCGAGGTCAAAAAACTTTTGATCTCGTCCATCAATACAGCGAAAAATAACGCAAAGTAATTGCAGCGTTGCTTAAGCACAAAAATAGCAGGTACTCATCCGGAGTACCTGCTATTTTTCGCATTGGCGGCGCTTTCAGTATGATTCTCTCTTATCTCCAACCCGCTACCCCAAAATGGAGAGAAACGAGGTAATTCTTCCGTGAGGGTAATCGCCGCAGATCAGGCCAAATTCCGGGTCATAGTATTTTCCGTCCCACAGCAGCGTCCAGTGGGTGTAGCCTTCCTGGGTATGGACGGTCAGAATGGAACGGTTGTATGGCTCCGGGTTTTTCTTGGAGATACGCTTATTCCGTTCCGCATGAGGGATGCCATAAAAGTCCAGCGCCTCCATCAGCTGTCCGATGCTGGTGGGGCCATCGGTTTTCATGGCTTGGATTACTTCCTCCACACTCCTGCCGGTAATCATGGCAATGCACGCCTGGCCGCAGGTGGTGACAGTGGGCTGCATCACAAGCTCCATGGTTCCTCCTTATCCCAGGTTTCCCGCAGCTGATGAATGGGAATGTCCTTTTCTCTTGCCAGCCGGGCCAGATCCTCATATTCCGGCTTCCGGCGGCTGACCCCCCAGCCCTGGGAAATCTTGCAGGAAACCGGGCCGTAGGGCGTCATTACCTGCTCCTCCCGGCGGGTCAGGGTAGCCCGGCGGCGGAGAGTCTCCCGGATGCCCAGGGTGGTGGTATGGCGGAAGATCAGGCGGACCATTTCCTCTCGCTGTTCCTGCCGGCATAAAACCGTGAGCATCACAGCGGGGCGGTTCTTTTTCATGAAAATAGGGGTAGTGAACACCTCCGGAGCTCCGGCCTCCAGCAGGCGCTCCATGGCAAAGCCAATGTCCTCCCCGGTCATATCGTCTAAGTTGCAGCTCAGCTCCAAAATGCTGTCCTCTGCCTCGCCGCTCTCCCCCAGCACCGCCCGGAGGCAGTTGGCCATGGCGAAATCCTTTTTGCCCATGCCGTAGCCCACTGCCTGAGGGGTCATCACGGGCATGTTCCCAAATTCCCTCACAAACTGCTTCAGCAGCGCTGCCCCGGTGGGGGTGCACAGCTCCCCCTGAATCTGGCCGCCGTAGATGGGGACGCCCTTCAAAATCTCCGCCGTGGCAGGGGCGGGCACCGGCAGAATTCCATGGGCGCAGTACACATGACCGCTGCCCACATGGACGGGCGAAGCGTAAACCACGGGATTGCCCAGCTTCTCCATGAGATAGCACACTGCCGTCACATCCGCCAAGGCATCCAGGGTGCCCACCTCGTGAAAGTGGATGTCCTGAACCTCCACTCCGTGCACCAGGCTCTCCGCCCGGGCGATTGTTTCATAGACGGAGCGGATTCGCTCCTTCACCGTCTGGGAGGCCTGAATGTGAGAAATCCAGTGGGCAATTTCCTCCATGCCGCTGTGATGATGGCTGTGGGGATGGTCATGATACTCCCCTTCCTCGGTATCCCCCACATAAACGTGGACGTGGGTGCCCTGAATGCCGCATTTGGAGCAGGGCTCCGCCTCATAGCGCACCCCTGGGATGCCCAGCTCATTCAGCTCCTCCACCATTTTTTCCCGCTGGGGGAACAGCTCCAGCAGGGCGGCGGTGAGCATGTCTCCGGCGGCGCCCATGCCGCAGTCTAAGTACAGTGTTTTCAATGCCTTGCCTCCATGTGGTTGATGGTGCTGGCCATGTAGCCGGCGCCAAAACCGTTGTCGATGTTCACCACGGCGGTGCCGCTGGCGCAGGAATTCAGCATGGAGAGCAGTGCCGCAATGCCGCCAAAGGATGCGCCGTAGCCCACGCTGGTGGGCACCGCAATCACGGGGCACTCCACCAGGCCGCCGATGACGCTGGCCAGGGCGCCCTCCATTCCGGCGATGGCGATGATGACGCTGGCGCTCATCAGCTCCTGGGTGTGGCTCAGCAGCCGGTGAATCCCCGCCACTCCCACGTCATAAAGCCGCAGCACCTCATTTCCCAAAAACTGGGCCGTCAGGGCCGCCTCCTCCGCCACCGGCACATCGCTGGTGCCCCCGGTGGCCACTACAATGGTTCCCATGCCGTGGGGCGCTTCCATTTGACCCAGAATTCCAATTTGGGCCTCTCGATAATAGATGATGGGATGGGCTTTTCCCACCTGGGCGGCTTTTTCGGCGCTCAGCCGGGTGATGAGTACGTTTTCCTGCCCGTTTTCCACCATGGCGGAGAGGATTCCCGTAATCTGCTCAGCGGTCTTCCCCGCCCCGTAGATCACCTCTCCCGCCCCCTGGCGGATGCGCCGGTGCATGTCCACCTTGGCGTAGCCAATGTCCGCAAAGGGCTGCCGCTTTAGTTGCAGCAGGGCGTCGTCAATGCTGACGCTGCCATTTTGAATTCCCTCCAACAAAAGCCGGATGTCACTGTTCATCTCTGACCTCCAAGTCCAGCAGAACGCCGGAATAGTGTTTTTTTAGTTCCTCAAGCACCCGCTCCCGCTGCTCCAAAAGCCCTGACAGCTGGGTTTCCGGCAGCTGAAGCCGGGCAAAATCTCCCAGCAGACGGATGCGGAAACCGGAAAAGCCCATATCCATAAGGAATGCTTCGCAGTCCTCGGTTCGCTCCAAATCCTTCGCCGTGATGGCCCTCCCCGTTGAAATCCGGGTGGCGAGACAGGCATAGGCGGGCTTATTGTGGGTGAACAGGCCTGCCTCCTTGGAGCGGCGGCGGATTTCCTCCTTAGTCAGCCCGCAGAGCCGCAACGGTGAAAGCACGGAAAGCTCCCGGAGGGCTCTCATCCCGGGCCGGTCGGAAACCTGGTCCGAGGCGTTGGTGCCGTCCAGGAGGACGGAGAATCCGTCATCGTAAGCCGCCTCCAAAATGGTGGAGAAAATCTTTCGCTTGCAGAAATAGCAGCGGTCGGGGGCATTGGCCGAAATTCTTTCGTCTTCCAGCACGTCCAGCTCCAGGGTGGTCATCTCCACCCCCAGTTCCCGGCACAATCGCTGGGCGTCCTCGTATTCAAACCGGGGCTGAAAGGGGGTCTTCACATAATAGGGCCGGATTTGCGCCCCGCACTTTACCCCCGCATACAGCAGATACGCCGAGTCCACCCCGCCGGAAAAGGCCAGGGCCGCTTTGGGATGTTCATGAAAAAAACAGTTAAGTTCCATAGTCATTTTTACCAATCCCGGAAGAACCGGGGGAAGCGTGTTGGGAGTTAAAAATTAGGGAAGCTCTGATTAAATCGGCAAGAGCTGACAGCGAGAGATTTTGTCACAGCTGAAAGTTCTAAAACCGGAGGAATACTGTATGTATTTCCCGGTTTTAGAACTGCACAGATGGGGCAAAAGATCCGCTGCTCAGCCGTAGACGATTAATTCAGAGTTTCCTTAGGAATGAGGAATTAAAATTGTAATTTAGCGCCCAAAGGCTCCCTTGTGTAAAGGGAGCTGGCACGGCGAAGCCGTGACTGAGGGACTGTGCAGTAGAATATCCTACATTTGCACCATGTTGGGCGAATACCGGAAGTGTTCGTCTACTGTATCCCTTTGTTTCAGTACCCTTGCTATTATGGAAAAAGGTGGAAAATTGGATCGTATCTTTCCACATTGGACTGTACAATTATTTCAGTGCCTGCTGTACAGTCCCTCAGTCAGCTTCGCTGACAGCTCCCCTTACACAGGGGAGCCTTTGGGGTGCTCCCGCACCAGGAAAACCAACGGAGCACGGCATAAGATGGCAGTGGGGCGGCGGGGTCATGACCCCGCCCTACGCACCTCGTTAAATTACAATTTGCCGAGTTACACCGGTAAACGCCTAACAAGACAGCTTATCAGATTCGGTACAGCGCTTTCCCGTTTTCCAGGGTAATGGCCTGGATTTCCTCGGCTGTCTTCCCCCGGAGCTCGGCCAGCTTCTGGGCCACCCGGCAGAGCTTCCCCGGGTCGTTCCGCCAGCCCCGGAAGGGCTCAGGAGCCATATAAGGGCAGTCGGTTTCCAGCACGATGCGATCCAGCGGGATATTCGCCGCCACCTGCAATGCCTTTTTGGCGTTCTTGAAGGTGAGCACCCCGCCAAAGCCGATGTACCATCCCCGGGCAATCAGCCACTGGGCCATTTCCAGGGAGCCGGAATAGCAGTGGAACACCCCGGTGACACCTGGATACTCCTGGACAATCCGCATCCCGTCCTCATGGGCCTCCCGCTCGTGGACAATAACGGGCAGATTCAGCTCCGCCGCCAGGGCCATCTGGGCCCGGAAGGCACACTGCTGAATTTCCCGGGGGATATCCTCATAGTGGTAATCCAGCCCGATCTCGCCGATGGCCCTTGCCTTGGGATTTGCTTTCACCAGCTCCCGATACTGAGAAATAACCTGCTCGTTCACTTCATCCGCCGCATCCGGGTGAGAGCCAACAGCGGCATAAATATAATCATACTTTTTTGCCAGCTCCACCGCCGCCAGAGAGGAAGCCAGACTGCATCCCGGGTTCATCAGCAGGCCCACTCCATCCCAGGGCAGCTGGGACAGCAGTTCCTCCCGGTCGGCGTCAAAGGCATGGTCGTCCATGTGGGCATGGGTATCAAAAATCATAAAAGCGCACTCCTTCTTCCTCCCCCACAATGGCCACCAGGCACCCCGCCCATCGATGAATCCGGGGGTCGTCCGGGGAGAAATCCGTCCCGTTGGGGAAGCCGGTAATTCCCAGGCCGCTGCGCTTGGCATCGGCCTCCTTCAGCACCCACAGGCAGAGGAAGGCCTCCTGGGGGGTTCGGGCCTGGGCAAAGCGCCGCTCCTCAGCGGGAGATAACACCCGCTTAATCAGGGAAAATCGCACCGACCGGTCCAGCTCCTCCGCATCGATGCCCACGGGGGCCAGGGAGAGGACACAGAAGGCGTGGCGGTCGGTGTGGGTGATGGAAAAATACCAGGGGGAATTTTCAAAATAGGGCTTTCCCCTGTCCGTCAGCCGAATGTCCGGCAGCGGTTCTCCGGTGGCCTGACGGTACAGCCGCTCCAGCAGAAGCCTGCCTGCCTGGTGGCCGGAGCGCCCATCCAGGCAGCAGGAGGCGGCAATCATAGTGCATCGATGATGTCCGGGCCGCCGCTGTCATGGCTCCCGGCAAGAAGATCAATGACCATGCCCACGCCAATGAGCAGCACCACGATTCCGCAGATCACCACCGCCAGCCGGGAAACCGCCAGAGGCATCACGAAGAGAACCACTCCCGCAATGCAGCTGAGCACGGAAGTGACCTTCTCATGGGCGGCATAGGGACTGACGTAGCCCCGGATGCCCTGCAGCAGCAGTACAATGCCGATGATCCGGCCCACCTGCTGCTCCAGATGCACAGGCCTGCGCATAATGGAAAAGCCCAGCAGCAGCAAAATCACTCCGCCACAGAGCCGAAGGAAATCCCGTCCGGGGCCGGGGTCGGTAAAAAAGGCCACAATCTTCCCCGCCCCCACCAGGGCAATCACAATCCCCACCGCCCAGGCGATGGAGGTGGTGAGAGAGCCGGGCCGGAAGATTAGGCACAGGCCCAGGATGCAGGTCAGGGCCGGCTTCAGCCAGGGACGAATGTCAAAAGAATGCTTCATATTCAAAACCTCCTTAGGGTTCATTAGAAACTGCACAAATTGCCAACATCGCCTGATTGTCTTGGACAAGCCTATTTTATTCATTTTCTGCCCCTGTGTCAATGGAGAAAACATCTTCTCAGGCATATCATCGGCATTTTGTCCATAGGCTTTTCCAGCAGAACACTGCATCGAGGAGGAACGGCTATGGCACAGGAACCGCTGCCCCACCGGCTGACCCTGGTGGAGCGAAAAAAGCTGACGGTGACAGGGGTGACGGAGGTCATCAGCTTTGAAGATACTCTGGTCACCTTGCAGACCAGCATGGGAATGCTGACGGTTCAGGGCAGTCAGCTTCAGCTGAAAAATCTGTCCCTGGAAGGTGGGCAGGTAGAGGTGGAGGGAACCATCAGCGCCCTGATTTATGAGGAGCCCAGGCAGGGCGGCTGGTTCAGCCGGCTGCTCCGATGACTCCACCGGCACTTTCCCTTCAACGCTTCGGAGCCGGATGCCTGCTGGGGGTGGGACTGGGAATACTCTATGGCTTCCTGCGGCCCCTTCGCCCCCGGCACGTCCTGCTGAGCGACCTGCTCTTTCTGCTGGGGGTGGGCTGGGGATGGCTGTATCTGGATTTCGCCGTTTGCGGCGGCGACCTGCGTCCCGGGTATTCCCTGGGACTGGCGGTGGGAGGGTTCGGCTGGGAAATAACACTGGGACGGCTGATGGGTCCCATTTTTTCCCTGTTCTGGAAGGCCCTGGCCTGGATTTTGGGGATGATTTTGCTGCCCGGAAAAAAAATTTTGCATTTTTTGAAAATTTTATTTGCATCTGGGGAAAAATGGGTTACAATATGGTGGAATGGTTGTCGAATGCGTCGGCAGCCGGACGGAGGTGTAATTCATGACAGAACGCAAGCTTCAAATCGGAAAGGTACAGGTCGTATTCTTCAAAAGCAGCCGCCGGGTGCTGATCCCCCTGGCTCTGGTGCTTTTGCTCACAGCCGCCGCTCTGGGAACCCTCAGACTGGTGGAAAACCATATGGCCCGCCAAACCGAAGACCTTCGCGCCCAGGCCGGTCAGGTCGAGTACGAAAATGAGCTGCTGAGGCAGTATACCCAGGAGCTTGGTTCCATCAAGAGTGTGGAACGCATCGCCCGGGAAGAGCTGGGCATGGTCTCCCCCGACACCATCCTGATTGAAGCGCAAGTCAAATAATGGAGGAAGCAAAGCAAACTATGGAGTTAACCGTTGGAGCAGTATTAGAGGGGAAAGTCAAGTCGATCACCAATTTTGGCGCTTTCGTGGCCCTGCCGGAAAACAAGACCGGCATGGTACATATTTCGGAGGTGGCCAACGCTTACGTCAGCGACATTCGGCAGCACTTGACCGAGGGGCAGGATGTGAAGGTCATGGTCATTGGCACCGATAACGGAAAAATCAATCTGTCCATCAAGCGTCTGGAGCCCAAGCCCCAGCGGGAGGGCGGCAGACCGGATTTCCGAAACAACGGCGGGGCCCGTCGAGACGGCTCCCGGCCCAATCCCGGCCAGGGTCAAGTCCGCACTCCCCGAACCGCACCGGTCCAAAATGCCGCTCCCAAAACCGCAGATCAACTGTTCGAGGAGAAGCTGAAAGCCTTTATGTCGGAGTCCGACAGTAAGATTTCCTCCATGAAACAGTATTCCGATCACCGCACGAAGAGCAGAAGAAGATAACACACGAAACGGACTGCCTTCCGGCGGTCCGTTTTCCCTGCAAAGGAGGAAAAACATGACCACAGTCATCACCGGCGGCTCCCGGGGCATTGGCGCAGCGGCGGTGGAGCTGTTCGCCGCCAAGGGACACCGGGTGTACTTCCTGTACGAAAAGGAGCATCAGGCCGCAAAATCGGTAGCACAGCGAACCGGCGCCGCCGCCATCTGCTGCGATGTTGCGGACGAGAACGCCGTGAAGGCCGCTTTTTCTCAAATTGGGGGGGTAGACATCCTTGTAAATAACGCCGGAATCTGCTATTATGGTCTTATGAGCCAGATGACCGGGCAGCAGTGGAGTCGGATTTTCGATGTCAATGTAAAAGGGATTTTCCACTGTATCAACGCCGCCATGCCCTCCTTCCTGGAAAAGCACCGGGGCTGCGTCATCAATGTATCCAGCATGTGGGGAAGAACCGGCGCTTCCTGCGAAGCCGCCTATTCTGCCAGCAAGGGAGCGGTGATTGCCCTGACCAAGGCGCTGGCCAAAGAGCTGGGCCCCAGCGGCATCCGGGTGAATGCAGTGGCCCCCGGGGTAATCCTCACGGATATGTGCAAGAGCGTCTCTGCCGACATTCTGGCGGAGTTGGCCGAGGAGGCCCCTCTGGGACGCAACGGCTCCCCCCGAGACGTGGCAAGGGCCATGGAATATCTGGCGGAAGCAGATTTTGTCACCGGGCACATTCTGAATGTGGACGGCGGCTATGTAATATAGAAGGAGATATGGATATGAAAATTGCGATTGGATGCGACCATGGCGCTCTGGCGCTGAAAAACAAGGTGGTTTCCCATCTGGAACAGCGAGGCTTTGAAGTGAAGGACTTCGGGACCTATGCCCTGGACAGCTGTGACTATCCGGATTTTGCCGCAGCCGCCGCCAGGGCGGTGGCCGGCGGAGAATGCGACCGGGGCATTGTGCTGTGCACCACCGGCATTGGCGTGTCCATCACCGCCAACAAGGTCAAGGGCATCCGCTGTGCCCTGCTTAGCGATCTGATGTCCGCCCGGATGACCCGGGAGCACAACGACACCAACATGATGGCCCTGGGCGCCGCCGTAGTGGGAGAGGGACTGGCCCTGGAAATTGTGGATACCTGGCTGGACACGGAATTTTCCCACAACGAGCGGCACCAGAGAAGAATCGACAAGGTAATGGCCCTGGAAAACTAACACAAGGAGTGACCCCATGCTAGACAAACTGGATGCCGTGGCAAACCGGTACGAGGAGCTCTGCGCCAAATCGGAGCAGCCGGATTTCTACGCTGACCCCAAGCTTGCCGCCGCCCTGCTCCGGGAGAAAACCGAGCTGGAGCCCATCGTGGAAACGTTCCATGCCTACCGTCAGGCTCAGCAGGACATGCTTGAAGCCCAGGAGCTGATGGGCGAGCCGGAGATGAAGGAGCTGTGTCAGCAGACGATCGTTCAGGCAAAGCAAACCTGCGAGGAGCTCTACGAAAAGCTGCAAATCCTCCTGCTGCCCAAGGATCCCAACGACGAAAAAAGCGTCATTGTGGAGATTCGGGGCGGTGTGGGCGGTGAGGAAAGCGCCCTGTTTGCCCACAGCCTGTTCCGGATGTACTCCATGTACGCCGCCGCCAAGGGGTGGAGCATAGAGCTTCTGAACTACAATGACACAGAGCTGGGAGGCGTGAAGGAGGCGGACTTCGTCATCGCTGGCCGGGGCGCCTACTCCCGGATGAAATATGAGTCCGGGGTTCACCGGGTGCAGCGGGTGCCGGAAACCGAATCCGGAGGCCGGGTTCACACCTCCACCGCCACGGTGGCGGTGCTGCCGGAGATGGAGGAAGTGGACGTGCAGCTGAATCCCGCCGACATCGAGATGCAGGTCTACCGTGCCTCGGGCGCCGGCGGCCAGCACGTAAACAAGACCAGCTCCGCCGTTCGGCTGATCCACAAGCCCTCAGGGCTTGTGGTAGCATGTCAGGAGGAGCGGAGCCAGGTTCAGAACCGGGAGAAATGTATGCGGATGCTGGCCTCCAAGCTCTACGAGATGGAGCAGGAACGCTTAGACAGCCAGGTCACCGGAATGCGCCGCAGTCAGGTGGGTACAGGAATGCGCAACGAGCGGATTCGTACCTACAATTTCCCCCAGGGCCGGGTGACGGATCACCGCATCGGACTGACCCTGTATAAGATCGACTCCATCATGGATGGCGACCTGGACGAGCTAATCTCCGCCCTGGCCGCCGCCGACCAGGCGGAGAAGCTGAAAAACGCAAAATAAATCATAGCGCTTACGCTTGACCCCGCCCATCAGGCAGCAGTTAAAACATGTCCCATTCATCGAAAGTACTCAAAAATTGGAACCCAACGACGGGGTCATGACCCCGCCCTACGGAGGAAAACATGCAATTCATTACACATTCCCCGGAGGAAACAGAGAAAATCGGGGCAGCTTTGGCAAAAAAGCTGAAGCCCGGCACGGTGATCGCCTACCGGGGAGACCTGGGGGCAGGCAAAACCGCTTTCACCCGGGGGCTTGCCCGGGGACTGGGCTACCTCGACGCCGTCACCAGTCCCACCTACACCATTGTCAATGAATATCTGGGAGGCCGGCTTCCCCTGTTCCACTTCGACATGTACCGCCTCCCCTCCGCCGACGACCTGTGGGACATCGGCTGGGAGGACTACCTGGACCGGGGGGGCATCTGCGCCGTAGAATGGAGTGAGAATGTGGCCGAGGCTCTGGAAAACCCCATGGTCATCTCCATCGAAAAGCTGGACGATGTCACCCGGGCCATCACCCTGGAAGGAGGCGAAGCGCTTGCTGATCTTAGCCTTTGAAACCTCTGCCAAGGCCGCATCCACCGCCCTTTTGGAGGACGGAAAGCTGCTGGGCGAAATCTATCAGAACACCGGCCTGACCCACAGCCAGACCATCATGGTCATGGCCCAGGACCTGCTCAGGCAGTGCGGAAAGACCGTTTCCGACCTCACAGGGCTGGGCGTGGCCAACGGCCCCGGCTCCTTCACAGGCATCCGCATCGGTGTGGCGGCGGCCAAGGGGTTTGCCTGGGGAGGGTCGCTGCCCTGCTGCGGCGTCAGCACCCTGGCCGCCATGGCCGTTTCCCTGGGCGTCTGGAACGGCTTCGTGTGCCCGGTGATGGACGCCCGGCGGAGTCAGGTATACAACGCCCTGTTCCGGGTGGATTGTGGAAAGTACACAAGAATTCGGGAAGACCGGGCCATCTCTCTTCAGGAATTAGGGGAAGATGTAAAAAATTTGGAGCAGCCCATTTTTTTGGTTGGAGACGGGAGCATTCTGTGCTATAATACTTTGTTAGAGACGGTTCCCGGACTGGTACTCCCGCCGGAACACCGGATGCACCAGCGGGCGTCGGGCGTCGCTCTGGAAGCGGAGCGGATGCTGAAAGCTGGTGGAAGCTTTCCCGGTGAGGCACTGGTTCCCAACTACCTCCGCTTGAGTCAGGCGGAGCGGGAGCGCAACGAGAAACTGATGCAAAATAAAAATTAAGGAGAAAAAACACGATGGCACAAGTACATGTATTGGAGCATCCCTTGATCCAGCACAAGCTGGCAATCCTGCGCAGCAAGGATACCAGTGTGAAGGAATTCCGGGAGCTGGTGGGCGAGATCGCCGGGCTGATGTGCTATGAGGCAACCCGCAGCCTGCCCCTCCAGGAGGTTGAGGTGGAAACCCCCATCACCACCGCAAAGTGCAAGATGCTGGCGGGCAAAAAGCTGGCCATCGTCCCGGTTCTGCGGGCAGGCCTGGGCATGGTGGACAACATGGTTGCCCTGATCCCCTCCGCCAAAATCGGCCACATCGGCCTGTACCGGGACCCGGAGACCCACAAGCCTGTAGAATACTACTGCAAGCTGCCCGAGGACATCGAAAGCCGTCAGGTCTATGTGGTGGACCCCATGCTGGCCACCGGCGGCAGCGCCGTAGCTGCCATCAATTTCCTGAAAGAGCACGGCTGCAAGAACATCATCATGATGAACATCATCGGCTGCCCTGAGGGCGTGGCCGCCGTTCAGGCCGCCCATCCCGATGTGGAGATTTATCTGGCCGCCATGGATGAAAATCTGAACGAGCACGCCTACATCGTCCCCGGCCTGGGCGACGCCGGCGACCGGATTTTCGGCACCAAGTAATGAAGCGCAGGGCGCTTCACCCCAATGCGCACGGGGTTGGGAGAGAATCGTCACCCCCGAACTCAGCCCGGTGACGCTTTTGCTGCGAGCACGCAGATTGATGACCGAAGCCCAAGGCGCTTCACCCCAATGCGCACGGGGTTGGGAGAGAATCGTCACCCCCGAACTCAGCCCGGTAACGCTTTTGTTGCAAACTCGCAGATTAATGACTGAAGCGCAGGGCGCTTCACCCCAATGCCATATACAAAACTGCACCTGTTCCCTTCCCGGAGACAGGTGCAGCTTTGTTTGTTGGGCTGTTGAGTAAACCCGATAAGGGCATCAATCGTAGAGATTATTCTCCACGTAGATCATCATTTTATTGTTCTGATACCCGTATTCCACAAGGCCCAGCAGCGGCGCGAGGCCCGCGAACCAGGGCTTCCCAAAAACGAAGGGCAACACCAGGGCTGCCACCCAGGCAAGCAGCAGCGCCCCCAGAAACAGCCGGTGCTCTCTGCGCCATTTCTGCTTGAAATAGGCCTTTTTCTCCTCAAAGGAAAACGCGCTCATCTTCGACACCGAAATCACATTTTCGTCCGCCTTTTGCCGGAACCGGTCATCCGGCAGCCGTTCGCCAGAGAGCAGCTCGTTGATGCTGACCCCAAATTCCTTCGCCAGCAGCTGGAGCATTTCGATGTCCGGCATGTAGTTCCCATTTTCCCAGCGGGACACCGTTTTGTTTGTCACGCCAAGCTTCTCCCCCAGGCCCTCCTGGGTCAGACCCGCCTCCCGGCGGAGCTTTGCGATGAATTTTCCGATTTTGAGTTGATCCATTCTGTTCGCCTCCAGGAAGATCATACCACTTTCACCGTGAGAATTCCTCCCCACGTTCAGCGAATCGGCCTAATTTTCTCGAATTCTGCCAATCAGGGCGCACAGAGCGAAGGCTGCCACGTCCACGGCCACCACAGTGGAGCCCACCGGGGTGCTGGTCAGGATGGAGATGATGATTCCAAAGAAGGCGCACACCACGCTCACCACCGCCGCACACACCGTCACCGACAGGAAGGAGCGGAAAATGCGCATGGCAGACAGAGCCGGGAAGATGATCAGTGCGGAAATCAGCAGGGAGCCCACCAGGTTCATGGCCAGCACAATAATCACCGCCGTAATGACGGCGATCATCAGATTGGCCGCCTCCACCCCGGTTCCCGCCGCCCGGGAGAAATTCTCGTCAAAGGTCACGTCAAAAATCCGGTGGTAGAACAGCACAAAAAATACCAGCACCGCCGCCGACAGCCCCAGGCAAAGCCAGACCTCGGCGCGGGTCAGTGTCAGGATGGAGGTGGAGCCGAACAGAGCCCCGCACACATCCCCGGACAGATTGGCGGAAGTGGAAAACATGCTCATCAGCAGGTAGCCAAAGGCCAGTGCCCCCACGGAAATCATGGCAATGGCTGCGTCCCCCTTGATTTTGGTGTTCTGCCCGGTGCGCAGCAGCAGCACGGCGCAGACCACCGTGATGGGCAGCACAATCAGCATCCGGTTCGTCATGTTCAGCACGGCGGCAATGGCCATGGCCCCAAAGGCCACATGGGAGAGTCCATCTCCAATGAAGGAAAATCGTTTCAGCACCAGCGTCACCCCCAGCAGGGACGAGCACAGGGCGATCAGCACCCCCACAATCAGGGCATACTGAACAAAGGGATAGGAAAGATAGGTCAGCAGGGTATTCAGCACGGTTACTCCTCCTTTCCCGCCAGGAACACCCGGCCCATATCACTGCCCAGGTATTCCTCCCGGGTGCCATAGAACAGCTTCTCCCCGATGTGCAGAATGTGGGTGGCATATTCCAGTGCGGCGTTCAGATCGTGGGAAATCATGATGATGGTAATGCCCTCCCGGTGGAGTCCCGAAATGATGTCATACATCTGAACTGTGGCCCTGGGGTCCAGGCCGGACACCGGCTCGTCCAGCAGCAGGCATTTCCGGGTGGCGCACAGGGCCCTGGCCAGGAGCACCCGCTGCTGCTGGCCGCCGGAGAGCTCCCGGTAGCAGCGCTTTGCGAACTCCCCCATGCCGATGCGATTCAGGTTCTCCGCCGCCAATATCTTTTCCTCTTTTGTATAGAAGGGCCGCAAGCCCCGCCGCCCCTGAAAGCCGGAACAGACGATCTCCTGCACCGAGGCGGGAAAATCCCGCTGAACCTGGGTCTGCTGGGGCAGATACCCGATTTCGGTGGGGCGGAGGCCCTCCATGCGGATGGAACCCGCCAGGGTGGGGGTGAGATTCAGAATGGTTTTCATCAACGTGGACTTGCCGGAGCCGTTCTCTCCCACGATGCACAGGTAGTCGCCGGCGTTAACGGTAAAATTCAGTCCCGTGACAATGGGCCGGTTTTCATAGCCCAGTGATGCGTTTTCACAGATGATCTGGGGCATATTTTCTCCTCAATTCAGGGCCTGTTCCAGCACCTGGCGGTTTTGTTCCATGATGGAAAGGTAGTCGGTATTTTCCCCCTGCCGGGCGGAAACGGACTGCATGGAGTTCAGGGTCAGCACCGCCATATCCGCCCGTCCGGCGTTTTCCGCCACAGTTTTTGCCAGGCGGTCGTCCCCGGTTTCCGTGATAATCAGGGCATCCAGGTTCAACTCCTTCACCCGCTCAGAAAGGAAGGCCACGGTTTCAAAGCTGGCTCCCGTCTCGGCGGAGCAGCCGGGGAAGGCGGCATAATAATTCAGGCCGTAGTCCTCCGTCAGATACCGGTAGGGGAAGCGGTCGCAGACCAGGATGGTATCCCGTTTGGCACTGCGAACCGTCTGCCGGTACGCTTCGTCCAGGGCGCTGAGCTTTTCAAGATAAGCTTCCAGATTGGCCTGGAATATCTCCGCCCGGTCAGGGGCCAGACTGGAAAGCTGCCGGGTGATAGCGGTGCAGAACAATGCCGCATTGGGCAGGGACATCCACACGTGCTCGTCGGTCTCGTCCTCCGGGTCACAGACCTGCATTCCCGCCACAATCTCCTCCCGGTGGGCCTTGTCCCCCAGCAGGGGCAGCAGGGCCACTGCGGCCTTCTGTTTGCCCTTCAGGGCATCCTCCAGCCAGGCATCGGACTCTCCACCGCCATAGATTAGCAGGTCACACTCCTCCACCGCCACCATGTCCGCCACCGAGGGCTGGAAGCTGTGGGGGTCCACCCCGTCGTCCACCAAAAGCGTCAGCTGGATGCCGCTGTCCGCTCCGATGATCTGGCGCACCCAGTCATACTCCGGGAAGATCACCGCCACCACGCTGAGCTTGTCCTGCTTCCCCTCCCCGGCGCAGCCTGTGAGGAAGCACAACCCCAGGCAGAGTGCCAGAACCAAAATCAATTTTTTCCTCATTTTCCTTCCTCCCTGCACTGCTGGCACACACCGTAGAAAACCGTCCGCACCGGATCGATGGCAAAGCCGTGGTGCTCCCAGATGTGCTTTTGCAGCTCCGGAAGCTCCTGGCAGCGCATGTGAATCAGCCTGCCGCAGACCTGGCACTTGCAGTGGTAGCAGACTGACTCCCCGGAATGCTGGCCCAGGTACTGGAAGCAGGCGGGGCTGCCCGGGTCGATGTTGTATTTGGCAATGACACCCTCGTCCACCATCCGTTCCAGCTGCCGGTACACCGTAGCCATGCCGATGGACTTGCCGGAGCGGCGGAAATAGTCACAGACATCGGCGGCGGTGATGTGCCTGTCCGGGACGCTTTCCAGGTAGCTGCGCAGCTCGTCGCCCTGCTTGGTTTTATAAGAAGCCTTATTTTGCATGAATTGTACTCCCAAATTGATAACAGTTCTCATATTATACTCCATATTTCGGAAATGTCAATATGAAAATGATTATCAATTTCTAAATTTATAGGAGTACATGAGGAATTCATTCAAGTGGACAAATTGAAATTTGAAGCGCAGGGCGCTTCACCCCGAACTCGCACGGGGGTGGTCAGTAATTACCGCATAAGTTTCGCCCGGTAACGTTTTCTGGGCAGAACGTTGCGTGGTAATGGGTAACGGCTTCTGAGAAAGGCTCCCCTGTGTAAGGGGAGCTGGC
>JAETOP010000167.1 GCA_021771675.1 Oscillospiraceae bacterium | reverse complement strand
CAAAGAACGTTCCAAAAATTCGTTGATTGAACGTGAAAGACACCCCTCCTGGGTTTCTTTCACACTATCTTCCTTCCCGAAATCGGGACAGAAGCGGCTTTTTCGACAGTCTCAGCGGCCCGCAGTGCGGGCCGCTTTCAGGGCTTTTACGGGACATGGAAGGAATTCCGGGAACTGTTTGGAGAGTTTGGCAGGTGTCCGATTTTGGGGTCATTTCAGAGAAGAAAATCACGCTTTGGCGTCAGCTTTCCCCAAATCCTTACTGTCACAACGGCTTGAAGCGGGGTCTATAGTGGCTCCAGGCACTTTTGGGCGTAGATATCGGCATCATGAAGAAGGTCGCCCCACAATCAGAATTTGCACCGCTGAAAACAAAGAAAAGGTTCCCCCAGGCGCTGGTGTGCCAGTGCGCGAATTGCACCACTGTCTCCAAAGAAAAGGTGTTCCAGCCCAAGAGAAAAAATATGTGTCTGAACTGATAACTCTCGCCGTTTGCAGTGGATATTTCTGCCAAGGTGTGGTATGGTGTGTCGCTGCGAAGGAGGGACACACCATGTACGACTACATGAGGGCACTGGAAGACAGGTTCAACTCCAAACAAAGTTATGAGCAGCGCCAACAGCTTGAAGCCAAACGCCAGGAGGTTGCCGCTCTGCTGGACAAACAGGGACGAAAAAAGCTGCTCCGGCTGGTGGATGCCCACACGATGGTACAGGAGGAAATGGCGCTGGCCAGTTTCGTCGCCGGCTTCCGCCTGGCCTGGGGGATCGCCATGGAGCTGATGGCAGACGGAAACTATTCCTACGAACAGGAGCAGGAAGAAATCAGCCGGCGCAAAAATTGCGAGGAGGGAGGTAAAGACCGTGGCTAAACGCAGGGCCAACGGAGAGGGCAACATCCGCAAACGTAGCGATGGCCGCTGGGAGGGCCGGTACACGGCGGGACGCGACCCAGACACTGGGAAAGTGATCTACAAAAATGTGCTGGCGAAAACGCAAAAAGAGTGCAAAGAAAAGCTGAGGCAGGCCATCGAGGAAAACGCCAAGGTGGACGCCATCCGGGCGGAGCGGTACACCGTAGGCCAGTGGATGGATGTGTGGTTCGAGAACTGCGCGAAAATCAAGGTGCGGCCCTCATCCCACAAGACCTACCGGGGTTACATCGACAACCATATCAAGCCAAGCATCGGGAAAATTCCTCTCAACAAATTATCCTCTCTGGATTTACAGAAGCTGTACAAAAAGCTGTTGAGTGGCGGCAGGGTGGAGCGGGTCGAATCTAAAAAGCAGCCCAAAGGTCTCAGCGCCAAAACCGTCCGCAACATCAACCAGGTGATTTCCTCCGCCATGGATTTCGCCATCGACCAAAAGCTGATTACCGCCAATCCTACAGATGGCTGTGCCCTGCCCAAACTGGAACACAGAGAGATGAACACCCTTCCCTCGGAGCAATTGGCATCCTTTCTCCACGAAGCCAAGGAGAGCGGTGTGTTCGAGATGTACTACATCGAGCTGGCCACAGGCTTGCGCCGGGGTGAGCTGCTGGGACTCAAATGGGAGGACATCGACCTGGAGCGTGGCACGATCCAGGTGCGCCGCCAGATTGCCCGAATCGACGGCGAGGTGGTGGAGGCACCGCTCAAGACAAAAAACTCCTATCGGAGTGTGTCCATCGGGCAGGATGCCGTGGAAATCCTCAAGGAGCAGCGGAGGAGCATCACCAGCGAGTATGTGTTTCCCTCGCCTACAGGCGGCCCCATCTCCCCGGACAGCGTGCTTCATATGCTCCACCGGGTACTGAAGCGGGCGGGACTGCCCCCCATTCGATTCCACGACATGAGACATACGTTCGCCACCGTAGCCCTGCAAAATGGCGTGGATATCAAGACGGTGAGCGGAATGCTGGGCCACTACAGCGCCGGGTTTACCCTGGATACCTATGCCCACGTGACCACCCAGGCCCAGCGTCAGGCGGCGGATACTATGGCTAATATCCTCTCCGATGCTATCTAATCCTTTCTGAACATTTCGCCGTATGGGTCAAAACCTGGGTCTTGTGGAAAATCAAAATTTTGACCGCCCAGAAAAGTGAGCGAAAGCAAAGAAAATCCTCCGATTTCCAAGGAAATCGGAGGATTTATGGTTGCGGGGGCCGGATTTGAACCGACGACCTTCGGGTTATGAGCTGCGGCCAGCGGTGCTGGCGGCGGCTTTTTGACGCTTTCGGGGCGTATTCACTCCAGGGCAGGATGCTTTCCAGCACTGTTGTCTCCACTGCTTCCGCGCGCTCTTTTCCTATTCTGGGTCAGAATCTGGGTCAGCGGCCTGATGCGCAAGCCCAACGCTCTCTCCAATCATCGAATAAGCAAAACAAACACCGGGAAGATTGCCTGTGCTCATTGGGAATTTTACTCCAAAGGCTTGAGCGGCGGATTCCTGTGCCGTACGATCCAATCCAGGATATCCTCATATTTTGCCAGCCCACTGGCGATATCAAGGCCCAATTTTATCAGCTCTTTCTGCGTGTAGCGCAGTGTCACATCGTTCAGCCCCAGCAGCATGAGCATGGCCAGCATACCGACCCGCTTGTTGCCATCCACGAAAGCGTGATTGTTTACCAAGGCAAAGGCCAGCCGTGCCGCTTTTGCCTCAACAGTTGGATACCGTTCTGAATCTCCGAAGCCCGCGTTGACACCCAATACGGCAGATTCCAGCAGACCAGGGTCACGCAGCCCTGGTGTTCCGCCTGTTGCCCGCAACAACTTTCCGTGGAGCAAAACGATTTCATCAACGGTCAAAACGATCATTTCGCCAACTCCTGGAATGCCTCCAGATTGTCCGAGATCATCTGATCCGCCATTGCCTCAATTTTCTGCCTCCGCGCCGCACGGGCGGATTGGATCTCTTCGTATTCCTCAAAATCGACAACAATGTAGCGGGGCTTGTTGTTTTTCAAAATGACAGCCAGCCCTGCCTCGTCTACTAAACGGGTCACCTTCGAAAAGTTTTGGTTGGCCTCCGTCATGGGAACCAACGCACTGGTATTCACCATCATCGCTCTCACCTCGTAAACAGTATACACCAAAGATAGGATAAAATCAACCTATTTAAGCGCTTTGTCATCGGAGACAAGAGGCGGGGTGACAAAGGAGCGATTTTAAAATAGGGGGCTCCCCAAAATTTGGGGAGGAACTATATCAATAAGACGCATAGCAACAAATAAAAGGGCTTTCCTGGTAAATGGAAATTTTCTGAAAAGTTCAATCTGATAGGATGTGGATTGGGAAAAATCTACCACGCCGTAATCATAGAGGAATCCTCCGCTGCAAACCGGGAACGCCCAAAAGGTTCGGAAAATCTGAAACCAGGCGGCAGATTTTTACCGGGTCATTCTCTGCCAATGACCCCTCGTCTGCATCGGGCACTACGGCCCAAAACCGCAAAGACTCGTGTCAACCCCTGAGAGAGCTTGTGGGCCCTGTTGTGGGCTGGATGGTATCCATACACCTCCGAGAGCCTAAAATGCGGTGTTGGGGCCATTGTGGGCGATTGTGCGGGAGCACAGTTCTGCCCCTGAAATTTCGAAGCAGTAACGCAGAGGGTGACGCAGGGAGGCTGGACAGAACACCCAGCCTCCCTGCGGTGCTTTCGTTCTCCCATCCTCGGTCTTGAGGCCTCCGGCTGCGGTGAAAAATCTGCGGCAAGGGCAGCCCAGAGGGCAGATTCAAGGGCGAAGGGAAAAAGCAGGATAAAAGCCGGGCGTCACAAGTGACACCCGGCAGGTCACAGCGGCCCGCACTGCGGGCCGCTTTTAGGGCTTTTACGGACCAGAGAACGAATTCCGGGAACTGTTTAGAGAGTTTGGCCGGTGTCCGATTTTGGGGTCATTTCAGAGGGGAAAATCACGCTTTGGCGTCAGCTTTCCCCAGTGCCCTACTGTCCCAACGATTTGAGGCGGGGTCTACTTTGGCTCCAGGGCACCTTTTGGCGTA
>JAETOP010000017.1 GCA_021771675.1 Oscillospiraceae bacterium | reverse complement strand
AATACATTCCAGGCTGCGTGTGTGCGAGTTGTGCGCCACAGGCGCACAAGGAGTGCGCTAAGCAGACTGCAATCCTTCCGTCGGAAAGCCCCAGAGGGGATTTTCGACGGCCTGAAGGGGCTGCCTGGGGCAGCCCCTTCAATATTCACTTCTGGTGCCTTCTGGAGAATCCAGGCGGCTTCCCTATTCTCCGTTCGCCCACTGGGAGGGGGTTTTCCCGGTGTACTGGCGGAAGACCTTTGTAAAATAGGAGGAATCCTCATAGCCCACGCAGGCAGCCACATCATAGAGGAGAAGGTCAGGCTTCTCCTGCAGCAGCTTCTTTGCGGCCTCCATGCGGCACTGGGTCAGAAAAGCATTGAAAGTGGTGTCGCTGTATTTGCGGAACAGGCGGCTCAGATAGGTCTGCGAGATGCCGATTTCATCGCAGACACTTTGCATACTCAGCGGCTGAGCGTAGTTTTCCTTGATGTAAGCCACAGCGCTGTCATATAGTTCCTGGGTGCTCATGCGGCGCTCACGCAGACTGTCCTCATCGAACAGCAGGGAGTAGGCACTGTTCATCATGTCGCTGTAGGAATTAGAGGTGTGAATGATTCCGTTGAACTCCTGTAAAATTTCC
Source organism: Oscillospiraceae bacterium (assembly GCA_021771675.1). The sequence continues at coordinate 44,373 of JAETOP010000017.1, read as the reverse complement.
TCCAACCGGTTAAAAACCTGGGGCCGTACCATGGCAACCTGGTGAATAATTTGCCGTACCATGTGCCACACCTGCCGCTGGGGCATCTGAGACCGCTCCCAAGTAGATGCCAGAGAGGAAAAATAGTTCTTAATCATTCGGGTTTTCCCGGAAGTAACGAAATAGCTGAGCTGCTTGAGATCGGCAGTGGGCAGTTTGATACGCTCCTGATTGCTGCCACCGGACATCTGGAGAATCTGATGCTTTCCGATGACCGTCCTTTGATAGATCATGTTGATGGACAGCTCGATGAATCCGGGAAGCGTATCAATGGCACGGCTGAAAGGCGTATACACCGCTGTCCAAGTAGAAAGGTTTCCAGGCTTTGTCATGTACACGCTGAGTTGGGTCAAAAAATCCTCCGCCCCATTGTCTTCTGCAATGAGAATTCGCTCGTCGTCGTCCCGTCCCCGCAGCACCTGAAAATGATCATCCACGGGCAGCACCAACGAGGTGGCGCTTAAGAATTTCGGCAGCGTTACATCCAGATTTCCCCAGCGGATATAGGCAAAGCGGTAGCTTTTCTTGCCAAACAGCTGGAAAGCGATCTCCTTGCTATAGTGCTGCCCACAAGCCAGCGCAGGCAAGACAGAGTTGGACAGACCTGCATTTTCTTCGTCCATCTTTTGCTGGACGGACTGGAGAATTGCAGACATCTTGCTGATGCTCACCGGCTTGAGCAGGTAATTGTCCACGCCGGCCTGAATCGCACCCTGAGCATACTCGAATTCGCCATAACCGCTGATGACGATAATGTGGATATTTGGCTGTATTTTCCGTGCCAGCCGTGCAAGCTCAATTCCATTCATTCCATGCATGCTGATGTCCGTCAGCAGAAGATCAACGGTATTTTTCTGCAGAAAATCCAAAGCCAGTTCACCGCTGGAGGCTGTTCCGATTACCTGAAATCCGTCGGAAAACTGTTCGATGATGGAACCGATAAACCGCAGGGCGGGCATTTCATCATCCACGATTAGAATGCGATACATCAATGATTCGCTCCCTTCTGTTTGCTGGGATACACAAATATTATAACACAAAAAAGGAGAAATTCAGCATTGTACAGAATTTTTACAGCGAATATGTCGGATTTTCCAAATTAACTTCAATATGCGTAGAAAAAACGGTTAAAGTGTCGAATGTTAATAGGTAAGGGATGGTATTTTCGTTATAATGGAGTCAGCAGTGGAGGAAGTATTCCCTGCGCAAAAAATGAGAGGAGAACGAACCATGAGAAAAAAACTAGCTTGTATTCTCGCACTTGTGCTGGCGCTGTCTACCACAGCGGCTGCCTTCGCAACAGGATTCCCCACCACGGAGCTCCCTGTTTCGGTTACCGATCCGACCACCTTCAATAAGCCCTATGAGGTCAATGAGGTGATCGTTGAGGCCGACGAAACCACCGGCCAGGTTCACCTGGAGGCCCGCACCAAGGAGATCATCGAGGTGGACGGACTGAAGTTCAAGGATCTGAACGGCAACGGCCAGCTGGACGTTTACGAAGACTGGCGTCAGGATGTTGATGCCCGTGTGGATGATCTGCTGAGCCAGATGACCATCGACGAGGAGATCGGCCTGTTGTGGCACGCCTCCACCGGCGGTACCTTCACCGCCATGTACCCCTACACCGAGGAGTGGCTGTATTCCAATGAGCCCACCTACACCGACGAGGCGGGTAACTGCTACATCCCCATGTACCACTCCATCATCTCCGATAATATTACCACCTACCTGCACAACGTCAACGGCACTCCCGATACCCTGATCTATGAGAACAACGCATTCCAGGAAATCGCCGAGTCTGCCCGCCTGGGCGTTCCCGTGCTCCTCAGCTGCGACCGCAGCTACAATACCTGGGCCGGTATGGTGAACATGCCCAACTACGCTTTCGGCATTGCCCATGACGAAGAGCTGCTCTACGACATGGTTGCCCAGTATGCTGCTGAAGAGCGGGCCATCGGCTTCCATGTGCCCTTCCATTCCTACGGCGTGGAAATCGGCTCCTGGTACGGCGACGATGTGAACTACATCGCCAAGATGGTTGGCATCGAGACCAAGGCCTATCAGGAAAATGGCGTCAACGCCTGCACCAAGCACTTTGTGGCCCGTGGCGGCCGTTCCTCCTACGCCAAAGCCAAGAGCCCTGCCGACCTGGTGGATTCCTGGCTGGTTGGCTGGAAGAGCGCTGTTATTGACAACGGCTCCGGCTGGATCATGCTGAACAACGGCAGCATGCTCAACAACTGCAACGTCTGCTACGACAGCGAGTCCATGGCCGTCCTGCGCCAGACCCTGGGCTATGACGGCTGCGTGGTCACCGACTGGCCCATGTGGATGCAGTCTCCCTCTGCCTCTGGCACCACCCCCGAGGGCGTGGATCTGTCCACCTGCACCGTTGGCGAGCTGTACGCCATCATCTTTAATGCCGATGTTGACCAGGTTGGCTGCTTCTTCATGGTGGAGCCCGACGTCACCACCGACTACGATGACATCATTGCTCACTATCCCGGCATGATGCAGCCTATGTGGCCCGAAACCGTCAAGGAGCAGCTGGAACTGGGCAACCTGACCCAGGAAACCATCGATCGCCACGCCAAGCGGGTGCTGCGCAACAAGTTTGAGCTGGGCCTGTTTGAGGATCCCTACTCCGAGCTGGACGAGGCTCTGGAGCTGGCAGCCAGCGACGCTTACAAGGCCGAGGCCTTCCAGCTGAACACCATTGAGGATGTCTACGTTGCCCGTAACGACAAGATGAACGAGATGGACATCCGCCTGCAGACCGAGTCCACTGTTCTGCTGAAGAACAACAATGACCTGCTGCCTCTGAGCAAGGATGCGAAGGTCTATGTGGATGGTTCCTCCAAGGACACCACTGCCATGGACATTGAGGCCATTGGTGCTTATGCCCAGGTGGTTGATGCGCTGGAGGATTCCACCGTGGCTGTTGTCCATGTGACCGCTATGGATGACAGCACCGAGCTGCTGATCGAGGACGCTCAGGATGCGGGTATCCCCCTGGTTCTGCTGTATGACGGCGGCGTTTCCAACGAGCCCGATGCATGGGCCATCGAGAACAGCGCTGCTGTGATGTTCCTGACCTATGACTGCACTCCCGACCATGGCTCCTCCATGGGCAACTTCTACCACAAGACCCTGCCCTCCGTTATCGCCGATATGCTCTTTGGCGCCAAGGAGCCCAGCGGCTCCACCGTGTTCGAGATCGCCCGCACCTCCGATGACGCCAACCTGGATTGGGGCGAGCTGCAGTTCGACACCGGCGTGGATACGGCTACCCGTCTGTATATGGCTGCAACCGTTCGTCAGAATCCCACTGCCCAGCTGCCCACCAACCTGGGCGACGTGATTATCCCCGTGGGCTTCGGTATGCGCTATGGTCAGGCTGCGGACATCCAGGTCAATACCCTGGTCAGTGACCAGTCTGTTGAGGAGGTTACCACTGAGACTGCATCCGGCACCAGCACTTCCGTTTCTGCTGTGAACAAGACCGTGATCAGCGGTGAGCCCTTCTCCCTGTACATGATTGCCGAGAACAACGGCGCCGACGGCTCCGCCACCGTTGAGGTGATGGAAGGCGAGCAGGTCCTGGCCAGCAAGTACATCAGTGTGGAAGGCGGCTCCTTCGTGGTCGTAACCATCGATGTGGTTCTGGAAGGCTCCGGCGAGCACACCCTCACTGTTGGTAACAATTCCATCGTCATCACTGTGGAATAATTTCCTGAATCGTTAACCCTAAGGCCCCGGGCAATCGCCCGGGGCTTTGACAATATCGGATTACCCCTGTCATTTGGAAAAGATTTCATAAAAAACTGTTAGGGTGCCGGATTTTCCAAAGGGAAGTGCGGGATTGTCTTGACATAATGGGGGGGATTTATGTTATGATAATGCCGTGAAAAGCGATGGGAATAACCTTCCGCTACAGAAAGGAGAACAATCTTATGAATAAGCTGTTTCGATTTGCCGCCGGCGCTTTGGCTGCACTGACCCTGGCCGTCCCTGTGATGGCAGAAGAAGCTGCCCGGCCCAACATCACCGCCTACAAGAACGAAGCCATCACCATTGATGGCAGCTTGGCTGAGTGGAACCTGGATTCCCCCGCCGTGGTCAAGGATGCTTCCCAGGTTATCCGTGATGTGGTCTTCTGGCAGGGTGAGAACGACTGCTCCGCCAACTTCTACCTGGCCTGGGACGACGAGAACCTGTACATGGCTGCCGAGATTACCGAGGATACGCCTCTGGGCGCTATTGAAATGCTGCCCATCGACGGCGAGGACAACCTGAAGCTGTATATCTCCACCGACCCCACCGCCGACCCGGAGCGCACTGAGTACGGCACCAAGGACTTCCTGGTTTACTTTGTGATGGATGAGCCCTATTGGGATACCGCCATTGACCGTTCCATGGTGCCCAAGGAGAATCGTGAGCGCTTCGTCAGCGTGGGCATGGACGGCGGCGAGAGCGTGCTGGATGGCTATCAGTGTGCCGTTGAGATGACCACCACTGGCTTTACCTGGGAGGCTGTGATTCCCTGGGCCTGCTTCTCCAACAAGAATATTGAGGTCTATGCGCCCCAGGCCGGCGACACCCTCTCCTGCAATTTCGTCATCACTGACATCAGCTATCCCTGCCCCGGTACGGAGTACATCCCTCAGATGGCGTGGAGCGGCAACCTGAATATCAACACCAATCCCAGCCTGTGGGGCAGCGTCACCCTGGCTGAGTAAAGCATAGCGTTTATTAGTCTCTTCATTTCCATCCTCCTTTTGAGCGGGCAGCAATGCCCGCTCCCTTTTATTTCGTTCTCTATCAGTTATGCTGTTCGCATGACAGCTCCCCAGAGGGGGAGCCTTGGGCGCCGTGGCGCAGCCAACAGGTCAAACCCAGAATTCACCATATAAACTTTGTGAGTTAACCCGATAAGCACAGAACAGAAAGTCGACCGGTTTTTTATTCAGGAGGTATTTTACGATGAGAAAAGGATTTGTGGTTTTTGTACTGTTTTTGATGATGCTTCTTGCCCCGTCTGTGGGGGCGGAAACCTTTGCCGTTTCTCCCGGAGGGCTGACGGCTGCCCTGGCACAGGCGAAGGACGGGGATATTCTGGAGCTGGCTGACGGCTACTATGGGGAGCCGGAGGAGACCTTCCCCCTGACAGTGGCCAGGGGCGTGACCATCCGGCCCCAGGAGGGGGCGCATCCCGTGGTGGATGCTCCTGCCATGAAGATGGCCTTCCGGGTGGAGGCTGACGGCGTGACCATTCAGGGCCTGGAAATCCGGTTTCGGCGTACAGGACTCTATCTGATCGGCGACAACGTGACGGTGGAGGATTGCAGCATTCTGCTGGCCGATCCGGCCTGGCGAACTTCCTCCTGTGGAGCCTGGATGGGCGGCATTCGGGGGGCGGCCTTCCGTAATTGCGCCTTCACCGGCTGCGGCATCGCTGTGGCAGGCCCTCCGCTTTCGGAGACAAGCCATCTGGTTCCTGTGCTCACTGGCCTGTTTGAAGTGGGGGAGTCCCGTGATTTCTTCACCACCCACACCATCACCGACTGTACAGTTAACGGGAAGCCCCTGTTCTATGCCGCCGGGCAGCAGAGCGTTGTGGCGCCGGAGAATGCGGGGGAGATTCTGATTGCGGACTGCGCCGAGGTGCTGGTGCGCAATGCGGATGTTTCCCAGGCCAGTATGGGCATGGAGATTATATACTGCGACAATGTCCGGGTGGAAAACAGCCGTGCCGATGAATGCGGCGTCTTCGGCATCTACCTGGCCAAGCTGGAGCAGGCAGTGGTGGACGGATGCGCCACCAGGGGAACCAATCACGGCATCGACATCCGTGCCTGCCGGAATGTGACGGTGCAGAACAGCCGTGCCGATGAATGCGATCAGGGAATTTTCTATTCCAAGGTGGATGGCGGCCTGGTGAAGGACTGCGTCGTGACCTCCACAGGACAGGGATATTTCTTTGCGGCTGGCAACCACTGCCAGATTTACCGCTGTCAGGCCATCGACTGCGAGAACGGCATGAACATCCAGAAGGAAAATGACATGCTGATCCTGGGCTGCACTTTCCGGGGCTGCACCATCTGCGCCGCCCGCCTGGACGGTTCTCCCACCATCTTTGCGAATAACCTGCTGGAGGACAACTGGGTGGCGGTGATGGCCTATGGCGACGTCCCCTTTAACCTGATGGACAATACCATCCAGGGCAGCGGCTCCTGCGGCCTGTACCTGCGGGACATTGCCTACAGCCGCATCAGCGGAAATACCATTACCGGCAGTGCAGGTAACTGCATCGAAGCCCAAGGGGAGATGAACGAAACGCTGCTGACGGGGAATACACTGGACAAAGAGATTGCCACGTCCAAAGGTGCAGTACTGCGCTTTGCGGAGGCTTCATAACACCTTAGAAAGAAATCCTGTTTGTGCAGAAATTACACTCAATGCGTATTATTTACAATAAAACAAGGTGCTTTTTGTGCAAATATGACAGCGTGTGGATTGATATTTCCAAGAAAATGTGCCGCATTTTTCTGGTCAAAACAGTTTTGCTTCTATTTTTCAACAGTATGTATCGTATTTTCCTAATTATAATTAAGGAAAGAGGATAAAATATATAAATGAAGACCAAGTTGGCTCATGGATTGGGAATGTGTGGGGCGAATTTGCGCTCTATGAAAAAAGAAAGGAGGTCTTTGGTTTCCCTCCTGCGCCGCTTTCGAATTCAAAAAGCAAAATGAAAAGGAGAAGAGTACTTATGAAGAAAATTGCATTGCTGCTTGTTCTTGCCATGGTTCTGAGCATGGTCTGCGTACCCTCTTTCGCAGATGATGCCGCCATCAAAGAGAGCGCTTCCGGCTTCTATTATGTAGAGGCCACCGAGACTCAGGCTGCACTGAGCGCCGCCTCTGCAGACAAGTTCATCCAGGTGGATGGTCTGTACTTCAAGGACCTGAATGGCAACGGTTCCCTCGATGTTTACGAGGACTGGCGCCAGGATGTGGACGCCCGTGTTGCTGACCTGCTGACCCAGATGACTCTGGATGAGAAGGCTGGCGCCCTGCTGTTCGCCTGCATTGCCGGACAGAACGGCTCCACCGTCACCGACTTCAATGCTGACATCGCCGGCTTCGGCGGCGGCGGCAGCGATGCAGCTGTTGCGGCAAGCGCCTCTGTCGTTTCCCTGGAGCATCCCGCAATCAACGCCCGTGAGCCCCGTGTTGAGGTGAACGGCCTCCAGTTCCAGCCCACTGCGTATCAGATTCAGGATCTGTACGTCAATACCTTCATCGCCGCTCTGACCGGTACCCCCAAGGATCAGCTGGACATCTTCAACCGGCTCCAGACCTATGCGGAAGACACCCGTCTGGGCATCCCCGCCACCTTCTCCGGCGACCGTTCCTACAATACCTGGGGCGGCATGATCGACATGCCCCACTATGCTCTGGGCGTCACGCATGATCCCGAGCTGCTGTACAATCTGGTTTCCGAGTATTCCAAGGAATCCGTTGCCATCGGCTACCATCAGACCTTCCACGGCTACGGCAATGAGATCGGCTCCTGGTACGGCGACGATCCCAGCTACATCGCTGTGATGACCGATGCTGAGACCAGAGCCTATGAGGACAACGGCTTCCAGTCCCACACCAAGCACTTCATCGCCCGTGGCGGCCGTAACTCTTACATCGCCGCCAAGTCCCCCGCCGACCTGATCGACTCCTGGAAGATCGGCTGGCAGGCTGCCATCGATGCCGGCACCCAGTATATCATGACCAACAACAACATTGGCGTGACTGACGGTGTCCAGGGCTACATGGACAAGGATACCTACGATATTCTCCGCAACGAGCTGGGCTATGAAGGCGTCGTCTGCCTGGACTGGCCTCTGGGTGACTCCAGACTGATGACCCAGACCGGTATCCTCCGTGACGGCACCGACATCTCCACCCTGAGCCTGGTTGAGCGCTATGCTCTGATTCTGAATGCCGGTGTTGACATGTTCTCCTGCTCCGGCGGCGTTCCTGGCACCGATCTGAATGACGAAGCCTACGCTGACCTGTTCATGCCCGCCCGGCCCGCCGTTATCGTGCAGGCTGTCAATGAAGGCCTGGTCACCGAGGCCGACCTGGATGTGCATGTGGGCCGTGTTCTGAAGACCAAGTTTGCCTACGGCCTGTTCGACAACCAGTACCGTGACTGGGAGACCCTGCTGAACCTGATCGGCACCGATGCCTACAAGGCTGAGCAGAAGATCCCCATGAGCACCGAGGATATCGATAACTACCGCCGCCCCGAGATCATCGCTATGGAAGAGCAGGTCATGGTGGAGTCCACCATTCTGCTGAAGAATGACGGTGTTCTGCCCATCCAGAAGGGCGCCAAGGTCTACTTCGACAGCAACAACAGCAACATCCTGGATGCCACCGCTACTGTCCTGTCCGAGTATGTTACCCCCGTGGAAGACATGGCCGAGGCCGATGTCTGCGTGTTCCAGATCACCGAATACAACGACGCCTATGACTACATGGTCGAGGACGCTCAGGCTGCTGGCAAGCCCTTCGTGGTTCTGATCCAGTCCACCAACTCCGCCGGCGAGCCCACTGCCGCCGACCTGCTGGCTGCCAATGCCTTTGCTCAGCTGACCTACATCAACACTCCTGACCACGGTTCCTCGGTTGGTTCCTTCTACCGTTATGTGAAGCCCGCCGTTGTCATGCAGATGCTGACTGGCGAGAAGGAGCCCGCCGGCACCACCCTGTTCGAGGTTGGCTACACTGCTGACGGCAAGAACCTGTCCTGGGGCGAGCTGCAGGACGACATCGGCGTGACCAACCCTGTCCGGCTGTACATGGCAATGCTGGCCAAGGAGAACCCCGCCATTGAGATGCCCAACAACTTGGGTGACGTTCTGTACACTGATTCCTATGGCATCCGCTACAGTGAGCCCGCTGACATCCAGCTGAGCCTGCTGACTGTGCCGCAGAAGGCTGTTATGGAAGAGTACGAGCAGAACGGCCGTGTGAGAACCAGACTGGTGAAGTCCAACTTTGCCCCCGCTGGCGAGCCTGTCGAGATCTGCTTCGTTGCCAAGAACAACGGCGGCGCAGGTTCCCTGGACGTGGAAGTCCTGGTTGACGGCGCTGTTGCTGCCCAGAAGTTCGTCGGTGTTGCCGAGGGCCAGTTCCGGGTTATCACCCTTGACCTGATCCTGGAGGCCGGTGAGCACACCATCTCCGTTGGTGATCTGAGCACCACCATTACTGTTGAATAATCTTTAGTATCCTACCCGGTTTGCCCGGCGGGCCTGTGCCCGCCGGGCTTTTCCTGTTTTGCGGCGGGCAGGGCCCGCTGCCAGTTCGCACGGGGCCGGTCTGTGGTCGTTACCCCCAAACTCGGCCCGGTGACGTTTTTGCGGCAGAACATCGAGTGGAATAGAGTACATGCCCCCTTTACACAAGGGGGGCATGGGTGCCGTAGGCACCAGTGCAACCAATAAGCACACTATTTTGTGAAAGGCCCGACTTTTTTACACAGTTATGACGGAAATTTAAGGTACAGAAAAGGAATGAGCGCTATGATAAAGCCATCTTATTTCAGAAAGGTGGTGAATGCTTTGGAATATCGCCACGAAATCAAGCATATCATCACACCGGCGGATGCTGCGGCAATTCGTACCAATTTAAGTGCGGTGGCACGGCCTGACCCCAACGCTGCCAAAAATGGAGGATACTATTTAATCCGCAGCCTCTACTTTGATGACCTCCAGGACACGGCCCTGCACGAGAAGCTGGACGGGGTGAATCAGCGAAAGAAGTACCGCATCCGATATTACAACGAGGACCTGAGCTACATTGTACTGGAATGCAAAATCAAGCGGGACGGCGTGGGGGCGAAACCCCAGGAGGTATTGACGCTGGAGGAAACCCGCCGGATTCTGTCCGGAGATACCGGCTGGATGGCCACCTGTGGAAGGCCGCTGCTGGTGGCGCTGTATGTGGATATGAAGGTGCGAGGACTGCGGCCAAAGGTGGTTGTGGAGTACAAGCGTGTGCCCTTCGTGTATGGGCCGGGCAATGTCCGTGTGACCATTGACTGGAACATCCGTGCGGGGCGGCCGGATCAGTTCCTGGAGCCCCGGGGCCTGACCCTGCCCATTGAGGACAATGTGATGCTGCTGGAAGTTAAGTGGGATGAATATCTGCCCAGCATCATCCGTCAGGCAGTTGCCCTCAAAAGCCGACAGAGCACCGCATTTTCCAAATATGCTGCCTGCCGTGTATACTATTGAGTCCCCCACAGGGATAAAAATGAAAGGAAGAAATTTATATGACCTTCAATGACATTTTCAAGTCCTCCTTCCTGGAGAACGTGACCGCAGTATCGCTGACAGACATGGCTGTGGCTCTGGTGCTGTCCTTTTTCCTTGGACTGTTCATTTTCTTCGTGTATAAAAAGACCTATTCCGGGGTGATGTTTTCCCAGGCCTTCGGCGGCTCTTTGATTGCGATGACGATGATTACCACCATGGTAATTTTGGCTGTAACCTCCAACGTGGTGCTGTCCCTGGGCATGGTCGGCGCTCTGTCCATTGTCCGGTTCCGCACGGCCATTAAGGAGCCTATGGACATTGCGTTCCTGTTTTGGGCCATTGCGGCTGGCATTGTGCTGGCAGCGGGAATGATTCCTCTGGCTGTTTTTGGTAGCGTGATTATTGGTATCATCATGATCCTCTTCTGCAACCATAAATCTGCGAAAAAGCCTTTTATCGCCGTCATTTGCTGTACAGACGGCAAGGCCGAGGAGGAAGCAGGCAAGTTCCTGCGCAGTCATGTTTCCCGTGCGGTGCTTAAAAGTGAGTCGGTGCAGAATGGCTCCATCGAAATGAGCTATGAGGTGCTTCTGAAAGACGAGAATGCCCGATTTATTGTGGAGCTTTCCCAGCTGCCGGGGGTGAACAGCGCTGTGCTGGTCAGCTACAACGGCGATTATCTGAGTTGAGGTGAGGGGCAATGCTCCGAAGTAAATACATCGACAGAATCTGCTGTATCATGCTGGTGGTCATGCTGCTTGCTGCCACATTGCTCTGGGGCATGGCCGGTACCGCCCGGGGAGAGGTGGGACATTCGGTGGGCTATGAGTCATCGCTGTTTGACGCTTCCCGGGTTCATACCATTGACATTGAGGTTCGTGACTGGGACGCTCTGATTGAAAATGCTCAGAGTGAGGAATACGTGGACTGCAATGTGACTGTGGATGGGGAAAAGTATTACAATGTGGCCATCCGTGCCAAGGGCAATACCTCCCTGTCCTCCGTGGCCAGCCTTGGCAGCACCCGGTATTCTTTCAAGATCGAGTTTGACCACTATGTGGAGGGAATGAGCTATCATGGCCTTGACAAGCTGAGCCTGAATAACCTGATTCAGGATGCCACCATGATGAAGGATTATCTGGCCTATACCCTGATGAACCAAATGGACGTACCATCGCCTTTGTGCAGCTATGTACAGATCAGTGTCAATGGTGAGCCCTGGGGGGTGTACCTGGCAGTGGAGGGGGTGGAGGACGGCTTCCTGGAGCGTAACGGCATGAGCGGGGGAGAGCTGTACAAGCCGGACAGCATGTCCTTTGGAGGCGGCCGGGGCAACGGCCGGGACTTTGAAATGGATCAATTCCGCACAGGCGCTTCTGACAGCAAAAATCCCCCCGCCAATGAATCGCCTGCATCCCCCCAAGGTGGTTTTGGAGGCTCCTCGGGAGCGCCTGGAGGAGACTTTTCACCCTCCGGCGGGGGCAGCGCCTCCGGGGGAACCCAGATGCCGGACTTTGGAAATTCCTCCGGGATGCCCGGCGGTGATTTTATGCCGCAGCAGGGGGAATCAGGCGTTCCGGCGATGCCCGAGGCGGGGCAGATGCCCTCCGATGGCAGCTTTCCTACCATGCCGGATGGCGGCGGCTTTGGCAGGTTTAACTTCGGCATGGGCAATGACGATGTGAAGCTGATCTACTCCGATGACGATCCCGACAGCTACCCCAATATCTTTGACAATGCGAAAACCAAGCTGACGAAAAGGGATAAGCAGCGTCTGATTGAGGCACTGCGGAAGCTGAATAACCAGGAAGACATTGACAGTACGGTGGATACCGATGAGGTAATCCGTTACCTGGCGGTGCACAATTTCCTGTGCAATGACGACAGTTATACCGGAATGATGGTGCACAACTACTATCTCTATGAGGAGAATGGGCAACTGTCCATCATTCCCTGGGACTATAATCTGGCCTTTGGCGGCTTCTCTGTTTCGACCAATGCCACCTCCACGGTGAACAGCGCTATTGACTCCCCCGTCAGCGGCGGTACGGTCGAGTCCCGGCCGCTGATCGCCTGGATCTTCTCCGATGAAGCTTCTCTGGAACACTACCATGAAATCTATGATGCCTTTATCACGGAGAACATTGAGAGCGGCTGGCTGGAAGCGGAAATCGCCCGGGTGCAGGAGATGATTACGCCTTACCTGGAGGCGGACGAATCAAAGTTCTATGACATGGAGGAATTCGAAAAGGCTGTGGACACCCTGCAAACCTTCTGTGCCCGGCGCTGTGAGAGCATTCGGGGACAGCTGGAGGGAAGCATAGCCTCCTCAACCCAGGCAAGGCAGGAAAATAGCGCCAACCTGGTGGATGCCAGCGACATCTCCACAGAGGATATGGGCTGCATGAATTCAAACCGAGGCGGCGGGTTCCCCCAGTCCGGTCCAGGACAGGCAACTACCCCCGGACAGACGGCCAACCCGGGGCAGGCAACCAGCCCCGGACAGACGGGCGACTCAGAGCAAGCAGCTGCCCCGGGCAGCAGCGGGGGCCCGGGGCGGCCCCAGGGCGATTTCGCTGGCTCCCAAGGAAGTGGGGCCACAGATGCAGGGGAGACAGCGGCAGAGCCCCAGACACCTGCAGCCCCCAGAGGCGGCTCTCGGCCGGAGGGATTTCCGGATGGCGCAGGGCAAAACCAACAGCTCCAGTGGCTGAGTTTGGGGGTATGGGCGTTGGTGCTGCTGGCCGGACTGGCAGTGGTAAAGCGTGTCTCCTCCCATAATTAGCAAATCCATGAATGCTGTTTTGGCCCATCATCTTTTATCAACAAATTGCTGTTAGGCGGTGCGTTGAATGGTGGAAGGTGATGGCTTTTGAGGAAGGCTCCCCCTTATACAGCAATGTCGTCAACTGTTAAGACATCCCGTAGGGGAGGCTATTAGCCTCCCGCTTTCGTAACGGTTTTTGAGTGTTCCGGTGAATGGAGCCGGCAAATGGAAAATGATACGGATTTGCCTGACTTGGTGCCGTTTTGGGGATTGTTCTGCGCAGGAGGCTAATAGCCTCCCCTACAGTAGAATCATTAAGTTGATGACATTGCCTTATACAGGGGAGCCTTTACTCTTCAAACCGTTTCCCTTCAGCATTCAACATCCCTCCGCAGGAACGCTACCGGGCTGAACTCGGGGGTAACGACTACAGGCCAGCTCCGTACGAATTGGCAGAGATGAGCCGATATGCACAAAAAAATATCCGGCGCCGCTCTTTTGGGCAGGGTACTCAATAGCGATCCTGCTTGTTTTTCCTATTTCTCGTGTGGGATTTTCCTGGTTTAATTTGGAATGAAGGAAATTTTATGGCAGCGGTATTTGAATTTACGAGAAGAATCGGAAAATGCAGTGCTAAACTTGGGGAGTAAAAGGTCGTTTGCGTGCTTCGGCACGTGGATGTATATTTTGTCCAAGCGAGAGAAAGGAGTACCCCCACATGAAGAAACTGTCACTACTACGGTAAGCCCATTGTTATGACCCTGAATGGCACCGATCCTACCGAGTATGTTCTGACCAATGCCGATGCCGTGCTGTACCTGCCCTACAGCCAGGCTGCTGACCATGGTTCCACCGAGGGCGGCTTTGTGACCGGTACCTCTCCTTGGATTTATGCTGACTTGATCTTCGGCGACAAGGAGCCCGGCGGCATCATCACCAAGGAAATTGCCCGTGACGCCCTGAGCGATAACGCCCAGTGGAAGGATCTGGCGGGCGACCAGGGCGCTCCCAACTATGTCCGTATCATCGTCCAGGCTCTGATGGAGGACGATCCCAACCATGCCGCTCCCAACAACTACGGCGATCCCATGGTTACTTATCAGTTCGGCATGAGCTATGGCCAGGATCCTGACTTCCAGTATTCCTGCCTGATTCTGCCCATCGTCCAGGAGGAGCGGGAAGAGGAAGGCAGCTCCGGCAGCATCCAGACTGTTGTTGACAGTGTCCAGACTGCTAAGGCCGGCGAGCCCTTCACCGTGTACGCTCTGCTGCGCAACAATGGTGCGGACGGCTTCACCATCGCCCAGGCCAAGGCCAACGGCGAGGTTGTGGCTGAGAAGATCATGACCGTTGAAGGCGGCAGCTGGCGTGTGCTTCAGATGGAACTGACCCTGGAGGCCGGTGAGTACATCATCGACATCGGCGGCCAGACCGGCACCATCACCATCACCGAGTAATTCGCAACGTAGTACCCCTTGGCGGCGGGACTTGCTCCCGCCGCCGCTTTTTTGTGCTGGATTTTCCTCAAGAAGGGTGGAAATCTGATAATCCAATCCCGAAAAGCTGTGATACAATTGTTTTAATTTCAAAGAGAAACGGAGTGACTTCTATGAAGAAGCTGATAAGCTGGCTGCTGGCGGTGCTGATGCTGCTGTCATGCAGTCTGACGGCCCTGGCCATTGAGGAACAGACGGTGGTTACAGTAAACGGAGAAGTAATTGCCCAATCGGAGCTGGATGACATGATCGATACCATCAGCGCCCGGGTGAGCCAGTATGGCATTGATGGTACGGATGAGAGCGTTTTGGAGGTTATTCGAGCCTCCGCCTTGGAGGAGCTGGTGGATGATCACCTTTTGACCCAGGACATGACCGCTCAGGGCTGCTATGATATGTCGGAGGATGAGGAATCTGCCATTTCTGCTGTGGCACAGGCTTCTTTGGAAAACCTTTTGAAGCAGTATGAGGCTTACTTTACTGAGTACCTGGATGGAACGGAAGATGTTGGCATGACGGCCGCGGATTTGGCCCAGACCTACCTGAGCGGCAGCGGTTATACCCTGGAATATCTGGAGAATTATTACCGCAATGCGCTGGCTTCTGAAAAGTATGAGCAATGGCTGATGGAGGGCGAACCCGAGGTGACGGATGAAGATATCCAGCAGGGCTATGCCCAGCGTGTGGAGGAGAGCAAGTCTGCCTATGAAAATGACGTGCCCGCCTTTGAAACCGCCCTTTCAAGCGGCCAGGAGGTCTGGTATCGTCCAGGCGGCTACCGTGCCATTCTTCAAATCATGCTTTCCGCCCAGGGGGAGGATGATGCGGCCAAGCTGGCCTCTGTCCGGGAAAAGACGGATGATATTTATGCCCGGCTGGAGCAGGGCGAGCGCTTTGAGACCCTGATTGCCGAATACGGCGAGGACAGTGCTTTCGATTCTGAAAGTTTCTATGAGACAGGCTATCAGGTTCATCCGGATTCCATTCTTTGGGAAGATGACTTCAAGCAGGCCGCATTCGGGGAGAATATGCAGAAACCTGGCGATTATTCCCAGCCGGTTGTGTTTGGCGACAATGTGCACATTTTCTATTATCTGCGAGATATTTCAGAGGGTGCAGCAGAGCTGACTGACAGTCTTGCAGCGGCACTGCGGGAAGAGCTGAATGCGGAGCGAAGCGCTTCCAAAATCCAGGCTCGACTGGAGCAATTGAAGGAAGCGGCTGAAATCATCTATGCTTCGGAGGCAGAATGACAAGGCGCTGGATCGCAGCAGCGCTGATTTGGATGGCGCTTACATTTTCCATGCTCCCCACTTTCGCCCAGGCATCTGATGCTGCGGGCCTTTAAATGGTTCCTGCCCATCAGCGAAGCCTGCTGGGATGACGGAGAAGGCGGCACCTCCGGCATTCTGAACAGAGACCTATCCGCTGTGCTGTATGATGCCGTGGCAGCTCAGGGCTTTGGCAAGGATGACGTTATGCTGTTCATTGCCACCGGCTCTGACGATGAGGCCTTTGACATCTCCACGAATCAAGCAAAATCTCTGCTGGAATACAACGATTTGTTCATTGTTGGCGAGAATACCAGCTGCTCCATGATGATCGGCGGCATGCATACCTTGAGCGCATCCGATACCTATCTTTACCACATTATGCCGTCACTTTTTTAGAGTGGTTACGCTCTTTGAGCCCCATATTCCAAGATAAAACAAGGGGCTGTCTCAAAATGATTTGCGAAAATCAAGAGGGGCAGCCCACTTTTTTGCGCAAGGCTGTGGAAAAAGTTGACTAAAAACGGAAAAAACAGCGCACTTATCCAGAGGGGCAGGGTTTGCCTCTCAAAAAAGTGTGCTGTTTTTACTTTTGGAAACGCTATGCAATGGCCGGGACAACCAGATGTCTTCCCAACCGGCCTGTTTGCATTTTATGATGCAGCTTCAGAAGGTTATAGGCCATGCTCACAAGATACCATTCTACCATGACATTGGAATTCCCCCGCGTCAGAAAACGCCGGAAGTTCATATCCTCTTTAATCATTGCAAAAACACCCTCCGACTGGATGGAACGGTTGATTCGAAGCAGAATCCCTTCCTCTGTGGAAATCTTTTTCTCCATGAGAACCTGGCTCCTGCGCCTGGGATTCATTGGCGAGGAATTCGCCACCGCAAGAGAAGTCCTGACCAAGAGGCTGGCCGGAGATGCCTCCTTCCGGCACGGCAGAGCGTAAGGAATCAGCCTTATGCCCCGAACCCGCCACGGTGCGGGCTTTCGGTGGTAGAAGGGTGATCCCTTCGGAAAGGATGAACTTGAGATGGGTAAAAAACGATACTACCTTGCCTACGGAAGCAACCTGAACATGGGGCAGATGCGCTACCGTTGCCCCGGTGCCGTTCCGCTGGGCACCGCAGAACTGGAAGGCTACCGGCTCCTGTTTAAGGGAAGCAAAACCGGCTCCTACCTGACCATCGAGAAAGCGGACGGATATCGGGTTCCGGTTGGGGTGTGGAGTGTGACGGAGGATGACGAAAAACGGCTTGACTGCTTTGAAGGGTATCCGCACTTCTACTACAAAACCGAACTGGACATCACCTACGCCGGCATCAAGACCGTGAGAAAACACCGATGCAGGGCGTTTTCTGTACATCATGCACGAGGAGCGCCTGCCAGGAATCCCCTCATACGCCTATATGAACACCTGCCGCAGAGGTTACGCTGATTTTGGCTTTGACGAAGAAGTGTTGGCAGCAGCCTTGAACGATACCATGGAGATTTTGAAATGAAACCAGCATCTATACACATTGCGATTTTCCCCCGCTGCGGCTGCACCTACCATGGGCTTCCCGCGCTGAGCCGGGTGGATAACGAAACCCTGATCTGCCCTGACTGCGGGACACGGGAAGCACTGGCAACGCTGGGAATCAGCAAAGAGGAACAGGAATCCATTTTAGATGCCATCCACAAATACGGCTCGGAGCCGAATGCGTGAAAATCGCCGGAACACCCCGGTAGATCATGTGACCATTTACGCTGATGAGCGTATCGATTTACCCTCATGGACGGCATGGAAATCATAACAATGGTATAAATAATTATGAAAAAGACTCAGGCTGGCAGATAGGCTTCTGCTGACCTGAGTCCTTTTTTACTTTTCGTTATCTTCCGTGAGTTCCAACATCAGCTACGCACCCAGCCGGAGTCCAGCAAAAAAGGCAATCCACTCATACTCGGCGCAGAGGGTACCAACCAGCGTAAATACCTGGCCGTTCTCCGGAAGGGACAGGTCACCCAGGCATTCGTTCAGTGCGTGGTAAGCCTCTCTGGTTGCATCAATACGCATGTTGTGGCATTCTGCGTAGTGCCAGTACAGCGAGTCCGGCGCCGGATGGCCGCAGTCTTCATCGAAGTGGATTGGTTTTGCAGCAATGTACTGCCGCAGCTTTTTGAGATTTTTCCTTCATTCACATCACCCTTTGTAAAAGGTGTGAGTGCTGTTGACTCTGATGCCGAGGGAGTAAAGGCCGCCGATGTGCCAGAAATCTGGAACCCGTTTTTGGTAGTATTGACTCGCTGAACGACAGCCATTCAATGAACGATGCCAAGGTAAGATTCAAAAGCACGGTTAATTCTGGAAGTCATCTCCTTTTTTCAAGATGGCACCTCCAGCATCAATCCCAGATCAATACATTCGACGAATTCTGATCACGCTCCTGTTTGGGTGTGATCCCGAACTCCCTGCGATAGTTCTGGGTGAAATAAGAATAATTACCGTAGCCCACCATTTCTGCGATCTCACTGATTTGCAGTGTGGTACCCCGAAGAAGCATCTGAGCAGCTTCCAAACGTTTGTGAATAATGAAGTCCTTCAGTGCAACGCCGGTTTCCTTTCGGAAAATTCGGGTCAGGTAATCCGGGTTCAGATGAACATATTCCGCCAGTACCTCCCGAGTCAGCGGCTCGGCATAGTGATCCGCAATATACTGACAAACAAGCTGCACCGTTGTTTTGGGATTCCGCTCGGTTTGCCGGGCCAGGAAGTACTCTGATACATGGTGCAAGAACTGCTTCATTTTGGCGATATTGTTAGGAGCATTGTTCATGAGCTCCAGTTCCTCTTCCGTACGAAACAATTCCGCCGCATTCCACCCCTTTTCCCACATGACGGAATATACCATCTTGAGGTATTCCTGATAGAAATTTCTCAATGTACTGCGGCTGGCCTTTCCGCTGTTTATCAGCACTGTCAGATAATTGTTGCTTTCTTTCTCGATGATGTCAGCATATCCGTCTATCAGGAACTTCCGCAGATACTGTACTCCGGATGCCTCTTCACCGCGCGCTTCTGCGTGCCAATCATCCAGAAGGAAAATACCAGGAAACAGGGAGATGTTCTCTTTTCTGTATTTATCTAAATCTTCCCAAATTGAGGGCGTATCCAAGACCCGCCGAAAGGTTGCTACATACATATTGACATGCCAGTTCAGATATTGACCCAGATATTTCCTTATCAACTGAAGGTTATCTACGATCTTGATTCTTTCCGGTTCGATCCCACCGCGGTTCTGTAAAAAAAGAGCAAACAAATCATCCCCCATCCAAGCCATGGCACGCATCTCGTTCAGCGGAAGAAATATCTCCTCCGTAATGTTGCCTATGGCACTGCTGATCATTGTACGCTCCATTTCCGGATGTTCCGCCCGGTTTGTCAGATGAATCATTATCAGCCATCCGGGTCTGTTTACCCAAGGAACCTGCCCCAGTTCCTGAAGCATCTCCAGATCCACTAAATTGGGCGAATGCATCAGCATTCCCCGCATCACACCACCGACCACTGCAAACCGAACCTGTCGGAACGTCTTCAATTTCATGGCAACAATCCATTTTTCATGGAGCTCTCCCTCCGCCTTTCGGATCGCAGCATCCAATGGCGCTTCTAAAATCTCCCTGTTGAGAACATCGGAGGCCTGAATCTCCATGCCCTTACGGAGCCAGTCGCAAGTTTCCTTTTGAACGAAGAGAATGACGGAATAGATAATTTTATACTTGATTAGTTGATTCACCAGGGCTATTGGTGTTTCCGGCAATGTGCAATCCCAGAGGAGAAGACATCCCTTCGGATTGATTTTCAGGGATGGGACATCGGGGATCTCAGGGAAGATACAGACCTCGTCAAAATCACGGTGTTTCTGTTCGATGATTCCACGGATTTTTTCAGCAAATTGCGCATCTTGCGTCATGATCAGTGCAGTCAAAGCGATTTCCTCCTTCCTAAGTGAAACTGTGCCAAATATACCAGTTTATTATACTTTATTTTTTTGCAAAATGCAACACGCCCATTTCTCGAGGCAGAATTTGAAAGGGTATCATCTAGCTGATTAGGGCGGTTTCTCTTTCTAAAGGTATTAAATAAGAACGGAACACCACGCTCTTTCCGGCGTGGTGTTCCGCTTTGCAGGGAATGTATGGATGTCTGGCTGAGCTGGATTATTTTTTGCTGAGCATTTTCAGGTTTTCATTTTTTAGGCAGATTTCTGGGTACTCTCTTGCCTGGGGCGGAGTGTTCCCCCAACGCTCCACATCAAAGCTTCCTTCACAGGCGCTTTCATAGGCTTTCCATAGCTTGTTGAAGCGCGTGTGCTGATCTTGCAGCCGAACTGCCTGCTCCGGCATTGCGTGCTTCGCCGCCAAAGCACGCATCGCTGACAGCAGCACCGGGCTGCTTTCCGCAAGGTTGATTCGTTCTTCCGGATCGTTGATTACATCAAAAAGCAACTCACAGTCGGGATCATCGGCGAAGTTCATATATTTATAATTACCGCTGCGGATCATGAAGCAATAGCTGTGTGCCGGCATCTGCATACTTTCCCGCTCCAGGAATTCGCCGTATACCGGATGCTCCGGGATCTCAAGGCCGCGAAGGGCGGGGGCGGCGCTGACACCGTCTACATCCAACATTGGCTGTGCGCCTACATACTCCAGCAGCGTAGGGCCAATGTCCATGATACTCACGGGCGTGTTGCAAACTGCACCGGCTTCGATCCCATCTCCGGCGAGGATCAGAGGAATCTTTGCGGATTTTTCATAGAAGGTGGATTTGGCAAACATACTGCGGTCACCGCACTGGTCGCCGTGGTCGGAGGTATACAAAAACAACCGGCCGTTTCCTTTTCTCTCACAATAACTGTCAAATGCACTGCGCACCTTTGCGAGTCTGCTGTCCAGCTGCTCAATCATGGCACAGTATGCAGCCTGAATGCCCAGAGCCAGATCCTCGCTCACATTCTGATGATGCCGTGCCAGCACTGGGGTAGGGCAAGGATCATAGAAAGAGGCGGGCAGCACCACCCTCTCCCGATACTTTAAATACAAATCCTTTGGTGCGACATAAGGGAAATGAGGGCCGTATAGACCAACCATAATAAACTGGGGCTTTTCGTGCTCCTCGGACAGATAGTTCAGCGCGGCATCTATCACATAGCTGTCGTAGTATTGTGTCGGGGATTCTCCGCCACCCACAACCGCTGTGCAGCATGGTTCACCGAAGCAGCGCATATGGACGCCACGGTCTTCTTCAAGCTGCTTTCTTGGCGCATTCCAGCTGGTGGGGGTCATATCTCCGGCGATTCTTTTGGTGAAGCCATGCCGCTGGTCTGCGCCCACAAAATGCATCCGGCCAATCAGTACCGTTTCATAGCCCAGCTCCACAAGGTAGTGGAGGAACGTTGGGGTCATATCCGGCAGCGCGTCATCCAGGGTAAAGATGCCGGTTTTCGCCGGACGCAATCCGCTGAGCATGGCAAGGCGAGCGGGAACGCACAGCGGGCAGGTTGAATAGGCCTGGGCAAATCGTGTTCCGTCTCTGCAGAGCGTATCCATGGCGGGGGTATCCACATTTTTTCCTTCAAACCCTGAATAGCAGGGAGTGTGTTGGTCGGACATGAAAAACAAGATATCTGGCTGTTTCAATTAAATCCCTCCAAAATTTCTTCCTATGAAGTCAATCGTTTTTTCCCTCTTTCAGGAAAAAATACCTTGTACATTTTGCTGTTCAACTGTATAATAGTAAAAAAAGACAAAGGACGGAACCCAATGAAATTTGTTAACCTACTGATTAAGCCTGCTTCCAGCTTGTGCAATCTGCGCTGCAAATACTGTTTTTATGAGGATGAAGCACAGAACCGTACCCAGCACAGTATGGGGATCATGCAGGAGGAGCTGGCGGATACGCTGATCTGTCAGGTGTTTGAGGCAGTTGATCCGGATGGAATGGTTAGCTTTGCCTTTCAGGGGGGCGAACCCACGGTTGCGGGGCTCCCCTATTTTCGCCATTTTGTAGCAATGGTGAAGCAATACCGCCGACCCGGGGTGCGAATCCACTACGCAATCCAGACCAATGGCACCCTGCTCGATGAGGACTGGGTCAGGTTCTTCAAAGAGGAAGGCTTCCTGGTGGGACTTTCTCTGGATGGCTTTCGGGATGTCCACGAGGCGCACCGGGTAGATGTCAGCGGGGAAGGAACCTGGAAGCGGGTTCTGACCGCAAAATCGCTGCTGGAAAAACACAAGGTGGAATATAATGCACTCTGTGTCGTCACTGGGCGATGCGCCAATCACCCGGAGCAGGCATACAGAGGTCTGAAAAACCTGGGCTTCCGCTTCATTCAGTTCATCGCCTGCCTGGATCCCATTGGACACCAACGCGGGCAGGAACCCTGGTCACTGACACCGGAGGTTTACGGTAAATTCCTCTGCCGGGTGTTCGACCTGTGGTACCAGGACTGGAGCACCGGGGACTATCACAGCGTCCGGTTGTTTGACGATTACATCCACATCCTGCTGGGAGACGGCGCCAGCACCTGCGCAACCTGCGGAAAATGCGGCTCCTATCTGGTTATCGAGGGTGACGGTTCCGCCTACCCCTGTGACTTTTTCGTGCTGGATCGCTGGAAAATCGGCAATCTGCAAGAAACGCCCATCGCCCGGCTGGCCGAAAGCGAAAAGGCTGCCGAATTCCTTCGCTGGGGAACAGTAAAGCCACCGGAATGTGCCGCTTGCCCCCATCGCCGCATTTGTAACGGCGGCTGCAAGAACGATTGGTATACGGACGAAACCGGAAGCCACAACTATTACTGCACTTCCTTCAAAACACTGCTGGACTACGCATTGCCCCGAATGAAAAAAATTGCCCAGGCAGAAATTGCATCGAGAAAACGAAATCGATAAACTCGGCCCCGGAGTTGATGGCTCCGGGGCTAGGTTTTCCTCATGCTATGCTCCGATCACCAGATACCGGTAGGTATTCCACAGGCTGATGAAAATAATGATCCCCATCAGGCACAGAAATAGCTTTTCCACCGCTTTGTTGTCGATCTTCTTGTTGATGATCCGGCCAACCACACCGCCCAGGATGCCGCCGGCAACCATCAGCACCAGGGTAACCAGGGTGAATTCCGGCACTGTTTTGGTAATCAGGGTAGTGATCAGGCTGGTGATCTGGCTGAACAGAATGATGTACAGACTGTTGGCAGCCGCTGTTTTTGTATCCATACTAAAGAAGTAGTACAGCACAACCAGGTTGATGGGGCCGCCGCCGATGCCCAGGAAGCTGGACATGATTCCAAGCACAAAGCCGATTGCCAGACAAACCGCCGCAGAAGTGACCTGCTTTGTTTGAATCCGGCTTTTGTACAGGGTATAGACGAAGGTTCCAATGGTGATGACTGCCAGGCAGATGGCCTGTACGCCGCCCACCAGGCTGGGGTTGGGAGACATGGCCTTGATGGCGGAAAACATCTGCTTTCCCACAACACCACCCACCGCCGCGCCAATGGCTAAGGGAGTTCCGGTTTTCAAGTCCACGCTCTTTTCTCCGGACAGCATGGATTTTCCCACGCTGTAGCAGCTCATGGAAAGCACCGTGCAGCCCGACAGAAAGCTGATGGTGGACACGCTTGCCCAGCCGAACAGATCCAGGGTGGGCTTGATAATCACGCCGCCGCCGATGCCGCAGATGGCACCGACGACAGAAGCCAGAAAGCTGACAATTCCAAACAATGCGGACTGCAAAAATGGCATACCCTAAGACTTCCTTTCAAAATCAGCCTCTGGCGATGTCCACCAGCTGGGTAATGGTCTTCATGTTGAAGTCTCCCGCGCCAACTTCGGCAGCATCCCCCACACAGGCAACCATAAATCCGCCCCGGTGACCGGCTTCCGCACCGGACACCGCATCCTCCACCACCAGGCAGTCCCTGGGCTCCAGCCCCAGAAACTGGGCTGCCTTCAGGAACACCTCGGGATCGGGCTTGGAATGGGTGATGTTGTTGCCGTCGGACACCGCATCGAAGAAGCCCTCCAAACCGATCTGCTTCAGGATGAAGGGGGTGTTTTTAGAGGAAGAGCCGATGGCCAGCTTGTGTCCATTCCGGCGCAGAGCATCCAGGGTGGATTTCACTTCCTCGCTCAGATCCTTGGTGGACATCTGCTTCAGATATTCCTTGTACAGATCATTCTTCTTGGTTGCCAGGGCATCCTTTCCCTCTGGGGAATAGGAAACGGTGCTCTTTTCCAGAATGATATCCAGAGAAGCCATGCGGGAAACGCCCCGCAAACGGTTGTTGATGGTGCGGTCAAATTCCACGCCGATGGAGTCCGCCATGGCCTTCCAGGCCAGGTAGTGATACTCGTCGGTGAAGCAGATCACGCCGTCCAGATCAAAAATGACACCTTGAAAACGATTCATGCTTTTCTCCTTTCGATCAAACCAACCCCGAGGCCTCCCGGAGCTTGTTCAGAAACAGTTTGTTAAACAGTGCAATGACTCTTCCAATGCCCAGAATCGCCGCCAGGGTTCCGATGCCCACGCCGATGACCCGCTGCTGGGCAACAAGGGCAAGAATCAGCGCCAAGGCCACCATTGTACCATCAAACCAGTTTTTGCACAGGCCCATCTCTTTCCCGGTGAAATCCGAGATGGCCTGCACGATTCCGTCCCCGGGGTTGGGAATCAGCCGCATATCCAAACTCATGGCCGCGCCAATACCGGTGAGAATGATGGCAAGCAGCAGCATAAAAAGCTGTCCCGGCAGCTGGGTCTGGACAGGAATGCGGTCAGAGAACAGGTTCATAAATCTGGTGAAGATGATGCTCAGAGGCAGCTGGAGCAAATCCCAGGCCCGGTATTTCTTCCCTTTCAGCGCCAGCTGCATCAGCATGAAGACAATGTACGCCACCAGGGTCGTATTGCCGATGCTCCAGCCGCCCAGCTGGGAGGCCACAAATGCCACGGAAATAATGGGAGAAACCCCCAGCCCGGTTTTGGTGTTCAGGGTAATGCCCAGCGCCAGCACCAGCAGACCGGCGATAAAAACCAGCCAGCGAAGGGCAAGCTTTTTATCCATGGGTTCTCCTTATGAATGCCGCTGCCTCCCGCAGGCTGTCGTCCGCCTGGGGGAACACCCCCACCCGATCCACAAAGGCATGGGTCATGCCGCAGTAGTTCATCCAGGTCACCGGCACACCCGCTTCGGCCAGCCGGGCTGCATAGGTACGGCTCTGCTGGGTCAGGTAGTCGTATTGGGCGGTAATCAGCAGGGTTGGAGGAAGCTGATCGAAACGGCTGTCCCACAGGGGAGATACGGCGCTGTTTTTGCCGTCACCCCCCTCCGGCAGATAGCTGGGATGGGTGCGCTTGCTGGCGTTGTACAGTGCCTGAATCCGGGGAATCAGCTGCTCCCGGGCGGAATCCTCCATGATGTAATCATTCAGTGTAAAGCTGTAGCCCGGCAGTCCCACGGGATCTCCCACAGCCAGCGCCCCATAGTAGAGAATCTGTCCGGCAATGCGGCATGTTCCCTCATCCCGGTCCCGGTGGCTGCACAGGGCAGCCAGATTGCCGCCGGCGCTGTCCCCGCATACGAATACCTGCTTGGAGTCGATACCCAGCTCCTCAGCCCGGTCATACACCCACAGCAGGGTATCCCAGCGATCCTGGGGCCCGGCGGGCCATTTGTGTTCCGGTGCCAGCCGGTATTCCGGGGAGACCACCACGGCATCTGCCTGTTCTGCCAGATACCGGCAGGCGGGAGCGATGATCCGGGTTCCGCCGTACTGCCAGCCGCCGCCGTGGAAGAAGATCACACAGGGGCGATCCTCCGCCGGGCGCTCCGGGCGGAACACCGTAACAGGGATGCCATGCAGGTCGTGAAGGCTCTGGGAAATGGGCTCCCGGGTGATGTCCACCCCCTCTACCCTTTGAATGGCCCGGACCTTCTGGATATCGCCGCTGCGGATTGCAAGGATTTTCTCAATGCCTGCCTGATCCTTTTTGGCTTCCTGCTCCAGGATACAGTCCGCCAGGGTGCCAATGGTGCCGCCAGGCAGCAGCTTCCACACCTGTCTCACGCCATTCTGCGTCCAGGAAATCTGTTCCATCGGTACACCCTCCCTTTACAGATGGGCATCCCATTTGCCGCAGAAGGGATCCACCGGGTTAATCCCCTTGAATGTGCTGCGGCCCGTCAGCTTCTCCACCAGCTGATGCAGGCAGGCATCGTTGTTGCTGTAGCAGTTGATATAGGTCTTGACCCGGGGGAAGTCGATCAGGTGATAGGGGTTCTCCAGGGACACAAACACCGTGGGAATGCTGTTGATGTAATGGCCGCAGTCCGCACCCATGGGCTGCTTCCACTCAATGCGCACCACCGTCTGGTTGGACTTGGTGGACAGGTTGGCGGCATACAGAATCAGATCGTAATTGTTCACCACATCCATGTACTTGGTGGTAAAGCCCTCGCCGTAGGGCTGGGGGACGAAATCCTCCACCTCGAAGCCCTCCTCCACCAGCATCTGCCGGAGCTTGGCGCAGGCGGGCAGCACCTTGTAGTTGCCCTCGCCGCCGCCGGCGGGCTCCACGCTGTAGAAGAGAATCCGCTTGTAGCGCTCCGGGGTAATGGGCAGGACACCTGGCTGCTCCTTCACCAGGGTGATGGCCTTGTCGGCACACTCCATGGCCCAGGCCTTGTGCTGGGGGCAGCCGATGATTTCCTTGGCGGCTGCCTTGTCTAGGGGTTTGCGCTGCTTATGCAGTCCCAGGGCGGCTTTTGTCGCCAGAATGCGGGTCACGGCCTCGTCCAGCCGCTGCGGGGTGATGATGCCCCGGCGGATGCCCTCCAGCATGAAGCCGTAGTCCTCCTCCAGGTTCCGGGCGAAGAGGAACATATCCGCGCCCCGGGCGATGCTCTCGGGCACCGCGTCCCGGCGGCTCATGGCCAGGGTGTAGCCCGCCATGGTGGTGGCATCGGTGCAGATCAGGCCGTTGAAGCCCAGAACGCCCCGGAGCAGGCCCTGCATCAGCTCCCGGCTCAGGGTGCCGGGCATGATGTCCTCATCCTTGATTTCGGGATTCAGCTTCCTTGTCCAGGCGGGCTGCATGATGTGGCCCACCATGGCAGTCAGAGCGCCGGCTTCGATTCCGGCTTTGTAAGCCTCGCCGTAGGTCTGCATCCAGGTGTCGCAGTCCATATCGTTGATGGAGGTCACCAGATGCTGATCCCGCTCGTCCTGGCCGTCCCCGGGGAAGTGCTTGATGGAGGCGGCAAAGCCCAGCTCCTGAATCCGCTTCACATAAGCCTGCCCCATATCCCGCACCCGCTGGGGGTCGCTGCCGAAGGTGCGGGTGTTGGTGATGGGATTGCGGAAATTGCTGTCGATGTCAATGATGGGGGCAAAGGCCCAGTTGGCTCCCACCGCGCCTGCTTCTCTGGCGCAAACCCGGGCCATTTTTGCGGCCATTTCCACATCGTCCGTGGCGGCAATCTCCATGGGGGAGCCCACCAGGGTGCCCTCGGAGATGATGCCGTTGCCCCCCTTTTCCAGGTTGGCGGCAATCAGCAGGGGGATATGGCTTCTGCGGGCCAGCTCGGTGCTGGCATCAATGGCGGTGTCCGTGGAAACCACACGGTACATGCAGCCGCCGGGCTTGAGGATGCTGTACACATAGTCAAATTCCGAGGGCTTGGCCTCCTTGAACAGCACACAGAACAGCTGTCCGGCCTTTTCCTCCACCGTCATGCCGTCCCGGGTGGCATTGACCCAGGCAATTGCTTCCTCATCCAGATAAAAGGGCTTTGCTCTTAAATCGATCATTTTCTATCGCTCTCCTGTCAAACGGATTCGTCGTCGTGAATAAAATAGTCCGCCAAGGGGTCGGTGGGCAGCCCCGGGTGCTGATCCTTCCGGCGGCGGTGATACAGCCACACCGCAAGGGCCACCCCGGCACCCCCCGCAATCACAAGCAGCAGTGTCGAAAGCATATCGGCGCTCCCTTACTGCCGGGGGGCGGTGAGACCATACCGGGCGTAAGCTTCCTGGGGGGCTTCGTTCTCCTCAAAAATGGCCTGCATGGCGCAAAGCAGCTCCGCCTTCTTGCCTTCGTCCTCAATGGGGGCGTTCTGGTGGGGATCGTTTACCAGATCGAACATCAGATCCTTGCCCCCCTGGGCGTTGGTGAACCGGGGGTTGGGGGTGCAGGCAATCTTCATCACGGGGGCGCCCTTGGTGAAGGAGAAGCCGGGATGCACCGTCATGGTCTTCATCTCCTCCATGGAGAACATGGCCCGCATATGGGTGGGCATGTGGGTGTACTCATAGACCGGGGTGCTGTAATCCTGCACCGCCCGCATGAGGATGGTGTCGCCGTCGGTGACGCTGAGAGGGGCTCCGTGATAGCCCAGCATGGCGTATTTGCGCACCGGGGTGTCATCGGCGCAGGCGCCGCCCAGGGGCTTGCCCTTCATGTCCTTGGGAATCTCCACCCCGAAGAAGTCCAGCAGCGTGGGGGCCAGGTCGATGGTCTGCACCAGGGCCTTTCTGCGGACATTGGCCGCGCCGCACCGGGGATCCCAGATCCACAGGGGGGTGTGCACCAGCTCCTCGTAGTTGGGCATGGGGCCCTTGCCCCACCAGCCGTGCTCTGCCAGGAAGAAGCCATGGTCGGTGTTCACAATCAGCATGGTGTCCTTCCACAGCTCCAGCTCGTCCATTTTGTCCAGCACCCGGCCCAGCTGCTGATCGCAGAACTCCGTCAGGGCGAAATATTTCTCCCGCATCTTCCGTACGGCGGTGTCGTCCACGTTGTTCTTGCCGTAGGGAGGCCAGTCGGGCAGATCGGTTTCGTCGGGGCTGAAATACCGCCTCTCAAAATCCTTGGGGGAATTGAAGGGCTCGTGGGGATCAAAGGTTTCGATCTGGAGGAACCAGTTGTCGTATTTCCCGTTCCGATCCAGGAAGTCCAGACCGTTGTCGAAGGTTTCGTGCATGGGGTAGTCCGCGTTGGTTTTCAGCCGGGTGCGGTTGGCCGCATTCTGCCAGCCGCCCTTTTTCCGCATGGCCCGCAGGGTGCCGGTGGCCTGCTCCGCATCCATCAGACAGGGGGCAAACTCCGTAGGCTTGGGAGAGAGGTCCGCAATCCAGGTGTCGCTCTCGTGGCCCCGGTAGCATTCCCAGGTGGAGTAGCGGCTGTGGTAGGTGCAGCCGCCATCCTCGATATAGTGGTAGTGGTCGGTGGTCAGGTGGGTGTGGATGCCATGCTCCTTGAGAATCTGGGGCATGGAATCGTCAAAGGGCTCGATGGGGCCCCAATCCCGGTGGAGCATGTTGTAGCGTCCGGTGTGCAGCTCCCGCCGGGCGGGCATACAGGGCAGACTGCCCACATAGCTGCGGTCAAAGGTGGCTGCTCTGGTGCACAGCCGTTCAAAATTCGGGGTGGGAATCGGGCCTCCGTTGCAGGACAGCAGATCCCGGCGCAGGGAGTCAAACATCACCATGATAGCCTTCATATTGGTTACCCTCCTAATTAAATCAATGGCGGTAGGTCAGTGCTGCCATTCGGGCAGAGATTTCGGGACACTCGTGAATCAGATTGTGCAGCTCCTGGGGGTCCTGCTGTAGGTCATAAAGCTCATACAGGTCATTCCAGTTGCGAATCCATTTATACCGTCCGTCGTAGACCATCTGGCAGTTGGAAAGCTCAGAAATCTGAAGCGTATGGGGATTCCAGTCGGTGCGCTCCGGATTTTCCAGCAGGGGCATCAGGCTGACGGCATCCATATCCTGATCGTTGTAGCGTACCCCCGCCAGCTCCAGGCAGGTGGGAGCCAGATCCATGAGCTGTGCCATGGCGGGGGTATCGACTCTCCGGGTCATCCCGGGGGTGTGGATTACCAGGGGAATGCGGACGCTGGTTTCATACATGGCGCTCTTTTCCACAAGGCCGTGGTCGCCCAGCAGCTCCCCATGGTCAGCGCAGAAGATCACCACGGTGTTCTCCGCCAGACCCCGGCGCTCCAGAACATCCAGAAGCTGGCCCACCCAGTAGTCCACCACGTTCACGCTGCCTGCGTAGCAACGCTTCATGTTCTGCATCAGCTCCTCGGTCATCCCGCCGGTCTGCTCTGCGGCCCGCTTTTTGATCCATTCCGGCTTGTTTTCCAGATTGTCCGCAATCGGAGCGGGGAAAAGGGTATCTTTGTACTTGTCAAATTCTTCCTTGGGAGGATCCCAGGGGTTATGGGGCCCGGCAAAGCTGACGAAGTAATGCCAGGGCTCCTCATCCTGGACATGCTCCAGCCAATCACAGGCGGCCCGTCCGATGAAATGATCCAGAAAGTGCTCTCCCTCCAGCACGCTGGGGGCGGCACGGTAGCGGGGATCCTTCCGCATATATTGTTTATAATCGGCATTCAGCGCTTCCAGGCTCCCGGGGGCGTGAGCTTCCAGGTAATGCTGATAGGGGCCCGCAAGCTGCTTTTTGCCGTTGCTGTCAATGCTGAACCAGGCACTGTTCATTTTTCCCTCTGTTTCAAAGGGATCGGTGAAGCCATAGTGATACATCTGGGGGGTATCTCCGTGGATGCCGCAGTGCTTGTCTTTTTTGTGCAGATCGCTCTTTCCGGCCATCCCAACCCGGTAGCCGGACTTCCGGAGCAGCTGGTAATAGGTGCTTTCCTCGTAGGAAAGCACGGCATCGTGGATGGGGACGCCGCAGCGGCTGGGATATTTCCCCGTAGCCAGGGAGGCCCGGCTGGGGGTACATAAGGGACAGGAGCAGACCGCTTGGGTGAAAACAAGGCTTTTGCCCATGAGTCTAGCCAGATTTGGGGTGGGAATTTCGTCTCCCATGCCCTGGAGGGTCTTTAGGCGAATCTGATCCGCCATAATCATCAGAATATTCGGTCTTTTCATATTGCAAGCTCCTCTTGAAAAAAGCAGCGGCAAATTGCTTTGCCGCCGCCTTCATTATTTCATACTAGACTTTGATTAAAAGTTCACAAAGATTTCCGAGGATGATTTGCGAAAAACAAGGCGGAGGATGAAGCTGGGCTGACGCCCAGCAAAGACGACAACGCAGTTTTGCACAAATCAGACCGGAAAGATTGTGAGGTTTTAATTAAAGAATAGTATCAGATTACACAGTGGCAGCAGCGCGCTGTGCACGGGTCTGCTTTGCCAGAGCGATTCTGGCCTTCTTATCCTTGTAGTACTGAATCTTATCCTCGTTCATGCGGTAGATCATGAATACCAGCCACACGGAGTAACGGATGCAGGTCTGCATGTAGTTGCTCAGGCCAATGCTGGTGAACTTTGCCAGACCCATGGACAGGAACTGAACGGACAGGGCACCGGCCAGGATGCCAATGACGGGGTTGGACTTCTTTGCCAGCCACACACCCACCGCCATGGGGAACATATTGGCAAACACCGTGGAGTTGGAGTTCATGCCCAGAACCGGAACCAGATTGCTCTTGTAGGCGGTATCGAAGACACCTGCCACGGAAACCAGGGCACCGGCGGCAATGTAGCACAGAACCGCGTTGACATAGATGTTGATGCCGGAGTCATTGGCCAGCTTCTGGTTGCCCTGAATGGCCCGGCGATTGAAGCCGAAGGAGCTGTACTGGAACAGGAAGGTCATTACAGCCATAATGATCAGTGTCACCAGCACAATGAACCATGCCTCGGACAGGATGCCCACGCCGGGCTTGCCGAAGAGGTTCAGGCCCTGCTGGTTATTGGCGCTGAAGGAAATGCACTCGAACACCAGGGAGATGCCCAGGCCCAGCACCATGGGCAGGATGCGCAGATTGATGAACAGGAAGCCCACGAAGCCGCCTGCCAGCATACCAACCAGCATACTGAACACCAGCACGCCCACACCGCCCAGGTTCCAGGACAGGGCCAGGTTGCCGCCGATGATGCAGGCCAGGAACATCTGGGAGCCGGTGGAGGTATCCATACGGCCAACGGGAAGGTTGCAGTTCAGACCCAGAGCGAAGCAGAAGGAAGAAACCAGGTTCCGCATCAAAGCCGTCCAGTCAACCACAGAGTTCATGGTATGTACACCGGTAAGTGTATAATTCAGGATTTCCATTACCAGCCACACCGTAAAGGGAACGGCGGCTGTAAACAGGGTATTTGCAAGCAGCACATGTTTTTTCTGAAATGCCTGCCATTTGCTCATGTTCAACACTCCTTTTTTGATGCGGAAACCGGATCCGCTTCCAGTTAGAGGATTAGCGAGCGTTCATCCACTCGGTGATGTGTTCGTAGTCAACCTGGCCCATCAGCTCATTGATGGTCTCGGGGGTTGCGTTGGGGTTCTTCTCAACCAGCATCTGGTCAACGAAGTTGGTATCGGCAATCCAGCTGTTGGTATCCCGGTTGTCCCAGGTGCCGGTGGTGGCCAGCTCCTCGGGGCTCTGAATGGCGATGAAGCCGAAGGTGTAGTAGGGGTGGGTGCCATCGGCATTCCGGCAGCCCTGCTCCAGGTGACCGGTCAGGCAGTTGTAGGCAGCAGCGAACATGGTGGCGGTCATGCAGGAAACGGATTTCACGGCGATCAGGTTGACGCTGGGATTGCCGCTGGGATCCTGGGTGTTGAAGGCGGTAGTCAGGGTGGTACCCAGAGCGCCGATGGAAGCAACCTTGATATCGATGCCAAAGGCCTTCTCCACCTCAGCAACCACCTGAGCGGACTGGTTGTAGGTCTGTCCGGAGCTCATGAACACAGCGTACTTACCGGACTGCAGCAGGGTGGAGATGCCGGGCAGCCAGGTTTCCTTGTTGGGGGAGCCGGGGTACAGGGTGATCAGAATGCCCTTGTCGTTTTCGGCATTGGAGGTTTCAGCGGTGGCAATCAGCTCGTCAATGGTCTTAACGTAGGTCAGGCCGTACTTTTCCTGCAGCCCCTCCAGAACCGCACGGGTGATCTCAATGTGCTGGGTGTTGCCGGAGGAAGCCAGAGAGGTGGAAACCAAGAAGCCCTCGGCGCCGTCCTCAGAGGCGTTTTCGCTCAGCCAGTCATGGAACAGCGCGCCAACCTGGGCGTTGTTGGCGCCGGTGCAGCCGCCGTACATGGGCAGCTCATTTTCATACAGATCGGGGCTGGACTTGTAGTTGCCGTTGTTGATGTAGTAAACGCCCTCTTCCTCGCACAGGCGGGCCATCTGGGCGGTGGAGCTCTTCATGTCAATGATGGCATCCACACCGGCATCCAGGCAGTTCTCAATGAATTCCTTGGTGGCGGCATCGTCCTTCAGGACTTCAGAGAAGATGAACTTCACATTGTAGTTGGGAGCGATGTAGTTTTCCAAGTAGGCACGGCGGTTGGTAACCTCGTCGTTGGCCTGGGCTTCAGCAATGCCGATGACAAACTTCTTGTCAGCGGCGGAAGCGGTTTTTGCAGTGACAGCGATGCAGCCCAAGACCATT
This sequence comes from Oscillospiraceae bacterium, assembly GCA_021771675.1. Next base: position 10,979 of record JAETOP010000017.1, on the reverse strand, counting down.
ACCAGGGCCAAGCACAGGGAAAGAAGGCGGGATAGTTTCTTCATGATTGTTTCTCCTTTTTCATTATTTTACCGCAAACGCGGTTTTTTACTTCTTAGAACTGGACGCGGGAGGGCAGCAGCTTCTGGCGGTCAGAGTTCAGGTAGACCAGAATCAGGAAGATCACGCCCCGGATGCCCTGAATCAGGGCGGAGGACACGCCCACCATCAGCAGTCCCTTGTTCAGAGCCGCCACGGTCAGCGCGCCGATGAAGCCGGCGTAGGAATTGGAACGGGCACCGCCGAAGATGGACATACCGCCCAGAACCGTTGCCAGCATCACATCCATGCCCAGGCCGTTGCCGGTTTCCACACTGACGGCGGCCACATCGATGACGCTGAACACACCAGCCAGGCCCACGCCGATACCGGTCATCAGGAAGCTGATGTAGGTTGCCTTGGAATTGCTCATGCCGGTCTGCCTGGCGCAGTTCTCATTGCCGCCCAGGAAGCGGAGGGTGCGGCCCACGGAGGTCTTGTGGTAGACCAGCAGGCAGAAGATAAAGTAGAGGATAAATGCGATATAGCGGAAATTGGCGTTTTCCATTCCCTTTGCCACTTCGTAGGGGATGTCCAGCTTACCGGCACCGCCGATGATCACCGTGGTGATGGAGTTGTAAATCTGGGTCACAACGATGGCGACGGTGATGGTCTTGATGTGGCAGATGACGCTCATGGTGCAGTTGAAGAGCATCAGGCCAACCGCAACCAGCATGGTAACGCCCACAAACACAAACACGGAATTGGAGGCGGTGAAGGCTTTGACACCCAGGGTAGCCGCCAAGCCAAGGATGGCGCCGATGGAGATATCCAGGTTGCCGTTGGAGTAGATGAAGGCAACACCGGTGGCACAGGTGCCGATCAGAATTGCCTGGCCAAAGATACCCTTGAGCACTCTCGGGGTAAAGAACCGGCCATTGGTGGCGATGCCGAAGCCCAGAATCATCAGGGCCAGAATCGCGAAGGGGAAAATTGCCAGAAAGTAGCGGTGGGTACGGACAATCTCAATCCGTTCGCCCAGGGTCAGGTTCAGCTCTTTTTTCGGAGCCGCGGAAGCTGCGGGATTACTCATTTTCCGTCCCTCCTTAAATCATGTACTCAATCAGCGCCCGGTCGTCGTAGCCGTCCTTGCGGAAGAACTCGCCGGAGACCTGGCCGTCACGGACGATCAGCAGGCGGTCGCACATACCGATCAGCTCGGGCAGTTCCTCACTGATCATGATGATGGACTTGCCCCGCTGCTTCATTTCATAAATCAGCTGATACATGGCCGCCTTGACGCCGATGTCCACACCCCGGGTGGGGCAGTCCAGAATCAGGATATCGGGATCATCCGCAATCCATTTGCCGAAGACAACCTTCTGCTTGTTGCCGCCGGACAGGGCCCGGACGGGCTGGTAAGCGCCCTGGCACTTGATCATCAGCGCCTTGACCTGCTTGTCCACATAGGCTTTTTCCTTGTGGCGGCTGATGAAGGGGCCCACAGCGTTCTTATCATAGCCGGTGGAAGCGATGTTGTTGTAGATGGAGGCATTCAGCTCCAGGCTTTCGGTATCCCGGTTCTTGGAGACGTAGCCCATGCCGTGCTTGAAGGCAACCTCGGCATTTTTGATCACCGTGCCGTCCTTTGTCAGCACAACCTGACCGTCCACAACCTCGTCAAGACCGTACAGCGCCCGGCCGATGGTGTGCATGCCGCAGTCGCTCAGACCGCCGATGCCCAGAATCTCCTGCTTGTGCAGCTCCAGGTCCAGGCAGAGCAGATCGTGCATGGTGGTGATGCACTCGGCCCGGAGCACCACCTCGTCGCTGTAGCCGTCGTTGTCGTCCCGGTAGTACTTGCCGCTGAGCTCCCGGCCAACCATCTTTTTCTTGATGTCGTCGGGGTCGAAATCCTTCCGGGCGATGTTGTCGATGATGACGCCGTCTCGGAGAACCGTCAGGGTGTCGCAGTGCTCCATCATTTCGTTCAGGTCGTGGCTGATGATCATTACCGCCTTGCCGGAATCCGCCATGTCGTGCATGATCTTGTAGATGATGTCACGGCCGTGCTGGCTCAGTGCGGTGGTGGTCTCATCCACAATCAGCAGCTGGGGATCGTTGTACACGCACTTGGCAATCTCCACCAGCTTGCGCTCCTGCATATCATACATCCGGGCGGGCAGGGCGGGATTGATGCTCGTAACACCGATTTTTTCCAGGGCCTTTTTTGCCTCCGCGATCATGGCCTTCTTGTTGATGATGGGGCCTTTTTTGAATTTCTGGTAGTTACCGAGGAAGATGTTTTCCGCAACGGAAATGTTGGAGATGGTGCCGGCCTCCTGCACGATCATGCCGATACCGGCGGCCTGGGCCTCCAGGACATCCTTGGGCTTCCATGGCTTTCCTTCATAGAACATTTCACCGCTGCTGGCAGGCTGGATGCCCGCGATGATGGAAGAAACCGTCGACTTGCCGGATCCGTTTTCTCCGATCAGTCCCCGGATTTCTCCTGTCTTGACCACAAAATCCACATGGGACAATGCAATGGTCACGCCGAAGTTCTTGCACATGTCTTTGACTTCAACTAAGACTTTTCCTTTTTCCGGCATGGGTTTGAACCCCTCCTCCTAAGTTGAATTATCTGGCACTTCTGCCCTAAATTCCTTATCTGTACGCTATTATATTGCGAATGCTCGCGCCTGTCTATTAATTTGAAAGACGAAAAATGTTGAAAAACCGACTATTCGATTTTGAAGGAAGCCGGAGCCGAACATGTTTTGCGGCTGCTGGCGGCAGTCTTTTCCCGCTTCCGTGGATCACATCAGAAGCATCTCATCAAATACCGTACTTTTCCCGATTCCACCGGTGGATCTCATCAATGATTACCGGCTCTACCTGGGGATAAATCGTGCCGGGTCCACCGTAGGTGATGCTTGGAATAAAATGCGGCAAATCTCCATATTCCCTCAACGCACGGCGCACTTCTTCCCGGATTTCGTCTTCCGGAACATCTTCCCGATCGATAATGGAGTCAATCCCTCCCATCAGCGCCATTCTGCCCTGCAGCTTTTCTGTCATGGCCGGGATATTGTTGGTGGGCAGCACCCCCTGCCAGATATCTACACCGATTTCTGCAAGATCCTCCACGATGGGCTCGCAGAAAGAGTCTGCGTGATGCATTACAATCACGCCGTTTTCATGGAGGTAGCGATACAGCTTCCGATAGGGCTCCTTAAAGAACTCCCGCCAGGTATTCGGGGACATAAAGAGAGAAGTTCTGCTGCCAAAATCATCATGGGATACAATCATATCCGGATGCAGGTTTTCCACAAGCAGCTTCATATACTCCAGTCGGTACTCGGTAATGGCAGCAATCAGCTCATGCATCTGCTCCGGGTATTCCAGGAAACCCATCAGGGTGTTCTCAAAGGTCATTAACATATGAAGCTGCTCAAAAATACCGGTTCCCATGATGGAAATGGTCAGATACTTGCTGCTGTCAACGGCTGCTTTTTCCTCCTGGACACTTTCCCACCCGGCGCTGCAATTCCCCCGCAGATCTGGAACGCGAACATAGTCCCTCCAGTTTTCCAGGTCCTGAATAACCTGGTTCTGTTCTGTGACAAGCGGAACTGCGGCGGGGGCATCCGCCGGGAATGAAATATGTGTGCCCCACCGGTCAATGGACTCCGTTCCGCGAATCCGGTTTCCCCGAACAAACTGGAATACCGGATCTCCTCCAATCGGCACGCAGGCATCATAGCAGGCCGGAAGATACTGCGGCTTGCCATTTTTTCGGATTACTTCCAGAAAATTCTCTTTTGGTGGCATCATAGCAATTACCTCCTTCATGTGCATTCCGATATGAACAGAAGCGTTGATCCGTACTTCTGCGATTACTTTTCCTGTAGGCTGCGGCAGTAGCCCATGAGCATGGGGAATGAGATGCCCTCGGCGATTTTCTGACGAACCTCCTGCTCATGCCTCTCCGGAACCAGGCCACGGACTCTGGCCCAGAGCATTTCGGGGGTAAACCGCTCGTCCCGCTTCAGGGGCACGACATCCGCTGTTTCCACCATCCAGCGCATCAGCTGAATGCGCATCTGTGCCAGCACCGCAGCCAAGGCGGGATCGGCAATGCGGTTGGTTGTTTCGCCGGGATCCTCCTGAAGGTCATAAAGCTCATCTTCTCCGGTGATCCGGCACACATACTTGTACCGCATATTGCGAAGCATGACTCCCTTTGCGTGGGCCTCGTCATCGGCCTGAGCCTTCATTTTCGGCCAATACACAATGCTGGTCGATGCTCCGTTGGGCCCTGCGCTATGGTACTCGTCGCAGTGTGTTTCTCCGGGAAGGCGCCCACCCTCGCAGCAGACGAAAGGACGGACACAGGTGCTTCGGTCAGCCAGAACACCTGTCAGACTTTTTCCAAAGTGGCTGTGGGTAGGTGCAACGCCTGCCATCTCCATGGCGGTGGCATAGAAATCCACCAACTCCACCAAACTGTCGCTGATACCGGCATCCAGAACATAGCCCTTTGGTGGTTTCACCAGCAGAGGCACATTGGTCAGGCACTCTTCAAAGCTGTTCTGTGCCTTCTCAACCAGGCCGTAATCTCCGGCAAAGTCACCATGGTCACTGAGGAAGAATATGGCACAGTCGTCGTAGATGCCCTCGTCTTTCAGCGTCTGCAGCAGCTTGCCGAACTGACGGTCCACCTTCGTGCACATCCCTAAATAAATAGCCCGGAGCTCGTCCCAGTCATCTTCCGTGTATGCGCCCATATTCACATTCTTTTGGATTTGCTGGATCATTTTGGATTTTCCGGTACATTCCTCGGGACGAATCCGGTGGGGCAGCCTGCTGCGGTCAATCATAGAGTAATATGGCTCCTCTACCCGGTAGGGAGTGTGGGGGAACATGAGCCCCAGGAACATACACAGGGGCTGGTCGGCAGGACGATTGCGAATCCGGTCAATGGCTGCGTCCAACACCTCGTCGTCGCCGGTGTAGTTGATGCCCTCATCGTTCAGCAGCAGCTTGCCCTCCAGATGGGAATAGTAATTCTTGTCCCCGGGCTTGCCCCGGAGCCCTGGGTTCTCAGGCCCCGGGCCCAGCTTCTTCTGGCCACCGTAATAAATTTCGGAGGCATGGCTCTCCGCCCATCCGGGAATCTGACCGGCAATCAGATCATTGCGGTCATTCATCCAAACATAGTATCCGGCATCCTTCAGCTCCTGAAACAGTGAGGTTTCGCCGGGATGGAGCAGGTGCGCCATGGTGCGATGGCCATTCACATGGGGGTACAGGCCCGTAAAAAAGCTACACCGTGAGGGAACACAGACAGGATTCTGGCAATAGGCGTGCCGGAAAGACACTGCCTCCTCAGCCGCAAAATGATCCAGCACCGGTGTCATTGCAGCGGGATTGCCCAAATGGGACATGGTATCTGCCCGCATTTCGTCGGGGTTAAAGATAATAATATGAGGCCTTTTTTTCATAATATCCACCATCAATAGCTTTCCAGAAGCTCGTTGGGATGCTTCTCCCGCAGCTGAGATGCCAAATCTGCCCGGTCGGTTTCCTCCAGATATGCGCAGTAGCTCTTGAGATACCCCCGGCAGTGGAAGGGGCCGCCGTCATGAATGACGCTCCACAGCGGATCAATACAAGTTTCCGTGATATTCTTCTTCATCTGCTCAGCAACCCAGTGCTCCAGCAGCCAGGCGCCCTGATAGCAAAGTTCTTTTCTTTCCTCTGCCAGGTTGTGGAGCTCATGAGGATCCTCTGCCACATTGAACAGCTCCTCATCTTCTGTCAGATGATAGCCGTCGTGATAGGTACGCAGATACAGCCAGTCGCCAAAGCGGACGCCCCGCTGGCATACATGAGCACACTGGCTGACCACCAGGTATTCCCGCCCGCCGCTGGCACCTGTGCGGATGGCGTCGGCAAAGCTCTCGCCATCGTACTCCACGGGATTGGGCTTGCCCACCACCCGGTTGCATTTGAATTCCGGTACGCCGCCCATCAGATCGATCAGGGTGGGCAGCAAATCCACATTGTAATGGAAGCCATGGGATACAGCATCCTTTGCGCACCCGGGCCATTTCACAATCAGAGGGATATGGGTAACGATTTCATCAGCCTCTCCATGCTCACAATAGCTGCCCAGCTCACCCAGGTCCTCGCCGTGGTCAGAGGAAATGATAATGGCAGTGTCATCATAAATTCCCTGCTCCCGCAGCAGATCGAATACCTGTCCCAGCTGCTGGTCAGCATAGAATATACCGGTGTCATATTCGTCAATCATCTGACGGAAATCGTTTAAATTCCGAATCTGGCTGGGCTGGCGGGGGGTTGCGGGGTTATCCTCGGGCCGGTAGCCGTTGATTTCACAGGCACTGTGGGCGCCGGGTTTTTGGGTGCGATGCTGGTGAATAATCTCCTCTGTCATCCAGGGATCAGGCAGTTGGGTATGGGCAAAGGGCTTGCCCACCTTCTCCGGCACGCGGTAAGGCAGATGAGGATCCCACACATGCAAATGCAGGAACCAGTTATCCGTACCTTCCTTCCGCTTCAACCAGTCCAGGGCAATGGGCAACACCTCATGGGCGGATTCCAGTCCCCGCTTGCCGATGTTATAGCACTCATCGAAGCCGCCATAGAACCACCATGCAGCATGGCGATCCGGGAAACTGCTGATCGTTGCGGTTTTCAGACCGCAGCGGCGCAGAACGGCAGGCAGATTGTAGCGCCCGTTAAAATCCGCCATACCCCGTTTGTGCCCTTCAGGACGCATTTCTGCGTTTACACCGCCGTGGCCAATACAGCCGTTGTGTATGCCAAATCGTCCGGTCATCAACGCTGCACGGCTGGGCAGGCAAGGAGCGTCGGAGCAATGATAGCCGGTAAACCGGACCCCCTCTTTGGCAACCTCATCAATCCGGGGGCTGGTGTTTCTGGGATACCCATAGCAGCCCAGATGATCCGGGCGAAGCGTATCAATATCTACATACAGGATTCTCATAGCGTTCTCTCTTTCTATTCATTTTTTGTAAAAACAAGTTTCAGAAAGTCCACTGCACCTTCTCCCTGATAGGTGACCAATAAGCTGTGGGTTCCGGTCATACAGACAGGCAGGGTGATTGTCTTCCAGTGGTCAGAAAACAGCGACACACCGGAAGAGGCTACGGGAGAAGAATCCGCGTCATCGAGGCGAAGGCTAACCGTACCGCTTGCCCTTCCTCGCAGCCACAATGTCACATTAACCGGTGAATCAAACCGGAAGTACTTAAAGCAGGCAGTGGTGTTTGTCATCATATTGCGAATATAGACCTCATCGCCATCTTGGGCAATGCAGGCAATCTCTTCCCTGTTATATTCATTCATATGCTTATGAAATAGGGGGGAGAAATCGCCGTACAACCAGCAGCAGATTGCGGCGGGCCATTCGCCAGTTGCCGGGAGCGGCCCTCCGTTGAGACCGCATGAGGTGATTTCTACCTGGCGGATGGAGCCGTCGGCTTCAATCCGAACTTCTTCTGCACAGCCCTGGCGGGAATAGGAGGTGCCATTGGTATGACGGTGGTAGAAGATATACACCTTGTCCCCCAAATCCACCAGACCGCCGTGGTTCGTGCCAGTGGCGCAGGCGGGCTCCGTGCGTCCGTTCATACCGATGTCGGTGTTGTCTACGATCACACCGCCGTAGTGGAACCCTCTGTCCGGGTGGTCGCTGATGGCATAGCACAGCTCCCGGAACCACTTGCTGGAATAGACCAGATAATATTTACCGTGAATCTTCCGAATGGAGGATGCTTCAAAAAATGGATGTGCTTCAAACTCTGTTCCAGCAGCCCGCCCTTCCCAGGGGATCATAGGCTCCGGTTCGGTGAGAGCCGTTACCATATCCGGTGCCAATTTCACCATCATTGATCCCGGACTGATGGGCACGCCGTATTTTTCAGAGATAAACACAGCGGAGAAGCCATAATACAGGAACACTTGGCCATCATCATCCACCAACACTGCCGGATCATAAGGCATGAACTCCTTTAGCAGCCTGCCGTCCGGACGGTGCACATGATCCAAGAATTCAAAAGGCCCTGAGGGGGAATCACTGATGGCCACGCTGATGACCGGCTGAATCTGCAGACAATAATACAAATAGTATTTTCCGTCCGTACCCTGCACCACATCCGGAGCAAACAAGGCAAGCCGTCCCTCCGGGTTCAAAGGATCTTGCTCCTTTCGGTATATCACTCCCTCATATCGCCAATCTGTCAGATCATGGATGGAGGCCGACCAAGTTACATAATCCTCCTGGCAAAAAGACGTCCCGTTTGCCCGATCGTGGGAACCGTAAATATATACCCGATCTTCAAATAGACGGGGCTCACCGTCCGGCACATGCTCGGTAAGTGGCAGATAAGGATTTAACCCGAAGTAATTCACACAGCATTCTTCTTTCCTGAAAAAACGATTTATTTTGACTGTATTATAACCCACACTTCCATTTGTTTGATATCAAATAATCTGTGCAGTAATGTTGAAAAAACGACCTTCAGGTGTTTTATCCCGGTTGACTGTGTCAAAGAACTTTCCCAGAATAAACAAATTTCCTGACCTCAAATTGTATCAAGGCCAGGTAACTTATCTGGCTTGACCGGCCTGATTTGATGTCAGATTTTACCCGGTTTTGAGGGAACAGGTCTGCCCCGACGTCCAATCCGAAGTCCAGACCATGACTGCCCTTGGGAACAAATCCGCTTGTCGCTGCGCTACTATACATGAAGGAGGAAGAAAATCTCATGGTTTTCCATCGTTTCAACCTTGCCTGTCCTTCAGGGGATAAGTCCACGGCGATCTGTTCCCGAAAACCCTTCTATGCACTCAAGCCGTTTAATTAAAGTTTTTCGCACTTTTTAGCATCCTTCTCATCAGTTCCGTGCGGGTAGCTTTGAGTGCAAAACCGAGGAGATTCTGTCCATTCCACTTGGAAGGATTGGCGGCATTCAGGTCATCCATGCCTAGGCCAATGCCCCAAATCCGATCAGAGCGAGAGCATTCCACAGGGGTGGCGGTTCCGGTTTCAATCAATCGTCCTAACAAATCCGGGTTCTGGCCAAACTTTGCCAGCAGACCGGTGTACACAATCAACTGCTTCTGGCCATCCCAGATTCTGGAATCGAAGTTTCTGACGGCACGGCCAAGGTCCTGCATTTCCTGCTGATCTTTTGTCTGCATAATCTTCCCGGCCATCTCAAAATCAGAGAATAACAGCGCCTTCTGCTCCATCATATACTGCTCCACGCAGCAATAGTTTTTTCCATCTAATTCAAAATCACGAAGATACCAGTTGCTCAAGTAGCCATTCTCTTCCTCGGTTCTGTGGAAACGCACGATCTGGAAGAACGTCGGGGCCACGCCTTTTGGCAGAGCAGCAGACAGCGCTTTCTCTCCCATGGCTTTCATCTCATCTGCCAATACAGCGAATATTACATCAAGGGCATAATCGGGATGCTCATTCTGATAATCCTTCATGGAGCGAATGGCGACCTCCCAAGCGGCTTCCTTCGGATATCCAAAGATGCCGGAGGAGATCAGCGGGAAGGCAATGGTAGTATGTCCATTGCCGACCAGGATGCCATGCTCCGCAACTATATTCCGTATGTACGCCAGCCGGAGGTCGCTCCTGTGGAGATTACCAGGCAGCTTGCCCGTCGGTTTTATTCCTACTTCTGGGGCCGGACAGATGTTTACAGCAAGCGAAGTATGAACAAAACCACCGGGAGGACACAGTATTATCCCCAATGCGAGAATCTGTGGAAGGATGGACTGTGTCCCAAGAAGGCCGGGAAAAAGGTCAGATGTAAGGATTGTGCCAATCGGAAGTGGAAAGCCCTGGAAGCGGAGCAGATTATGGATCATCTGCGGGGAGAGAATCCGGATGGGTCGGATGTGATTGGGGTCTATCCTCTGTTTCCGGATGGAAGCTGCCGGTTTCTGGTGTTTGACTTTGACAACCACGAAAAGGGTGCCGAAGCGCTGGACTTTGGGAACACGGACAACCGCTGGATGGAGGAAGTGGATGCCCTGCGGCAGGTGTGCGGTGCCAATTCCATTCCCTGTCTGGTGGAGCGTTCCCGTTCCGGCCGGGGCGGGCATCTTTGGATTTTCTTTGATTGTCCTGTGGATGCCGGATTGGTTCGCCGGTTTGGAATGGCGCTGCTGGAAAAGGGTGCGGAGACGGTGAATCTGAAATCCTTCCGGTTTTACGACCGAATGCTACCGACGCAGACCAGCATCGCCGATGGGGAGCTGGGCTATCTGATTGCCCTCCCATTGCAGGGACAGGCACTGAAAAATGGCAACAGCGCCTTTGTGGACGAAAACTGGGAACCCTTTGCAGATCAATGGGGTGCATTGTTTGCAACGCAGAGATTATCCGCAGAGACGATTGAGGACTGTATCAAAAAATGGAATGTTGCGGAAACACCCCAGGACTGTTTCCTGCCGGAAGAAACGAAGCCATGGGAGCGAAGCAAGAAACTTTACAAGGAAGATGCAGAAGGGCCGCTGCACTTGACCCTTGCAAATCGTATTTACATTGAGACTGGAAATCTGAAGCCCCGGCTGCAAAACCAGATTCGCGGGATGGCTGCCATTGCCAATCCCATGTTCTATCGAAACCGGGCAATGGGCCTGTCCAATTTCTCCAACTCCCGGTATCTGTACCTGGGAGAGGACGACGAAGGTTTTCTTTGTATTCCTCGAGGTCTGCTGGATGAACTGTTGGAACGGTGCCAGGAAGCGGAAATTCCTGTTCAAATTGAGGAGAAACGAGCCGCCGGGAAAACGCTGGAGGTTCGCTTTCTGGGAGAACTGAGAGACAATCAGGAAGCGGCGGTAAAGGCTGTTTTGAAGCACGACTGCAGCATCCTCAGCGCCGC
>JAETOP010000016.1 GCA_021771675.1 Oscillospiraceae bacterium | reverse complement strand
CAAACTTTTCCGGTATTCGCCCAACATGGTACAAATATAGGATATATTACTGCACAGTCCCTCAGTCACGGCTTACGCCGTGCCAGCTCCCCTTACACAGGGGAGCCTTGGGCGCTTCCGCGCCACAGCAACCAACGAAGTGCCGCAAAAGCGTTACCGGGCGGATCAGGGCAAAAACGATTACCGACCAGTCCCGTGCGCATTGGGGTGAAGCGCCCTGCGCTTCAAACACCAATTTGCCGATTTGCGAAAAAAGGCTTGACATTTTCGACTACATGGTGTAGTCTATGTGTAGAGACTACGATATGTAGTCCCAGAAAGGAGATACAGCAATGATGGCAGAAATTCAGCTTGGTGTGGCGGAGTCTCGGTTTGCGGATATAATCTGGGAGAATGAGCCGGTGTCCTCTTCTACCCTGGTAAAGCTGGCGGGGGAGGCCTTTCAGTGGAAGAGAACCACGGTTCACACGGTGCTGCGCCGCCTGTGCGACAAGGGGCTGTTCCGCAACCAGGAGGGAATGGTCACATCCGTCATTTCCAGGGAGCAGTTTTACGCCCTGCAAAGCACCCAGTTTGTGGATACTGCATTCCACGGTTCATTTCCAGCTTTCCTGGCGGCATTTACAAAAAACCGCTCCCTGACGAAAGCGGAGCGGGAAATGGTGCGGGAAATGATCGAGGAAGCAAAGGAGGAATCGGAATGAACGCTGTTTTTGAAAACCTGGTTCACATCAGCATGATGGCGAACTTTCTGATCCTTGTGGTGCTGCTTCTGCGCCTCCTGCTGAAAAAAGCGCCCCGGTGGATCACTTGTGCCCTCTGGGCGCTGGTGGGGGTGCGGCTGATTTGCCCCTTCTCTATTGAGAGCCCTACCAGCCTGGTTCCCCAGACCAATTTTATCATGCAGGGAGTAGTGGATACCAATTTGATTCACCCGGAGAATGTTCCGCTCAACCCCACCGGGATGATAACCACAGGAGAAACCGGCGGCCTCAGCGTCGCTCAGTCCCTTCCGGTGCTGCCGGTGATTTGGTGCATTGGCGTTTTCCTGATGCTGTGCTATTTTGCTTTCAGCTATTTGAAAATGCGCCGCCTGGTTCGGGAGGCGGTGCCGGAGCAGGGGAACGTCTGGATTTGTGACGCAGTGGCAACCCCCTTCATCCTGGGAATTCTCCGGCCCAGAATCTATCTGCCCTCCGGCATTTCCCAGGCAAATCGGGCGTATGTGCTGGCCCATGAGCGCAGCCACCTGCGCTGCAAGGATCACTGGTGGAAGCCTCTGGCCTTCCTGCTCCTGGCCGTCTATTGGTTCGACCCTTTTGTGTGGGCGGCCTATGCCCTGGTGTGCCGGGACATTGAATTTGCCTGTGACGAGCGGGTGATTTACCACTATGAATTGCCGGAGAAAAGGGCCTATTCCCAGGCGCTTTTGGAGTGCAGCAGCCATCGAAAAATGGTGCTTTCCTGCCCTGTAGCCTTCGGGGAGAAGGCGGTGATTCAGAGGGTGCGCAATGTCCTGAATTACAAAAGACCCCGGTTCTGGATCACCCTGGTCTCTCTGGCTGTCATTGCCGCCACCGCTGTGGGATTTTTGACGGTTCCGGTGAAAACCGAGGCTCAAAATGCCGATAACGTTGCGGTAATCCCCGAGACCGTCCCTCCGGAAACCGAGGCGACACTGCCCACGCAGGAGACTGCGGCCGCCGAAACGATTCCCGAAAACGACCTTCCGGAGGAGGAATGGTGGAGCGACGGCATCCGAATCGAAGACTACCAGGGGAAGAGTTCCTACGAGGGAATGAGCTTTCGGGGGCACATTATGATCATCCGGGACCCCTCCCGGGTTTATCTGGCCACGTCCTCGCCCACCCTTTCCATGGATACCCCGGGAATCCATGCCGATGAGGCAATGAAACTGGAGCATGCCCTTGCCGCGGTCAACGCCGGCCCGTTCTTCGACGATGGCACCGCCGGAAGCTATGTGGGTAGCGTCCCCCTGGGCCTGGCCCTGTCCGGCAGCGAGCTGGTTTGGAAGGATATGCGGATTTCTGACTACGGCTTTGCGGGCTTCAACCAGGACAATGTGCTGATTGTCGCCTCTTCCATGACGGAGGAGAAAGCAAAGGAGCTTGGCATCCGGGACGGCTGCTCCGCCGGGCCGGTGCTGATGATGAACGGGAAGCCAAATATGGAAGCCTACAATGGAGATTCCGGCTATACCCGAAGAACAGCGGTTGGCCAGCGGGCCGACGGAGCGGTGATCTTTGTCTGTGTGGACGGACGGAGCCCGGAGTCCATCGGGGCGACCTACGCCGACCTGATCGATATTCTGACGGAATACGGCGCAGTCAACGCCTGTGCCATGGAGGGCGGTATGTCCACCACCATGTTCTACCGGGATGCAGAGGGACGATATGGGGAAAAGGGAGAGATTCAGCTGATAAGCAACTCCCTCGCCCCCAATTATACGCTAACCAGTAGAATGCCCACCTTCTGGATGGTAAAACCTGTTGAATAAAAAATTCAGGCGGCGCCGCAATTTCTGCGGCGCCGCCTGAAAAACTATTTTTTGATCTGGAACAGGGGAGCGGCCACATGCTTATACAGCAGCATGGTCAGCAGGGACACCACCGCCCCCTTCACCAGGTTCAGGGGCGCCACGCACAGGAACACGAAGCTGCTGACGCCGGAGATGGCGGGGTGGATGTCGGAGCCCATGGAGATGATGCTGTCCAGGGGCATATGGAAGAGCTCCGCGAATTTGGGCAGCAGATACACGGCATTGAAGGCGCTGCCCAGAATGGACATGGTCAGGGTGCCGACCACCAGACCGATGACGGCGCTGCCCTTGGACTTGTGGACGTGATAGATGATGGTGGCGGGGAGCACAAAGCAGCAGCCCACCGCAAAATTGGCGAAATCTCCCACGAAGGCGGTGGATGTGCCCTTCAGCAGCAGCTTCAGCAGAATTTTGACCCCCTCACAGGCCACGGTGGCGCTGGGCCCCAGGAAGAAGCCTGCCAGCAGCACGGGAACCTCGGAGAAGTCCAGCTTGTAAAAGCCGGGGGCCAGGAAGGGCAGGGGAAAGTCCAGCACATGGAGCACCGCCGCAAGGGCGGAGCAGATGCCGATGATGCTCACCCGCCGGGCCGCGCTGACCTTGCGCAGCTGGGGAAGCTTCCATTCTATCAGCCGGGCGGCCACGCCGAAGGCGGCGATCACCAGAACGCAGATACCGATGAAGCTCAGATTGTTTACAACGTCTTGCCATAATTTGCTCATTTTTTTCCACCTCAAGAGTAAAAATACCCCCTGAGCATACACTCAGGGGGCGAAAATAAACGCAATGATCCCTTGCGCATCTTCTTCCATCCAGACTCTAGGAATCTCTGAATAAATCGTCTGCGGCTGGACGACGGATCTTTTGGCCCAATCGTGCAGTGTGAAAAATGGGAAATACATACAGTATTCCCGCATTTTTCACACTTTCGCTTGTGCCAAAATCTCTCGTCGCCAGCTCTTGCCGATTTTATCAGAGCTTCCTTCACTGTCGGTATCGGAGTTTCACCGATTCGGCGCCGAAGCGTTTGCGGACTGTCACCGCCGGTGGGGAATTGCACCCCGCCCTGAAGATACTCTTCACTTGTATTTTCAAGATAGCACAGCTTGATGCGCTTGTCAAGAGTGGAATTCTGTGATAAACTCTTTGTCGTAAAAATCTATTGAGGACTTTGGACGCTGCTCTGTGCGGGATTCTGAGAAGATGGGACGGTGGCCGCCTCGGTGGGCTGGGCCGCCGGCTGGGGCATGAGCGGAGACTGGGCCGCAGGCTGCGTGGGCTGCGTGGACTGGGCGGCGGCAGGCGGCATCTGGAAGCCCCGAATCTTTCCCTTGGCGGCGGTGTCCGTCACATCCCCGCCGATGACCTGGTTTTTATAGACCAGGACGGTGGCGTACACCGGCTCCTGAGCCCCGGGGAAATTGGTGATTTCGTACACATAGCGCATGACCTTTTTCCCGGAGAATTTGCTCAGGTCATACCCCTGGCCCTTTTGCAGGGCGTTGTACCGGCGGAACATCTCCCCGGATTCCTCCGGGATGCGCACTTGGCTGGCCTCTCTCGGGGTGGGGGTCACCTGCCAGCCGAAGCTCTCTAAGAATTTTACCCGGTCGTCGTTGGCGGATACTGCGGAAGTAGCGGCGGTGTCCTCATCTCTGCCCCCGAAGATCAGAATCAGGGCCAGCAGCACGGCGGCCAGGGAGAGCAAGATCACCATGATTTTCTTGAAATCGACCTTTGCGGTCAGAATCATCATATCAATTCCCTCCTGCAAGTTCGGATGGTTCACTGTATGTCCGGCGGGGAAGGGATAGAACGGAGCGGCCATGGAACGTTTGGACAAATTTTTATGCGACAGCGGAGTGGGAACCCGGAGTCAGGTAAAGCAGATTTTGAAGTCCGGCCGGATCAGCGTGGACGGGAAACCGGAAAAGGACGGGGGACGGAAAATCGACAAGGAACAAAATGAAATCTGCCTGGACGGAATCCGGCTGGGAGGCAAGCGGCGGAGGGTGTTTCTGATGAACAAGCCCCAGGGCTATGTCACCGCCAACTCCGACCCCAGGGACAAAACCGTCATGGAGCTGCTGCCCCCGGAGCTTCAATATCTGGATTTGAACCCGGTGGGGCGGCTGGACAAGGCCACTGAGGGGCTGCTGCTCTTTACCAACGACGGGGAGCTGCTTCACCGGCTGATCTCCCCCAAAAAGCAGGTGCCCAAGGTCTACTACGCCCGGCACGAGGGGCAGGCTACCCAGCAGGACATTGACGCCTTCGCCCAGGGGCTGGTTCTCTCCGATGGCAGCAGGTGCCTGGGCGCCCTGCTGGAGCCCCTGGGCCCGGGGGAGAGCATGATCACCGTATGCCAGGGGATGTACCATCAGGTGCGCCGGATGATGGCCTCCCGGGACATGACCGTCACTTATTTGGAACGACGCCGGGAGGGGAATCTCAGCCTGGGAGACCTGCCCAGAGGCGCCGTGCGGGAGCTGACGCAGCAGGAAATTGGGGAGCTTTAAGAGAAAAATATGGAAATTTTAACGGAAAAAAACGGGACTTTTGGCAGCCCTTTCAGGAAATTCCGGTGTTTTGCTGTACGAAAAACTGCTTTTTCGGCATAGACTTTTGTCGCTGTTGGAATAATACCTAAAAAGCGTGCAAGTTTTTGCAATAAAATGTCAAATGGTACTTGCAAAATGTGCAAAAGATGTGTATACTGATACTACAGTTTTATGGAATGTGTATTTATGCAAGATACTAAGGAGGCAGTAAAATGTCCAACAGTGTTTTCCAGAGTGTAATCGTTCAGCTAAGAGAGATACCGGATCATACCTTCGGTGTCATCGATACCGAGGGCTGTGTGGTTTCCTGCACCGACGCCTCCCTGCTGGGGGAGCGGTGGTCTGACGCCGCACTGAAGGTGGGCAACGCCGGTGACAGCCTGGTCACCTTTGGCCAGAAATGCTTTAAGGCCATCGTAGGCAATTCCAACTACTTCGAGTATGCCGTATTCTGCACCGGCGACGACGAAATTTCCAAGAGCTTCTGCAATCTGGCTTACATCGCCCTGAGTGATGCCAAGGGCTTTTATGAGGAAAAGCACGACCGGGGCACCTTCGTGAAAAACATCATCATGGACAACATTCTGCCCGGCGATATTTATATCCGGGCCAAGGAACTGCATTTTTCCACCGATGCCCCCCGGGCGGTGTTCCTGATTCGCCAAGTGGGCCACAGTGATGTGGCCACCGTGGATGTGCTCTCCGGCCTGTTCCCCGACAAGCTCCAGGATTTCGTCCTCAGCGTCAATGAGACGGATGTGGCCATTGTCAAGCAGATCACTGCCAGCACCACCAGCGAGGATTTGGAGCGGATCGCCGTCAACCTGGAGAATACCCTGAAAACCGAGCTGCGGATCAAGACCGTCATCGGCATCGGCACCGTGGCGGAGCATCTGCGGGAGCTGGCCGATTCCTACAAGGAGGCCCAGACCGCCATTGAGGTGGGCAAGGTCTTCGACACCGAGAAGAGCATCATGCACTACGAAAATCTGGGTATTGGCCGCCTGATCTATCAGCTGCCTACCACCTTGTGCGAGATTTTCCTGTGCGAGGTCTTCAAGAAGAATTCCATCGATTCCCTGGACCAGGAGACGCTGTTTACCATCAACAAGTTCTTTGAGAACAATTTGAATGTCTCCGAGACCTCCCGGAAGCTCTTTGTCCACCGGAATACCCTGGTGTACCGGCTGGAAAAAATCAAGAAGCTCACCGGTCTGGATCTGCGCCAGTTCGACCATGCCATTGTGTTCAAGGTGGCTCTGATGGTTCGCAAATATCTTTCCTCCCGGGAAACCAGATAACCCCCTTCTGCCGCCTGGGCCATCCGGGCGGCAGTTTCCATTTGCAGTGAAAGGAAGTATTGAGATATGGAAATTCCGGAACAGCTCAGCGTCAACGGGAAAACCTACCGCATTGTGAAGCTGCTGGGGAAGGGGAAGGGAGGCTATTCCTACCTGGCTGTGGGCGAGGACGGGCAGCAGTACGTTTTGAAGCAGATACACCATGAGCCCTGCGACTACTACCAGTTTGGAGATAAAATTCAGTCCGAACTCCGAGACTATCGGCGCTTGAAGGAAATCGGCATCCGAATCCCCGAACTGCTGGATGTGGATGTGGAAGCTGAGCGCATACTGAAAGCGTACATTGACGGCCCCACCATCGCCCAGCTGGTATCAGAAAACCGGATGGAGCAGGCTCTTTTTGAGCAGATTCAGGAAATGTGCCGGCTGCTCTATCCTGCCAATACCAATATTGACTATTACCCCACTAATTTTGTGGTTCAGGATGAGAAGCTTTACTATATTGATTTTGAATGCAACGACTATAGTCCTCAGTGGGATTTTGAGCACTGGGGAAGGCAATATTGGCAGCATTTTGAGTTGTAGGCAGCTGGCAAAATAAAATGTTAAGGAATATAGTCTTGAAAAATTGGTACAGCGGCTTTATAATGAATACCATTGTACCAAAATGGGCGTGCTGTGAGCCTATGACCATCCATGGAAAGGGGAGTCTTCCTTGTCCTTGTATAAGCGAATCCTGTCGCTGAGTGTGAGGCGCCGGGGGAAAGCCATGAGCACCACCAAGCTGATCGCGGTGACTTTCTTCGTCATCATCTGCCTGGGCACTTTTTTGCTGATGCTTCCCGCCGCGTCCCGGGACGGGGAATCCTGTTCCTTCCTGAACGCCCTGTTCACCGCCACCTCCGCCACCTGTGTCACCGGGCTGACCCCCTTCGACAGCTGGACCCAGTGGAGCGGCTTCGGCCAGGTGGTACTGCTCTGCCTGATTGAGATTGGCGGCCTGGGCTTCATGTCCGCCGCCACGCTGGTGATCTTTCTGTTTCGGCGGAAGGTGGGGCTTCGTCAGCGAATGATTATGGCCCAGGCCCTGTCGCTGAACGAGATGGACGGCGTGGTCCGGCTCCAGAGGATGGTGCTCATTGGCAGCATCAGCATGGAGGCCATCGGCGCACTGATCCTCACCTGCTGGTTCTGGCCCAAATACGGCTTCTCCACCGCCCTCCGCTGGGGCGTGTTCCATTCCGTGTCCGCCTTCTGCAACGCCGGATTCGATATTTTCGGGGAGCTGGCTCCCGGCAGCAGCCTGCAGCTGTTCCAGGGGGACCCGGTGGTGCTGCTGACGCTGGGAACGCTGATCGTCGTCGGCGGCCTGGGCTTTCTGGTCTGGGAGGATATGGCGGAGAAGCGGAGCTTCCGGAAGCTGACGGTTTATTCCAAGCTGGTGATTTCCGCCACCGTCAGTCTGCTGCTGGCCGGCTGGGTGCTGATTTGTGTGCTGGAATGGAACAATCCGGAAACCCTGGGAAAGCTCCCGGTGTGGCAGAAGCTGCTGGGCAGCCTGTTCCAGTCCATCACGCTGCGCACCGCCGGATTTGACACCCTCAACCAGGCGGGGCTGACCGACGCCGGAAAAGCGGTGTCCTCGGTGTTCATGCTCATCGGCGGCTCCTCTGGCTCCACAGCGGGCGGATTAAAGACCGTCACGGTGCTGGTGCTGCTGCTGTTCATCGCCACCCGGGCCCGGGGCCGGAGCACCGTCACGGTGTTTCACCGCACCATCCCCGACGATCAGGTGATGAACGCCATGACCATCTCCCTGATTATGATTGTACTGGCCTTCTTCGGCGGTATTTTTATCAGCGTCACTTCCCCCGTCGGATTTACCGACGCCCTCTTTGAGGCGGTTTCCGCTCTGGGGACCGTGGGGCTGACGGCGGGAGCCACGGGGCTGCTCAGCGTCCCGGCAAAGCTTCTGATTATCATCTTTATGTATTTTGGACGGGTGGGTGTGCTCACCATCAGCCTGGGCTTCCTGATGGGCAACCAGGCGGTGGAGCGGTTCCGCTATGCGCAGACCACCCTGCTCATCGGATAAGGAGGAAACGATGAAATCCTATGTGGTGATTGGCCTTGGCCGCTTCGGCTCCGGTCTGGCGAAAAGTCTGTGCCAGCTGGGAGCGGAGGTGCTGGCCATGGATGTTCGTTCGGATTTGGTGCAGCAGATTGCAAACGATGTGACCCACGCCGTGGTAGGCGATGCCCAGGACAAGGAAGTGCTGCGGGCGCTGGGCGTGCGGAACTTCGACTGCGCCATCATTGCCATCGGCGACAATCTGGCGGCCTCCGTCCTGGCGGTGATGAACCTGAAGGAATTGGGGGTGCCCTACCTGGTGTGCAAGGCCCACGACGCCACCTATGGCCGGGTGCTGGAGAAGCTGGGGGTGGACCGGGTGGTGATCCCGGAGCTGGAGCAGTCCCAGAGGCTGGCCAGAATCCTCCATTCCCACAACGTGCTGGACTATATCGAGCTGTCCAGCGACTATGGCATTTTGGAGGTGCCCACCCCCAAGTCCTGGATTGGAAAGAGTCTGCGAGAGCTGAACGTCCGGGCCAAGCTGGACATCAACATCATCGCCGTGAAAAATGGGGAGAAGACCAGCGTGTCCCCCTCCGCCGACTATCGGATCTGCACCGGAGACGTGCTGGCGGTGCTGGGAGATACCGTGGCTCTGGAGGCAATGCAGCGGCTGTGATGGGGGAGCGGATTACCTCGAGAAAAAATCCCCTGCTGCAGCAGGTGAGAAGGCTTTTTTCCTCCCGACGGGAGCGGGAAAAGGCGGGGCTTTTTGCCGCCGACGGCACAAAGCTTTTGGAAGAGGCGGTAAAGTACTGCCCGGGGCTGGATACGGTCATCCTCACCCAGGAGGTTCGGATGGAGCTGCCAGAGCAGGTGCGTCTGGTGCAGGTGCCCGGGGATGTGATGGAGTCCATCTCCCCCATGGCCAGCCCCCAGGGAGCAGTGTTTTTGTGCCGCCTGCCGGAGAGAGCTCCCTTCCGCCCGGTGCCGGGAATGCTCCTGCTGGATGGGATTCAGGACCCTGGCAATCTGGGCACTATTCTGCGGACGGCGGATGCGCTGGATGTCCCGGTGGCCCTGCTGGAGGGCTGTGCCGACCCCTACGGACACAAGGCGGTTCGCTCCAGCATGGGAGCGGTGTTCCGCACCAGCGTGGTCACCACCTCCTGGGAGCAGGCTTCCGCTGCCTGCCTGAAAGCGGGGATACCCATTGCGGTGACGGCGCTGGATACCTCCTCGGTCGACATCCGCCGGGCTGACCTTTCCCGGATGGCGGTGGTGATTGGCAGCGAGGGACAGGGAGTCCGCCAGGAAATCTTGGAAAAGGCTGGGGAGAAACTCATCATTCCCATGAATCCCCACTGTGAGTCCCTGAATGCATCCATTGCCGCCGCCATTACCATGTGGCAGATGAAAAAATAAAGAGAAAGAGGGGAAAATATGCTGGAGTATTGGCTGTGGCTGGCCCATCGGCCGGGAATTGACGAACATATGAAGGTGCTGCTGCTCCAGTATTTCGGTTCTCCCCAGGGGGTCTACCAGGCCCAGCCAGGGGAACTGGCCGAGGTTTCGGGGTTGACCGGAGCAGGGAGAAAAGCCCTGTCAGACAAAAATCTGAGCCTGTATTCGGCGGCGCTGGAGCGGTGCCGCCAGGACGGGATTAAAATTCTCACCTATCTGGATGAGCAATACCCCCGCCGCCTGAAAAATATCTATCACCCGCCTCTGGTGCTTTACTGCAAGGGCACCCTCCCTCCCTTTGACAGCCTGCCCGCCATCGGCGTGGTGGGCACCCGGCGCTGCTCGGCCTATGGGCTTGCCGCCGCCGGACGATTGGGCAGAGAGATCAGCCGCTGCGGCGGACTGGTGGTTTCCGGGCTGGCCGATGGAATCGATGCCTCCGCCATGAAAGGGGCCCTCCAGGAGGGCGCTGCCACGGTGGGAGTGCTGGGCTGCGGTGCGGATGTGGTCTATCCAGCCTGCAACCGGGCGCTGTTCGCCCAGGTGGAGCGCTGCGGCTGCATTCTGTCGGAATTCATGCCCGGCACCGCCGGGTTCAAATGGAATTTCCCAAAGCGGAACCGGATTATCAGCGGGCTGAGCCTGGGTGTGGTAATCGTGGAGGCGCCGGAGGGGAGCGGTGCGCTGCACACTGCACGGTTTGCCCTGGAACAAGGGCGGGATGTGTTTGCGGTGCCCGGCAACATTGACATTGCTACCTTCGCCGGAAGCAACCGGCTTTTGCGGGAGGGAGCGTTTCCGGTTACCTGCGGCTGGGATGTGATGGAGGAATATACCTCCCTCTTCCCGGATAAAATCCGGAAGGCAGCTTCTCCGGTGAGGAAAGCGGCTGAGTCTGAGCCCATGGAGAAGTCACCACCCAAAAGGAAAGATGCGCCCCCTGTGCCGGTGAAAAAAGACATTGACAATAGCCCTCAGGAGGCTTATATTGACGTAACCAACAATATTGAGGGACTCTCTGACCGGGGAAGGGCCATTGTGGCCTGTCTGGCAGAGGGAGAAAAACCGGTGGATCAGGTGATTTCCGCCACCGGAATTCCCTCCGGGCTCCTGCTGCGGGAGCTGACGGTGCTGGAACTTTCCGGTACTGTTGTGCGCTTGCCCGGCGGCCGAATCAGGCTGGGAAATCAAGGCAGGAAGAACAAGTAAGGAAAAGGAAGTTATTCATGGCAAAACCGACGAATCTTGTGATCGTGGAGTCGCCGTCCAAGGCGAAAACCATTGGAAAATATTTGGGCCCGGACTATGTGGTAAAGGCCAGCATGGGCCATCTGCGGGATCTGCCTAAGAGCAAAATGGGAGTGGATCTGGAACACGATTTCACGCCGGAATATATCCCTGTTCGGGGCAAGGAGGAGCTGATTAAGGAACTCCGAACCGCAGCGGACAAGGCCCAGACCGTGTATCTGGCAACCGACCCGGATCGGGAGGGCGAGGCCATCTCCTGGCATTTGAAGGAGCTTTTGAATCTGCCGGATGAAAAAGCCCACCGGGTCACCTTTAACGAGATTACCCAGCGGGTGGTGCGGGAGTCCATCCAGCGCCCTCGGGACATTGACTATGATCTGGTGGATGCCCAGCAGGCCCGCCGGATTCTGGACCGGATTGTGGGCTACCAGCTCTCTCCGCTGTTGTGGAAGAAGGTTCGCCGGGGCCTTTCCGCCGGACGTGTCCAGTCCGTGGCCACCCGGATGGTGGTGGACCGGGAGAATGAAATCCGGGCCTTCCAGCCCAAGGAGTATTGGACGCTGGATGTGACGCTGAACCGGCAAAATAAACCCGGCAGCTTTGTGGCCCATTACTATGGCGAGGAAAAGAAGCGGGAGCTGGAAAATGAGGCCCAGACCCAGGCGGTGATCGACGACATTACCGGCCGGGAATTTACCGTCACCAATGTGAAAAAGGCGGAGAAAAAGCGCTCTCCCGCCCCTCCCTTCACCACCTCGACCTTGCAGCAGGAGGCCTCCCGGAAGCTGAATATGACCCCCAAGCGCACCATGATGATCGCCCAGCAGCTTTATGAGGGCGTAGACGTGGAGGGTGAGGGCACATTGGGACTGATCACCTATATGCGTACCGACTCTCTGCGGCTCTCCGAAGAAGCCATGGCCGCCGCCGCCGGGTTCATCCGTCAGCGCTACGGCGACAGCTTCTACTACGGAAAATTCCGGGAGTATAAAACAAAGGCCGGCGCCCAGGATGCCCATGAGGCCATCCGGCCCACCCATGTGGAGCTGGACCCGGAGCGGGTGAAGGGCAGCCTGACCAGCGACCAGTATCGGCTGTACAAGCTGATCTGGAGCCGGTTCCTGGCCAGCCAGATGGCAAACGCTCTGTTCGATACCGTATCCATCGATACCCAGTGCGCCGGGCACACCTTCCGCTCCACCAACCAGAGCTTGCGTTTTTCTGGGTTCATTGCCGTCTATGAGGAAGGGCGGGATGAGGAGGCGGAGCCCATGGGTTCCCCGCTGCCTGATTTGCAGGTGGGGGAAAAGGCCGACCCTGTAAAATATGACAAGCAGCAGCACTTCACCCAGCCGCCTGCCCGGTTTACCGAGGCAACCCTGGTCAAGGCCATGGAGGAGAAGGGGGTGGGCCGTCCTTCGACCTATGCCGCCACCATATCCACCATTGAGGATCGGGAGTACGTGGTGAAGGAGGACAAGCATCTGGCACCTACTGCCTTGGGAGAGGTGGTTACGGGCCTGATGGTGGATCGCTTCCAGGACATCATTGATGTGGAATTCACCGCTAATATGGAAAACCGCCTGGACGCAGTGGAGGAGGGCAAGCAGAACTGGAAGGATTTGTTGGCCGAATTCTATCGGGATTTTGAAAAGGAATTGCAGGACGCAGAGACAGCCCTGGACGGGGTGCGCTTGAAGGTGCCCGAAGAAGAAACCGACGAGGTTTGCGAGCTCTGCGGTCGGAAAATGGTCATTAAAATGGGCCGTTTTGGAAAATTTCTGGCCTGTCCCGGCTTCCCCGAGTGCAAAAATGCCAAGCCCCTGGTGGAGCGGATGCCCGGCAGATGCCCCAAGTGCGGCAGCGGAATGCTCAAGCGGAAATCCAAGCGTGGATTTGCTTTCTATGCCTGTGAGCGGGGAGCTGAGTGCGGGTTTATGACCTGGGATGTGCCCACTGCTGAGGATTGTCCGGAGTGCGGCCAGACTTTGTTCAAGAAGTCCGGCCGGGGCAGAATGAAGCCCTTCTGCGTCAATGAAAGCTGCTCCCGCTTCCTCCCGGAGGATCAGCGGGGATATTATAAGAAGAAGACCGAAAATCCGGAGCAGGATGCCTCCGAGCCCAGCAGCCAAACCGCCGCAGAGGAGAGGGCCGGGGAAAAGAAACCCGTCAAAAAGACAGCAGCGAAGAAGACGGCAGCGAAGAAAACGACAAAAGCCGCCGGAAAGAAGACCGTCAAAAAGGAACCGGCGAAAGCCGCCAAGGGCGGAACTACCGGGAAGAAGAGGACACAATCATGAAGGTGAAAGTCATAGGAGCAGGTCTCGCCGGTTCGGAGGCGGCCTGGCAGCTGGCAAAGCGGGGCATTGAAGTGGAGCTTTACGAGATGAAGCCCGCCAAAATGACCCCCGCCCATCACAGTGCAGATTTTGCGGAACTGGTGTGCTCCAACTCTCTCCGGGGCGACCGGCTGGAAAACGCGGTGGGGCTGCTGAAAGAGGAGCTGCGCCGCTGCGGCAGCCTGATTATGGAGTGCGCCGAAGCAACCCGGGTGGAGGCGGGGGGATGCCTGGCGGTGGATCGAAATGGATTTGCCGCCCTGGTGACGGAGAAAATCCGCTCCCATCCCCTGATTACCGTCATCCCCGGAGAGGTGACCCAGGTGCCGGAGGGCCCCGTCATCATTGCCACGGGCCCATTGACCTCGGACGCACTGTCCCAGGCCATCGGAGCCTATTTCGGTGCAGATTATCTCCACTTTTTTGATGCGGCAGCCCCTTTGGTCACGGCGGAGTCCGTGGACATGAATCTGGCCTGGTGGCAGTCCCGCTACGACCGGGGTACCCCGGATTACATCAACTGCGCCCTGGACAAGGAGCAGTACGAGGTTTTTGTCCGGGAGCTGATCTTTGCCGAGGAGGCGGAGGTTCACGGCTTTGAAGACCGGCGGGTCTTCGAGGGCTGTATGCCGGTGGAGGTAATGGCCCGCCGGGGGCTGGACACATTGCGCTACGGCCCCATGAAGCCGGTGGGCCTCCGGGATCCCAAAACCGGCCGGGAGCCCTATGCAGTGCTTCAGCTGCGGCAGGACAATGCGGCGAAAAGCGTCTTCAACCTGGTGGGCTTTCAAACCCACCTGAAATTCGGAGAGCAGAAGCGGGTGTTCTCCATGATACCGGCGCTCCACGATGCGGAGTTCGTCCGCTACGGCGTGATGCACCAAAATACCTTCCTGCAAAGCCCCAAACTGCTGGATCGCTATTATGCTGACCGGCGTAACCCTTTGGTTGCCTTTGCCGGGCAGATGACCGGCGTGGAGGGGTATGTGGAGTCCACCGCCTCCGGCTTCCTGGCTGCGGTGGCCATGGCCGCCAAGGTACAGGGCCGGGTAATTCCGGACTTCCCCCAGACCACCGCCATTGGCGCGCTGGGGCGGTACATCAGCGATGGGAGCATCGAAAATTTCCAGCCGATGAATGTGAATTTCAGCATCATTGCCCCGCTGGAGCAGCGGGTTCGGAAAAAAGCGGAAAAGAATCTGGCAATTGCCAACCGGGCGCTGATGGCCATCGACGGCCTGATTGCGGGCGGAATATAAAGAAGAGAGGGTGGAGCAATGAAAATCATTTTAGACGCCATGGGCGGCGACAATGCTCCCGAAGCGGCTGTTTTAGGCGCTTTTGACGCAGTAAAGGCCTTTGGCATGGAGATTATTCTGGTGGGCCGGGGAGAGGCAATTTTGGAGGCCATGGGCCGCCACGGCTTTACTGACCTGCCCGAAGGGGTGGAAATCGCCAATGCCGAGGATGTGGTGGATATGCACGACGACCCCGGTTCTGTGATTCACAAGCGGAAAAATTCCTCCATGGTCATTGGCCTGAGGCTGCTGGCCGAGGGTAGAGGAGATGCCTTTGTGTCCGCCGGTTCCACCGGAGCCCTGCTCACCGGGGCGACATTGCTGGTCAAGCGGGTGAAGGGCATTCGCCGGGCTTCCATGGCCCCAGCCATTCCCAACAAGAAGGGCGGAAAGACCATTATCTGCGACTGCGGCGCCAATACCGAATGCACGCCCGAGTTTCTGCTCCAGTTTGGCCTGGTGGCCTCCACCTTTGTCAAAAAGCAGATGGGGATCGCTCAGCCCCGGGTGGGCCTTCTGAACATCGGCGCCGAGGATTCCAAGGGCACCCAGCTGCAAAAGGATGCCTATGCCCTGCTGAAAGACGCAGACGAGAAGGGGCTGCTGCATTTTGTGGGCAATGTGGAGGCCCGGGATGTTCCCCTGGGAGAAGTGGATGTGGTGGTATGCGACGGTTTTGCCGGAAATGTGCTGCTGAAATCCATCGAGGGCACCGCCATGTTCATGGGCAGTTTGATGAAGCGAATGTTTAAGAAGAATCTGCTTACCAAGCTGGGCTATCTGCTCTGCGCCTCTGGGGTGAAGGACATGATAAAGCTGATGGACTACCGGGAGATTGCCGGAACCCAGTTCCTGGGCATTAAAAAGCCGGTGATCAAGGCCCATGGCTCTTCCGATGCCCTTGCCTTCCGCAACGCTTTGAAACAGGCGGCAGAGGCGGCGAAATACGATATGACGCCGGAACTGGAGAAGGCCCTCCAGCTTTTGGCTCAGGCAAAGGAGCCCGGCAATGATTAAGGATTTGGAAGAGGCCATCGGCTATCATTTTGGAAATATATCTCTGCTGCAAAATGCGCTGACCCACTCCTCCTATGCCAACGAGCGCTGGCACAACAGCCTTTTGAGCAATGAGCGGCTGGAATTTTTGGGGGACAGCATTCTGGGAATGCTGGTGGCGGAGTATCTGTTTCGCAGCTTCCCGGATCGTCCGGAGGGAGAGCTGACCCGGATGCGGGCGGATATGGTCTGCGAAAAAACCCTGGCCGCTGTGGCCAATGAGATTCACCTGGGGGACCATCTGCTCCTGGGCCACGGTGAGGAGCAGGGGGGAGGCCGCTGCCGGGACTCCATCCTGGCCGATGCTATGGAGTCGGTGATTGCCGCCTGCTTCCTGGACGGGGGCATGGAGGCGGCCCAGCGCTTTATCCGCCGGTTTATTCTGGTGGAGGTTCCGGTGACCAAGCTTCACAATGCCGACTACAAAACCCAGCTTCAGGAGCTGGTGCAGCAGAAGCGAAATCAGGTTCTCTCCTATGGTCTGTCCGGAGAATCTGGGCCGGATCACGACAAGCAGTTTGAGGTGGAGGTGTCCTTGAACGGCCACATTGTGGGGAAGGGCACTGGCAGCAGCAAGAAACGGGCGGAGCAGGATGCGGCCAGAGCGGCCATTGAGCAGCTGTTCCCCGGGGTACTGTGAGGATCAGCGATGGATGAAAAGTTAAAGCAGGTCTGCCGGGCCTTCCGGCTTCCCGGAACCTATCTGGGCTATGAGGCGATCCAGGTGGGAATTGTCAACCGCACCTACAAGGTGAATGTCCGCCTGGAGGATGGGAAGGAAAAGTCCTTCCTGGTTCAGAATGTGAATACCTATGCCTTCCGAAACCCCATTGGGCTGATGAACAACATCGACCTGGTCACGGAGCACATCCGGGCCAAGTATCCCCAGAAGCTCAGCCTCCATTTCCACCATACCCAGGACCGAAAGACCTATCTGGTGGATGGAGATAATTTCTGGCGGGTGATGAACTATGTCCCCTCTGCCAATTACAGTGCCACCAGGAATCCTGCGATTCTGTGCAATGCGGGCAAGGCCTTTGGAGAGTTTCAGACCCAGCTGGCGGATTTTGACATAAAGCTGCTGGTGGAGACGATTCCCGGATTCCACGATACCCGCCGCCGTTATGAGAGCCTGGACGAGGCGATTGCTCAGGATGGGGCCGACCGGGTGAAGGATGCCCGGGAGGAGATCGACTACCTCCAGTCCATCCGGGAGGTGGCCTGCACCTTGACCGATTTGGGGCGGGAGGGGCGTCTTCCCCTGCGGGTGACCCATAACGATACAAAAATCAACAATGTGCTCTTTGATTTGAAGACCAACGAGGCTTTGGTGGTTATTGACTTGGATACGGTAATGCCCGGCCTGTTGGGGCACGATTTCGGCGATGCCATCCGCTTTGCCGCCAATTTTGTGGCGGAGGACTGCCCGGACTATGACCGGGTGGGCATTGATTTGCAGGTGTTCCAGGCATTTGCCCAGGGCTTTCTGGAAAAGACCAGGGATACCATGACGGAAACGGAATTGGAAACGCTGGCCCTCAGCTGTGTCTGCCTCACCGCCGAGCTGGCTGTGCGCTTTTTGGACGATTACCTGCGGGGAGACAAGTATTTCAGCACCAAATCCCCGGAACACAACCTGATTCGCACCCGGAACCAGATTGCCCTGTGCCGGGATATGATCGCCCACTTGGATGAGATGAATGCGGTCATCCGCCAATGTATCAACAGGTAAATTTTTCCCTGCTTCCCGGGAGAGGAGGCAGGGAAATTTTTCTTGCCCTGTAGGGCGGGATATGGTACAATCTAAGGATAAATGTGTGTTTGGGGGGAAATTGCTTGAAGATAATCTATGTAGCTGGGTGCGTTTCCCAGGGGGCCTATGCCAGGCTCTATGGCCGGCCTGACGCCAGACCAGTGTTCCAGGCACAGAAATACAACCGGCTCTTCGTCGAGGGGCTGTCCGCCCATATCCAGGTGGAGGTGGTGGGGTATCCCCCGGCAGATGTGGGAGCCATGGAAAATGGCGTGATTGACCTCCCGGACGAAACCGTGGAGCAGGTGCGTTATCATTACATCCGTACCTACCGCCGCCCCCTCCGCCGGTGGCTCCACGTGGGCGCTTCCTCGTTTTTTAAGTGCCTGCGGCTGCTGGACAAGGACAGCGTTGTAATGATCGACTGCTTGAACCAAATGTCCGGCCTGGGGGCGCTGCTTGCCTCCAAAGTAAGGGGCTGCCGCTGTGTGGGGGTTATTACGGACCTGCCGGAGTTCTTGGGCGGCGGCCTGACCATGGCGCTGTCGGAGTTCCTGATTCGCCACAGCACAGATTACGTGGTGCTGACGAAGGCCATGAACGATTACGTGAATCGAAAAGGAAAACCTTATGTGGTTTTGGAAGGACATGCAGACATCACCATGGAAAAACAGGTTCCTTCTTTGGACAAAAAGGGAAAGAAGCGGATATGCCTGTATGCCGGGAGCATTCATAAGCTCTACGGAATTCAGCGCCTTGTTGAGGGCTTCCTGCTGGCAAACATTGCGGATGCCCAGCTGCACATCTACGGCATCGGCGACTATCAGCAGGAGCTGGAAGAGATTGCGGCCCGGGAGCCCTCCATCCACTACGGTGGGCTGCTGCTGCCCAGCCAGGTAGTGGAGAAGGAGATGGAAGCTACACTGCTCTTAAATCCCCGGCCCTCGGACGAAAAATACGTGGCCTACTCCTTCCCCTCCAAGACCATGGAGTATATGTCCACCGGGACACCGGTGCTGACCACAGCTTTGCCCTGTCTGCCGGAGGAGTACAAGCCCTATCTCTATTTCATCCGGGAGGAAACGCCCCAGGGCATTGGAGATGCACTGCGGCAAACCCTGTCCCACTCCGATGAGGAGTTGTTTGAGAGGGGCTGCCAGGCCCGCCGGTTTGTGTTGGAACAGCGCAACAATGTGGTTCAGGCTGCCAAGGTGCTGGCGATGCTGGAAGGAGACGGAAAAGCATGAAAATATTATGGCTTTGTAACATTGTCCCCGGCCCTGTCCGTCAGGCTCTGGGGGGCAGCCCGGATAGCGGGATGTGGGTGGAGCATGTGCTCTCAGGCATCCGTGGCCGGGAGAGCGTTTCCCTGCGGCTGCTTTGCATGGGGGGAAATGCTTCCGGAAAACTGGAGGACGGGACGGAATATGCCCTCTTTACGGAGAAAAAGGCCTACGCCTATGACCCGGGATTGGAGGAGTGGTTCTCCCAACAGCTGAGGGAATTTCAGCCGGAGGTGATCCACATTTGGGGCACGGAGTATGGTCATTGTCTGGCAATGGTAAATGCTGCGGAAAAGCTGGGGTTAACCTCCCGGGTGGCGATTAGCATACAGGGGCTGGTGGGCATCTGCGCCCGCCACATGGCAGAGGGCCTTCCGCCCCGGGTGTGCCAGGGGAAGACTTTCCGCAATTTTTTGAAGCGGGACAGCATTCTTCGGCAGCAGCGGGATTTTAAGATTCGGGGCGATATGGAGCGCAAAGCCTTGGAAAAGGTGTCCCATGTTCTGGGAAGAACGGATTGGGACAGAGCCATTACCGGGCAGTACAATGCAGGCCGGGTGTATCATTTTTGCAATGAGACATTGCGCCAAAGCTTCTACCAGGGGAACTGGCGCTACGATACCTGTCAAAAGCACCACATTTTTGCGCCCAGCTGTGTGTATCCGGTAAAGGGATTCCACTATCTTCTGGAGGCCTTTGCCATCGTGCTGGAAAGGTTCCCGGATGCCACCCTCAGCGTCACCGGGCATAGCTTTTTCCCCTCCGGCTGGAAGGAAAGACTGCGGCAGTCCTATTATTTCCGCTATCTGGAACGGTTTTGCCGGGAGCACGGACTGACGGATAAAATCCAATTTCTGGGGGATCTGAACGCTGAGGGCATGAAGCAGGCCTATCTCCGGGCCAACGTATTCGCCCTGCCTTCCACCATTGAGAACTCCCCCAATTCTTTGGGGGAGGCTATGCTGCTGGGAGTGCCCTGTGTGGCGGCGGATGTGGGGGGCGTCACCAATTTGATGCGCCCGGGGGAGGGATATGTGTACCAGTCCACGGCGCCCTATATGCTGGCCCACTACATCATGGCGGTATTCGCTCAGGAGGAGGGAGCACAGCAAATGGGGCAACTTGCCCGGGAACATGCCCTGCGCACCCACGACCCCGAACAGAACCTGGAAACGCTGCTGAAGGTGTACCAGGAGATTGCCGGAGAGGAAGCAATATGACAAATCAGACGCTGATCAGCGTGATCGTGCCGGTCTACAAGGTGGAGCGGTATCTGCCGAAATGTGTAGAATCTATTTTGAATCAGACCTACTCCCATTTGGAGATTATCCTGGTGGATGACGGTTCCCCTGACGGCAGCGGCGCTATCTGCGACGCTCTTGCTCAGAAAGATGACCGGATTCGGGTGATTCATAAAGAAAACGGCGGACTCAGTGATGCCCGGAATGCGGGAATTCAGGCGGCCAGGGGGGAGTACCTTGCCTTCGTGGACAGTGACGACTGGATTGAACCGGATACTTATGAGGCAATGCTGGGCCTGACAGAAAAATATGGGGTAAAGCTGGTCTGTGCCGGGCGGTACGACGAAAATGACGCCACCGGAGAAACTGCTCTGGGCCTGTGCCCACAGCGGGAGGAGGTCCTTTCCAGTACGGAGGTGGTTCGCCGGATTTTTCGGTGGGACGGCCTGGATTCCTCGGCCTGTGACAAGCTGTTTCGTCGGGAGCTATTTCGGGACATCTGTTTTCCTGTGGGCCAGGTGGTGGAGGATGTGCCAACCATTTACCGGGTGGTGCTTTTGGCAGAGAAAGGGGCGATGCTCCCCAAGCCCCTTTATCACTACGTCCACCGGGAGCAGAGCATTACCACCGCCTCCTTCTCGGAAAAGAGCTTTTATGCCGTTCAGAACGCCGCCAGGGTTTATAACGACATTCGACAATCTCATCCGGAATTGGAGCCGGACGCCCGGTATCTTCTGACGAAATCCCAGGAGTATGTGGTTCAGACCCTTGCGTTGGAAGACCGTGCCACCCGGGAGAAGTATGCCCGGGAGTACCGGGAACTTCGGCGGACGCTGAGGGGCCAGATTGGATTTGCCCTGGGCTATGACCGGTTCAGCCCTTACAACCGTTTTATGCTGACGCTGACTGCTCTGGGGCTGTTTCCGGCTGCGGTGAAGACGGGACGCTTTTTGAAAAAATTGAGAAGAAGACTATGAAAAAAAGTATCAATCGCATTGCGTTTTTCAATTTCTTAAGTATTTTACTGCTGCAAGGCATCTCCTTCATTTCTTCGCCTCTGTTTTCCCGGCTGCTGGGTACGGAAGGGTATGGCAACCTCTCCTCCTTTTCCATCTGGGCCGGGGTGCTGGCCACGGTGCTGTCTCTGCAAACCAATGTGACCATTGCCAACGCCCGGGTGGAGTTTCCCGAGGACGAGCAGCGGGCCTATCAGTCCTCGGTGATGTGCCTGTCCCTGCTGTCCTTTGCCATTGGCGCGGTGCTGATCCTGCTGCTGGCGGGCCCCATTTCCTGGGCGCTGAAAATGGAACATTGGGTGCTGGCGCTGCTGATGGCCCAGGCCTTTGGAACCTTTGGGGTGAATTTCCTCAGCAGTAAATTTACCTATGAATTTCAAGCGGACAAAAATATGATGCTCAGTGTGTTCATTGCTGTGGCCTCCATGGGTGCGGCACTGGTACTGGTGCTGAATTTTCCCCAGGAGCAGCGGTATTTGGGCCGGATTTTGGGCAATGTGGTGGTTTATGCCCTGGTAGCTCTGGTTGGCTGCGGCTGGATTCTTGCCAGAGGAAAGGTTTTTTTTAATTCCAGATACTGGAAATTTTGCCTTCTGCTGGGATGTCCGCTGGTATTCCAGAATCTTGCCTATTCCATTCTGGGCAGCAGTGATATTCTGATGCTCAAGCAGATGGCGGGGGCAGGGGATTCGGGCATTTACAGCCTGGCCTTCAACCTTTCCAGTATTATGTTCACCATTTTCAATGCACTGAATAACAGCTGGGTGCCCTTCTTCTTTGATGATATGAAAGAGAAAAACAGGGAGCAGGTTGCCCGGCAGGGGGAGCATTTCCTGGAGCTTTTTACGGTGCTTTCTGTGGGCTTTGTGCTGCTGGTGCGGGAGGTATACCACGTTTATGCTTCCGTGGAATACTGGCCGGGATTGGTGCTGATTCCCATTTTTACCGGCAGCTATTATTTGAACGCCCTGTGTACCTTCCCGGTCAATTTCGAGTTATTTCACAAAAAAACCGGGGTGGTGGCTGGGGCGACCGTTGTCTCTGCGTTGACGAACCTGGTGCTGAACTATGTGTTCATTCTTCGGTTTGGGATGATCGGTGCAGCGGCTGCAACACTGCTGTCCCATGGGGTGCAGGTTGCGATTCACGAGTGCTATTCCCACTTGGTGTTGGGAAAAAAGGAGTACCCCTTCCCGCTGTCCACCCTTGCCAAGTACAGCGCTCTGATGGTGCTTGGGGTGATTCTGTTCTATGCCGCTCCTGACCTGTGGTATCTGCGATGGTCTCTGGGCGCCGCCCTTGGACTGTGGGAAGTGAATCGCATTTGGAAAAGAAAAAGCCTGCTTTGACGATTTCCAATTTTCTTATCCGCCTTTTTCGAAAAAAATGTTGACAAAATTTCCCCCAGCGGTTATAATATTCTGGCAACTGCGAGAGTGTTGGAATGGTAGACAAGCACGTTTGAGGTGCGTGTGGTTACGCCGTGGGGGTTCGAGTCCCCTCTCTCGCACCAAATAAGGTCGATCGTTTTGATACGAGAGTATCTGAAACGATCGACCTTTTTCTTTTTGCCAAGATGCCCGTGGCACAAGGGCTTTCAGTTGGATTGCGACTGCGATATTCGGATTTCGCTATTATGGATTGGGCTACGCCGAATACTATTCCGTCAATTTGCCCGGGAAGGTGATCCGCAGTATGACGGACAATGCACTGAAACGCAAGTTCAACGGCGGCACAAAGCCTGTGGGTTATGTCATAGATGAGGAGCAGCATTTTCAACTTGACCCGCTGACAGCCCTTCATTATGGAAACTTTCAAGAGATATGACGGGGGCGCTACCATAGCGAAAATCCGAGATTGACTCAATGACCAAGGGACAAAAATGATAAACCAGACAAACTTCCTTGACACATCAAATATATGATGCTATAGTTTGTTCAACACGTACACGCAATGTGCCATACAGATGGCTTGTACGTTTGACTACTCTGTGAACGTATCCGAATGGTCGGATGTGGTTTTATTACAGCAAAATCCGGTGAAGGAGAAAAAAGT
The DNA here is from genome assembly GCA_021771675.1 of Oscillospiraceae bacterium. Next base: position 24,149 of record JAETOP010000016.1, on the reverse strand, counting down.
ATGATTTATTATGTTAATGCAGCAGCTTCCCGCCAAGGAAACGGCACCAAACAGATGCCTTTTAAGCACATCAACGATGCCGCAAAGATTGCAATGCCCGGCGATGTGGTTTCTGTTGCCCCCGGCGTTTACCGGGAGTATGTAAACCCCGTCCACGCAGGTACGGAGCAGGCCCGGATTGAGTACCGCAGCGAGGTGCCCCTGGGCGCCCGGATTACCGGTGCGGAACTGCTCACCGGCTGGACCCTCTATCAGGGAACCACCTGGATGGCTAAGGTGGACAACGGTGTGTTCAACGGCTTCAATCCGTATCAGGAGCCTGTGATCGGCGACTGGTACTTCTATCCCAAGGATCCTGTCACTGGAAAGATCCTGGACATGCACAGAGGCGCCGTGTACATGAACGACCAGATGTTCTACGAAACCTTCACCCTGGAGGAGTGCATTAAGGGTGAGGTGTTTGCCAAGTCCTGGCAGCCCGAGCTGTCCATCTACAAGTGGTTTGCCCAGGTGGACGAGAAGGAAACCACTATCTATGCCAACTTCCAGGGCAAAAATCCCAACGAAGAGTGCGTAGAGATCAATGTGCGCAACAACTGCTTCATGCCCGACAAGAAGGGCGTGGGTTATATCACCCTCAGCGGCTTTGTAGTGGACAAGGCGGCCACCAACTGGGCGCCTCCCGCTGCCTTCCAGGACGGCATGATCGGCGCCCACTGGTCCAAGGGCTGGATCATCGAGGACTGCGACATTTCCAACTCCCGCTGCTGCGGCATTTCCTTCGGCAACTACCACCAGACGGAGAAGGGCAACGACAATTACTTCACCAATAAGCATGTGAAGAGCCCCACCCAGATGGAGCGGGATGCGGTGTGCATTGCCCAGTATGACGGCTGGACCAAGGAGACGGTTGGCTCCCACATTGTCCGCCGCTGCCATATTCACGACTGTGGCCAGGCCGGTATTGTGGGCCGGATGGGCTGCGTGTTCTCCATCATCGAGGACAACCACATTCATAACATCAACAATTCTCAGCAGCTCACCGGTGCCGAGATGGGCGGCATCAAGTTCCACGCCGCCATCGACGTGATCTTCCGCCGGAATCACATTCACCACTGCACCATGGGCATCTGGACCGACTGGCAGGCCCAGGGCACCCGGATTACCCAGAACCTGATGCACGACAACCATGCCCCCGAGGGCATTGAAGGAATTGGCATGAGCCAGGATATTTTCGTGGAGGTGGGCCACGGCCCCACGCTGATCGACAACAACATTCTTCTGTCCAAGGCCTCCGTCCGCTGGGCGACCCAGGGTGTTGCGGTGGTGCACAACATCCTGGCCGGTGCCTTCACCTGCGTGGGCGCCGGAACGGATATGGTCACCTCCAAGGGCGCTACCCAACGCCGCTACACCCCCTATCACATTCCCCATCGCACCGAGGTTGCAGGCTTCATGACCATCCTCCACGGTGACAACCGGGTCTACAACAACATTTTTGTCCAGAAGTACCCCTACCGGGAGAGTAAGCAGGCGGCGGAATCCATGGGCTTCAAAGCAGTGGAAAACGACCGGGCCGGCAATGCGGTGTGGGACGAGTACCCCACCTATCAGGATTGGATTGCCAAGTTCAAGCTGGGGGAGCGAGCTGATATGGCCACCATGCACGAACTGATGGACTTCCATTTTGAGCATCTGCCTGTCTGGATTGACGGAAACGCCTACTTTGGCGGCGCGCTGCCCTGGAACCGGGAGGCCAATAAACTGGTGGACAACCAGAGCCAGGTAAAGCTGGAGCTTGTGGAGAAAGATGGCAAATACATCCTGGATACCAACGTCTATGATTTGCTTGGGGAATTCAAGTGCGGCATCATCAACAGCGACATTTTGGGTCAGGCTTTTGAGCCGGAGGAGCGGTATGAGAATCCCGACGGCACCGACATCATCTTCAATGAGGACTACCTGGGAGATCATCGGGGCGTTTCCACCATTCCCGGCCCCTTTGCCGATGCCCAAGCCTGTACCAAGCAGATTTGGTAAGTAGAGGGAACTTCTGACTAATACTAATTCTTGATTAAAATCTTTAATATCAGCTTGGTCTATTGACGCAATACGGCGTTATCGTCACTAGCCATACATACAGTATGGCTTGCGTTCCTCTGCCTTGTCTTGCGCCAATATCCCTACGCTGCTGATTAAATCTTTTTATCAAGAATTAGTATCACAATATTCCGGAGCAAAATTGACAAAAAATATGAGAGATATTTGTAGATGGTGCCGAATCCTTTTGCGGGTCTGTTAGCCACTTGCGCCTGGGAGGGGAGTGTGATAAAATGGAAATACTCCCATCGGGAGAAAGGATGTGCGAAAATGAAAAGAATCACAAAATATGCTGCGCTGCTCCTGACCGCATTGTTTTTGACCGCGACCCTTACGGGCTGCTCCGCTTCCGGGAGCAATGCCGGCGTCTGGATTGCTGTGATCGTGATGGTATTTATCGCAGTATTTGCCGCCACGTCAGGTGTTGTCTACCTGGTGCTGCAAAAGATATTGCCCCCGGAGAAACCGGCTGCCCGCACACATCGTGCCCGGGAATATGTCTCCGATATTTTTGATGAGGATACGGTGCGCCGACCGGTCAATCCGGCCCGCTCCGCCACTGGTTCGGGGAATGTTTGGGTCTGCCCCAGGGATAAAAGCCGGAACACGGGCCCCTACTGCGCAGTATGCGGCGGCAAACGGCCTGTGCCCCCCAGACCCGCTGCCCGGCCCGGAGAGGATGGCTCAGCCCCGCAGCGCCCTGTCAGAGCCCCGCAGGGTGCCTCCGGCGTCAATCAGCAGCCACCCCGGACAACTGGATCACCCTATGGGGCAGAGCAGCCCGGGTATGCTGATCAGCAGTTCAGAAAGCCCCAGCAGCCTCCGGCTCCCGTCCGCAGAAGCCCCGACCCGGCCCCCCAGGAGGAGGTTCAGGAGTACCGGGGAGCCTTTGCCCGCCCGGCGAAGAGCGAGCCGCCTGCGCAGGACGCTGCTGTGAGAAGCGAACCCTCCCCGCTGGATGCGGAATTGAACTTCGACGTGGATTCTGAACTCCTGGAAGCCATTTTCCGGGAAGCTGCCCAGGGAAACGACGAGGAATAGTTTTTAGGCACCGACGGCTTAACCGTCGGTGCCTAAGGCCGTCGAAAATCCCCTCTGGGGCTTTCCGACGGAAGGATTGCAGCCTGCTTAGCGCACTCCTTGTGCGCCTGTGGCGCACAACTCGCACACACGCAGCCTGGAATGTATTTTCCGCCACGCACATGTCGCGGCGAAAAATGATCTGATTTTATTCGCCGCTGCGGCGGCGAACTCTGCGAGGCTTTTTTCGACACGCTGAGGCACCGACGGCTTAACCGTCGGTGCCTTCCTGTATATCTGAAAACCTTTCGTTTAACGAGTGGTTTTCAAATATACAGGAAATGGCCGCTCCAATATGGAGCGGCCATTTTGAATCAGCGCTTAGTACATTTTTGCACCGGCGGGGATGTGGTTATCCAGCATCAGAAGGTGGAGCTTTTCGACCCCTTCTTCGTGATGTACAGCGGAAATCAGCATCCCGCAGGATTCAATGCCCATCATGGGTCTGGGAGGCAGATTGGTAATGGCGACACAGGTCTTGCCAATCAGCTCTTCCGGCTCATAATAGGCGTGAATACCGCTCAGAATCGTGCGTTCTACGCCAGTTCCGTCGTCCAAAGTGAACTTGAGCAGCTTCTTGGACTTTTTCACTGCCTCGCAGGCTAAAACCTTCACAGCCCGGAAATCGGACTTGGAGAAGGTTTCGAAATCAACAAAATCGGCGAACAGGGGCTCGATTTCCACCTTGGAGAAATCGATTTTTTCCTCCGTAGCCTCAGGAGCGGAAACGGGAGAATCCTCAATGCTCTCTGTAGGCTTATCAGCCTTGGGCATATCCGTAGGTTTCATCGTGGGGAAGAGCAGCACATCCCGGATGGAGGCGGAGTCGGTGAGCAGCATGACCAGACGGTCTACGCCGAAGCCCAGGCCGCCCGTGGGGGGAAGGCCATATTCCAGAGCGGTGACATAGTCGTAGTCCACTTGGGCCTTGGAGTTGGGGTCCAGGGCCAACCGATCGGCCACCTGCTTTTCAAAGCGGCCCTTCTGGTCGATGGGGTCGTTCAGCTCGGAGAAGGCGTTGCCGAATTCGGTGGCATTGATGAAGTATTCAAACCGCTCGGTGAAGGCAGGATCGTCGGGCTTGCGCTTGGCGAGGGGGCTGATCTCCACGGGATAGTCGTAGATGAAGGTGGGTTGAATCAGCTTGTCCTCTACGAAGGCGTCGAAGAACTCCGCCAGAATGGCGCCCTTGGTGGGAAGCTCGGGCAGCTCCACCTTGTGGGCCTTGGCGGCGGCAATGGCTTCCTCATCGGAGTGGATTTCTGCAAAGTCCACACCGGAATACTTCTTGACAGCCTCCACCATGGTCAGCCGCTCCCAGTGGCTCAGGTCGATGGGGGTGCCCTGGTAGGTAATTTGCAGGGTGCCGCACACCTCCATGGTGACGGTCTTCATCATCTCTTCCACCAAATCCATCATGCCACGGAAATCGGTGTAGGCCTGGTACAGCTCAATGGTGGTGAATTCCGGATTGTGGGTGGTGTCCATGCCTTCGTTGCGGAAGATGCGGCCCACCTCGTAGACCCGCTCCATGCCGCCCACCACCAGCCGCTTCAGATACAGTTCGGTCTCAATCCGCAGCACCATATCCAAATCCAGGGTGTTGTGGTGGGTATAGAAGGGACGGGCGGAGGCGCCGATTTCAAAGGGAGTGAGGATGGGTGTATCCACCTCCAGGAAGCCCTTGGAGTCCAGGAAGCGACGGAGCTGGCGCAGAATCATGCTGCGCTTCACAAAAGTGTCCTTCACCTCGGGGTTCACAATCAGATCGACATAACGCTGACGATAGCGAACCTCCCGATCGGTCAAACCGTGGAATTTCTCTGGCAGGGGCAGCAGGGATTTGGCGAGCAGAGTGGCCTCGTGCACCCGGACGGAAATCTCTCCCCGCTCGGTTTTGAACACATCGCCCACCACGCCCACAATGTCGCCGATGTCGTTTTTCTTGAAACGGTTGAAGGAGCCCTCCTCCATCTCGTCAAACTTCACGTAGAGCTGGATGCGGCCGGTGGAGTCCTGCAAGTCGCAGAAGGACACCTTGCCCATGCCCCGCTTGCTCATCAGCCGGCCAGCCAGCCGGACGGATTGGCCCTCCATGGCGTCGTAGTTCGCCTTGATGGCGGCGGAATCGGAAGTTACTTCAAATCGGGTCTGCACAAAGGGGTCGAAGCCCTGGGAGCGGAGATTGTCCAGCTTTTCCCGACGAACCCGCACCTGGTCGGACAGGGGCATTTCTGCCTGGGGCACAAACTTTGCCATCTTTAGCCCTCCCGGGTCACTTCGATCACCTTCATGGTGAAGGAACCAGCAGGAGCGTTGACGATGAAGCTTTCACCGGCGGCCTTGCCCACCACGGCCCGGCCAAAGGGGGAGTCGTCGGAGAGCTTGAACTCCATGGGATTGGCCTCCTGGGAGCCGGTGATGCGATAGGTAGTCCGCTTGCCCTGTTCATCCTCCACCACCACGGTGCAGCCCAGGCCCACCCGGCCGGTGGCTTCGTTCTCATCCTCGATGATGGTGGCGTGAGACAGAATGTCCTCAATCTCCGCAATGCGGCCATAGAGCTTGGCCTGCTCGTTCTTGGCGGCGTCATATTCGGAGTTTTCGGACAAGTCGCCGTAGGAACGGGCTTCCGCAATCATGGCGGCGATCTCCCGCTCCCGGGTGGTCTTCAAATAGTTGAGCTCCTTTTCCAGATCGGCAAGCCGAAGACTGGTAATCTTGTATTCCTTAGCCATATTTCAAAATCCTTTCTCAGAAAAATATCCATAGCTTCCCATATTATAGAGGGATTTTGTCCAGCAGTCAAGCTGAATTTCGGTTTTTTGCCCCCACGTGAGCAAAACGACGAAAGAATGCCCGGGGGTGGCTAAACTGCCAGCAGCCCGGCACTCATCAGGATGCAGACGGTGAGGAACATGGTTGCGATAGAGGCGATGCTGGTCCACACCACAAGCTGGGTGGCAAGCTGCTCGTCGTTGTGCATCTGCCCCGCCATAATGGCGCTGGAAACCGCGACAGGGGTGCCGAAAAGGGCAATCAGCGCAGGGTATTCTGCGGCGCCGCAGTGGAGCAGGCCTGCGGCACTCAGCAGGAAGGCACCGCCGATGGCAATCAGAGGCGCAAGGAAAATGCGCCAGAGTGTGCCGATGATGATTTCCTTCAGCATGGAGGCGGAGGAGGAAAAGCTGAACTGTCCGCCCAGAACCAGCAGCGCAAAGGGGGACGCAATGGAAGACAGCTGGTTGATGGCCAGGTAGAAAAACCTGAGATTTCCGCTGATGGAGAACACCACCCTGCCCAGATATTTCTGCTGCATGGTGCGGATGAGCAGGCACACAGCCCCCAGCGCAATGCCGTCAATGAGCGGATTTTTGGCGATATTCCAGAGAATGGACTTCACACTGACCTTTTCACCGTGATCCACGAAAATCGTCAGGGAGATGACGGCAAGGGTATTCAGGATGGGAATGGAAAAAGCGGTGATGACGGCAGCTGCGCCCACAGCCGGGTCGCCGCCCAAGGAGCTGGCCAGGGAAATGCCGATGATGGCGGTGTTGCTGCGGAAAACGCTCTGCAAAATGACCCCTTTGCGCTCCGGAACACTGGTGGAAAAATTGACAGTGGCCAGGCCGATGAGGAACAGAATCACCAGCATACAGCAGCTGTAGATCACCAAATCCCAGGGAATTGCCGCCAGATTCTCAATCTTATAGACGTTCATAAAAAGCAGGCAGGGCAGAAGCACCCGGAAGACCAGGGCGTTACCCTGTTTGATGAAGCCTTGCGAAAGGAAGCCCCGGGTTTTCAGCAGGAAGCCCAGAAAAATCACCAATACAATGGGAATGATTGCATTGACGGCGGTCACAAAAATGTGCAGAAGCTCCATATTATCTCTCCTTTGAATGCGCTGCCCGGAAGCTGCCGAGAATGTTGTTCATGCTCCGCTCCAGATGAATCCGCATTGCGGTGCGGGCACGGTTGATGTCTCTGGACTGAATGAAGGTCAGAAGCTGGCGATGCTCTTGGATGGATTTTGCCTCGTGGTCTGGATCCCTGCCGGAAACGGGAGCGGAAGGGCCGTTCCACATAGAAACCAGCAGGTCATAGAGCTTTTTGTTTCCGGCATTCCGCCAGATGAAGGTGTGGATTGCCTGGTTGTAGCTGCGGTATTCCGATTCGGACAGGCCGCCTTTTTCGGCCGCCTCCTGAAGGACAAGCAGCTCCCCTATATCCGCATTGGCGAGGATGGTCCGCCTGACGGCCTCGCACTCCAGCAGGATGCGCAGCTCGAAGTGATCCCGGATGGTGGACTCATCAATGCCCACCACCACAGCGCCCCGGTTCATTCTCAGCTCCAGCAGTCCCTCGCTGGCCAACGACTGAAATGCCTCCCGCACCGGTGTCCGGGAAACGCCCAGCTTTGCGGCAATCTCCGTCAGGCTCAGCTCCTCGCCGGGCTGATATTCTCCTGCCAGCAGCGCCTTTCGTAAAATTGCGGTTACCCGTACCCGGATGGGAAGAACTTCAATGGCTTCCAAGAACATGCCTCCTTGCGATCATAAACGACTGTGTTTCCATGACAACGCTATCATATCACATCCTGCTCCTCTTCGTCAACAATTGAATATTGTATACAATGTACTTTCCCCGAACTCCGGAGTGCATTTGCTGATCAAAAGTGAGGGCATTTTTGGGGACAGTTATCTTATGTGAGCAACTGGAAAATCCGTGAAAAGAGTTCCCAATTATTGATTCTTTGGACTATTTTAACAGATTCCGGACAGAAAATTGTGCAGGCGGCTGAAATTTCCTTAGAGGAAAGAAGCCTCTTGCAAACCGAAGAAAACAATGGTATGCTAATGACAACATGAATATTGTATACAATATTCAATATGCAAATTAAGGAGCGGATGCTATGCACGCCATCGAGAAAATCCTTGCGAAGAATGCGGGCCTTTCCTCTGTGAAGACCGGCGAGATCGTCACTGCCAAAGTGGACTTCGCGGAAATTAACGATCTCTATCTGCAAACGGTGTACTCCTTCTATGAAATGGGCGGCGAAAAGGTCTGGGACAAGTCCCGGGCGGCCTTTGTTTTCGACCATTATGCCCCATGTCCCACCATCAAAACCGCCTCCAATCACAACGAAATGCGGGAATTTGCAAAGAAGAACGACCTGACCTATCATTTCGATGTGAATACCGGTGTCTGCCATCAGGTAATGGTGGAGGCGGGGGTGGTCTATCCGGGGATGATTCTGGTGGCCACGGACAGCCATACCACAACCCATGGCGCCCTGGGCTGCCTGGGCACAGGCTGCGGCGCCACGGATATGGCCTGTATTCTCATGACCGGGGAAATGTGGTTCCGGGTGCCGGAAATCATTGAAATCCGGCTGGAGGGCCAGCCCCGGAAGGGGGTATTCCCCAAGGATGTCATTCTCACCGTCCTTGGAAAAATCAAGGCCGACGGTGCGGTCTACAAGTGCATTGATTTCACCGGGAGCTATGTAGAGGGACTGGATGTCCCCGGCAGAATGACCATTTGTAACATGGCTGTGGAAATGGGCGCCAAGACCGCCTATATGCAGCCCAACCAGGCGGTGCTGGACTATGTGGCTGCCCGGGCCGTCCGTCCTTATGAGGTGGTGCGCACCGACGCTGACTTTGTCTATGCCGAAAGCCACATCTTTGATGTCAGCGCCATGGAGCCGGTGGTGTCCTGCCCCCACGACGTAGACAACGTGCATCCCATATCTGAGATCGCGGCCATGGGAATTGTTTTGAATCAGGCCTACATCGGCAGCTGCACCAATGGCCGCACCGAGGATATTGCCCAGGCGGCTGCCATTTTGAAGGGGAAAAAGCTTCCGAGGTATGCAAGGCTTTTGGTGGTGCCGGCTTCCGCCCAGGTGCTGCAAGAGTGCATGGAGCGGGGCTTCATCCAGGATTTGGTGGAGGCGGGAGCAACCCTGGTTTCTCCCGGCTGCGCCGCCTGCCTGGGCACCCACGAGGGCCTGCTGGCCCCGGGCGAGAACTGCATCACCTGCACCAATCGGAATTTCCGGGGCCGCATGGGCTCCAACCAGGCAAACCTGTATCTGGCTAGCCCGGCTACTGTGGCGGCCAGCATCCTGAAGGGGGTTATCACCGACCCCAGACCATATCTGGACTAAGAAAGGGGCTGTCATGATGAAAACCGAATTTACAGGCCGTGCCCTGGTGGTGGGCAGCAATATTGATACCGATGTCATCTATCCCGGCCGCTTCCTGGAGCTGACGGATCCCGGGGAGATCGGCAGCCACTGCCTGGCGGGCCTCTCCGAGGACATTGCCCCCAATTTCCCTGAGGGCGGCATTGTGGTGGCAGGAAGTAATTTCGGCTGCGGTTCCTCCCGGGAGCACGCGCCGATTGCCCTGATCCACATGGGCGCGTCCGCCGTCCTGGCGGACAGCTTTGCCAGAATTTTCTTCCGCAACGGCATCAATCTGGGGCTGCCTCTGGTGGTTTGCCGGGGAATTGCAAAGCACGTGCAGAGCGGCCAGACCATCCGGCTGAATCTGGAGACGGGCACCGTTGCCATCCTGGAAACCGGGGAGGTGCTCCGGGCCGAGGCGCTGGGGGACAAGGCCATGGAGATTCTCAGCGCCGGGGGCATCAAGCCCATGATGCGGGAAAGATTTGGAAAAGCCTGAGGGAGCGCTGAACAATTCGTCTGCCTTTGGCTGTTATATCAAAACATCACTGATTCTAAAGTTTAGTGAATATGCATGGGCATGTCATAATTCGGCTGCGATAAAATGCTATTATTGACGAAAATCACAATAAATAAATATTGATTGCAATTGTGAACAAAATGTGTATAATTATCTTGTACGAGAGCGGGGGAGAAAAAGCTGCCTGCATTGTACAAAATTAACAATTTGTTATCAGGAGGTTTTTATGGATTACGCAAAGGAATCTCTGCGCCTCCATGGTCAGTGGAAGGGCAAGATCGAGGTTCGGGCCGTTGTGCCTGTGGCTACCAAGGAGGATTTGTCCTTGGCGTACACCCCCGGTGTTGCCCAGCCCTGCCTGGAAATTCAGAAGGATGTGAGCAAGTCCTATGAGTTGACCCGCCGCCACAATCTGTGCGCCGTGATTACCGACGGCTCCGCCGTTCTGGGCCTGGGTGACATCGGCCCCGAGGCAGGTATGCCGGTGATGGAGGGCAAGTGCGTGCTGTTCAAGGCTTTTGGAGATGTGGACGCCTTCCCTCTGTGTGTCAAAACCAAGGATGTTGACGAATTCGTGAACGCCGTGGCCCTGATTTCCGGCTCCTTCGGCGGCATCAATCTGGAGGACATTGCTGCCCCCCGGTGCTTTGAGATCGAGCGAAAGCTGAAGGAAAAGTGCGACATTCCCATTTTCCACGATGACCAGCACGGTACTGCCGTCATCACTCTGGCGGGACTGACCAACGCTCTGAAGGTGGTGGGCAAGAAGAAGGAAGAGGTAAAGGTCGTCACCTCCGGCGCCGGCGCTGCTGCCATCGCCATTGTGAAGCTGCTGCTGAGCGCAGGCTTTAAGAACATCGTCATGACCGACCGTACCGGTGCCATCTACGCCGGCCGGGAGGGGCTGAACTGGATCAAGGAGGAGATGGCCCAGGTTACCAACCTGCAAAAGGAGACCGGAAAGCTGTCCGACGTGATCAAGGGCGCGGATGTGTTCATCGGCGTTTCTGCCCCGGGCACCCTGACCACCGACATGGTGAAGACCATGGCCAGGGACGCCATTGTGTTTGCCTGTGCCAACCCCACCCCCGAGATTTTCCCGGAGGATGCCAAGGCAGGCGGCGCAAAGGTGGTTTCCACCGGCCGCAGTGACTACCCCAACCAGATCAACAATGTGCTGGCCTTCCCCGGCATTTTCCGGGGTGCCTTTGACGTTCGCGCCTCCGACATCAACGAGGAGATGAAGATGGCCGCCGCCAATGCTCTGGCCAGCCTGGTCTCTGACGAAGAGCTGAGCCCCGACTACATCATCCCTGCTGCCTTCGACAAGAGAGTTGGTCCCGCTGTGGCAAAGGCTGTTGCGGAGGCTGCCCGGGCCAGCGGCGTTGCCCGGATTTAATCCGTATACTCCATTTCCCATTGGCGGATGTCACGAGGTCACCACAATCACTACACGTTAAAAAAGGAGAGAATAAACGATGAAGAAGGATACCTACAAGCTGTTCAATCTTCCCTGGCCGATTTTTGCAATTATCTCGGTTGTTGTCCTGGCGGCGGCATATTTGGGTGTTCTGCCCCAGGGCATGGCAGGCTGCTTTGCGTTTATGATTGTGATCGGCACCATCCTCAATGAGATCGGTGACCGCACTCCCATCATCAATTCCTACCTGGGCGGCGGCGCGATTGTCATTATTTTCGGCACCGCTCTGCTGGACTACTTCCATCTGCTGCCCCACCTGCTGAAGACTGCTGAGGATGGCACCAAGATTTGGGCCAATTTCGCCCATCTGGACGTTGTCGGCAACATCTCCAGCTTCTTTAAGCCCACCGGCGCTTTCCTGGACTTCTACATTGCCGCGCTGATTACCGGCTCCATTCTGGGCATGAATCGGAAGCTGCTGGTGAAGGCCGCGGCCCGTTATTTCCCGGCCATCTTCGGCGGCCTGATCCTGTCCTTCGCTTTGTGCGTTGGCCTGGGCACCGTTACCGGCTTTGGCGCCGTCAAGTCTCTTCTGCTGATTGCTCTGCCCATTATGGGTGGCGGCATGGGCGCGGGCGCAACGCCGCTGTCCAAGATTTTTGAATCCACCGGAACCATGAGCGCCGCCGATGCCATCTCCATTATGACGCCTGCGGTTGCAATCGGCAATGCCATTTCCATTGTCATGGCAGGCATTGTCGTTAAGGTTATCAAGGACAAAAAGTGGAACGGAAACGGCGCTCTGATGCAGGCCGGTTCTGTGGACCCCAAGGAGCTGGAAATCAGCCCTGAGATGCAGGCAAAGCGTGACGCCATCGATATTAAGAATCTGGGCATCGGCCTGCTGGTTTCCTGCGCCTTCTTCGCCTGGGGCTATATCCTGGCTGAGGGCTGGAAGATGCTGGTTCCCTCTGTGTCCATTCATGCCTACGCATGGATGATCCTGACGGTTGCCATCTGCAAGATTCTCAATATCATCCCCGAGAATATTGAAATTGCCTGCTATCAGTGGTTCCAGTTCATCATGAAGAACCTGACCACCACACTGCTCGTGGGTATCGGCCTGTGCTATCTGAACATCAACACCGTCATTGAAACCTTCACCCTGCAGTATCTGCTGCTGTGCCTGGTCACCTGCATCGGTGCGTTTGTGGGCGCTGCCCTGGTGGGCAAATGGGTCGGTTTCTATCCTGTTGAGTCCGGTCTGACCGCCGGCCTGTGCATGGCCAATATGGGCGGCACCGGCGATGTTGCCGTTCTGTCTGCCGCAAACCGTATGGAGCTGATGCCCTTCGCACAGATTTCCTCCCGCCTGGGCGGCGCCATCATCCTGATTCTGGGTTCCCTTCTGCTGAGCTTACTGGGAGCGCTGCTGTAATCCGGAATTCCAATTTTAAGGCCGCTGCCTCCGGGCAGCGGCCACTTTGTAATAAGCCAAGAGGAGAAAAGACATGAATTGTATCAAATGCGGAGCGCAGACCGGCGAGTATCCCTTCCGGGTTCTCCAGGTGCAGACGCTGCATGTAAGGGATCTGAGAGGGGAGAAGCGGGTGCAGGCACTGGGGGATTTTGAGGAATACTGCGTCTGTGCCCACTGCGCCGAAGAAAAGTACAATCGCCATATGACGCGGAACGCAGTAAAATCCGCCGCCCCCTTTGCGGTTTTGGCGGTGGCCGGTCTGACTGTCATATTGCTGTTTTTGCGTCAGGGGGCTATCCGGCTGCTGGGCATTGGCATGTTTCTGTGCGGCGTTCTGGGAGCCTATAGCAATGTCAAAACCTCCGGATCCCGCCGAAGGGAGCTGCTGGCGATGTCCCGGGAGGAGGGACTGCGCAGCTGCGCATGGGAGTGCCTGATCGAGGGGGCGCCAAAGAAGAATGACGTAAATGACATCACCTACATTCCCATTGACGAAACCACGCTGGCCTGTAAAAACGGAGATTTAATGGTTCTCTATGACCTCTTGCCGGAGATTGCCCTGCAAGCCTATGAACGAATCCACGGGGAAACGGAAAAATAAAAGAATATAAAGAGGCGCTGCCCATTGAGGCAGCGCCAAAATTTTGTGGTTTTGACGAATTCCGCGGGAGTTTTTAGGTCACTCCCACTAGAAAATCGTCCTTTGTGGAAGCGGCCGTTATTCCTCTTCCGCTTTTTTCTTTTTGGCCCGATACACCAGCCGACTTAGAAGAATGCTGAATTCATACAGGGCAATGATGGGAATGGCCACCATGATTTGAGAAACAATGTCCGGCGGTGTGATGATGGCTGCCACAAAGAAGATAACCACGATCATGGGCCGCCTTGTCTTCACCAGCCAGTTGGGCTTTACCACACCCAGGGCGGTGAGGATCACACTGAGCACCGGCAGCTCGAAAATCACGCCGAAGATGGTGAATACCATCAGCAGGAAGGACATGTATTCCTGAATGCTGATGGAGGCGGTAACGGCCACATTGTTGCTGAATGTAATCAAAAACCGGAGCATAAAGGGGACGGTGATGAAATAGGCGAAGAGAACGCCTGCCAGGAAGAAAACTGTGCCGAAAATCATGCCCAGCAGCATCATATTTTTCTCGAGTTGCTTCAGGCCAGGGCTGCAAAAGGAAAAAATTTCATAGGCCGTCACCGGCAGCGCCAGCACAAAGGCCCCCAGCAGGGAAATGGTGAAATAGACCATTAACAGCTCCTGGGGCCGAATGTACACAAACTGGTAGCCGAACTGCTCTCCCAGGCCAGTGAGCAGCTCCACAATGGGGGAGGCGGCGGAAAAGCATACCACTACACCCACGATGAAAACTGCCAGAACCGCAATAATCCGGTTCCGAAGCTCCCGAAGATGGCCGCTGAGGGACATGCTGCCATCAGTGGTTTTCGTTTTCTTTTTCATGGCTCTCAGGCTTTTCCTCTTTGTTGTCTTCTTCCATGCCCTTCTTGAACCCCTTCAGGCTTTCGCCAATGGTTTTCGCCAGCTTGGGCAGCTGGGTGGGCCCAAAGATCACCAAGACGATGAGCAGGACGATCAAAAGCTCCTGGACGCTGATTTTCATGAAAAAATTGCTCCTTTCCGGTAGAAAGGGGGTGCCCCAGTGAAAACCAGAGGCACCCCGAGTTAGTGGGAATATTACAGGGTGGCAGCGTGCTTTGCGGCGATGTAGCCGAAGGTCACGGCGTGGCCCAGGGACAGGCCGGGGGAGAAGAAGGGGTAGTCACAGCCGCCGAAGAACTGGCCGCCCAGGTTGCCCACGGCGTACAGACCCTGCACGGGAGTACCGTCTTCACGGACAACCATGGAGTTGGCGTCGGTGAGGACACCTGCTGTGATGGAGGAGCAGCGGATGTGACGGCGGATGCCCCAGAAGGGAGCAGTCTGAATCTTGTTCAGGTACTTGGGATTCTTGCCGAAATCAGGGTCGTAGGCCTGATCGCACAACTCATTGTAGCGCTCGATGCTGGCAAGAGCCTCTTCCTTGGGCAGACCCAGCTTCTCAACCAGCTCTTCCAGTGTGTCGGCGCAGAAGGTGTCGATCAGGTGGGGGAACACGCCCACATGATCCTCGGCGGGGCCTTCCTTCATGTACTTTTTCATGGCAACGGGGGGAACCAGCATGGGCATATCCTGGTAGTTCATGTAGTCGTTGTCATAGATCTGGCAGTACCAGCCCTTGGAGCCGCTTTCCTGGTGCTCATGGTCCATGTTCTCACCCTTGAAGCTGGGCTGCCAGCGCAGCTGCTTGGAGATGTAGGCCATTTCCACAGTCTCGTTGGTGAAGCGCTTGCCTTCCATGTTCAGGAACAGGTAGGGGTTGTCCCACATCAGGCCTGCGTCGAAGTCATGCATAACGGTGGAGTGAGCAACAGGCTCCATCACGCCGCCGGCCAGGATGGCCAGAATATTGCCGTCGCCGGTGCGGTGGTAAACCTTCTTGTCGAAAGCCTCGGTATCGGGGCAGAAGCGGCGAACCATGGTGGGGTTGTTCTCGTAAGCGCCGGTGGCCAGAATCACTGCCTTGGCGTTGATTTTAATGAAAGCGCCGGAGGAATCCTTACCGATGCAGCCGACCACAGCGCCGTCCTTCTGAATCAGCTGGACAACGGGGGTGGAGTAGTGAACGTCGATCTGGTCACCATACTGCTCCACGGCGTCATTCAGAATGCCGGAAACCAGGGTGCCGAAGTTGTTGGGCTTGGGGCCGAACCAGGGAGCGAAAATTTCCACCTTGTCGTCGCCGAAGTCCCAGCTCTGGGTGCCGTCGGTGCGGACACCGGTGAACACGGTATCGGAGGACTGGTATACTTCTACGCCGGTCTTCTCGTTTTTATCACCCAGCTTGCCTTCCACGCCGCCCTTTTCGCACAGGAAGCGCAGAGCGTCCTCGGAATTTTCGATGTAAGCGTCGATCAGACGGGGGTCGCTTCTCCAGGCGTTGGTGGCGATGCACATATTTTTCCAGCTTTGGATACCGGCGGGAGTAGAGCCGCCTTTTATAATGGCGGAGGCACAGTTGCCCTGGGAATCGGCGATGGGCTCCTTCTGGAGCACGACTACCTTCTTGCCCTCTTCCACAGCCTTCACGGCAGCCACAACACCGGCTGCACCGGCGCCGCAGACCACGATGTCGCAATCGATTTCCTGGGCGAAGTCCTTGATTTCACCCATGACAACGGCGGATGCGTTTACATCCTCGGGAATGATGTCGGTGGCAACAAAGGTGCCATCGGTGGCCAGAACCTGTTCTACATTGCTGCTGACGATGGAAGCGCCCCCCTTGGCCTGTGCAATGCACTGCTCCAGGCAGGACTTGGCAGCATTGGATGTAATGGTGGCGGAGGAAACGCCGTCGA
The DNA here is from genome assembly GCA_021771675.1 of Oscillospiraceae bacterium. Next base: position 7,924 of record JAETOP010000016.1, on the reverse strand, counting down.
TGTCCGAACCCTGGGCAGACAGCAGCTGCTCAATGAGAGCGTCCTTGGCAGCTTGACCAATGGCCGGGGTTTCCTCAGCCAGATCCAGGTCAATGGAGACGATGCTGTTGGCATCAAAAACGGCAGTCATCCTTACGGTGCCCATACCCTGAGCGGTGGCGGTGTAGGTGCCGGGAGTGTAAATGCCCTCAGCGGAGACTTTTCCAAGATTTCCCAGAATTCCGGCGGTAGCAAGACCAAATGCACCGGCAGCGGCCCCCTTCAGGAAATCTCTGCGGGAGAAATGATTGTTTCCCATATGAAATACCCTCTTTCAAATAATTTAACAGCCGCATCAGCTGCTTATCGTTCAGTCCTTTTCCTCGCCGTCCTTTTTACCCTTCTTAAACAGCTTCATCAGCTTGGGAATTTGAGTGGGCCCAAAAATAATCAGGACAATGGCGAGGACAATCAAAAGCTCTTGAATACTGATTTTCATCTGAATTCTCCTTATTTTTACTCAGTCTTGGGGGTGGCTTCCTGGGTAGTGGGCTGCGGCGCCTCAGGGACAGCCTCCTGGGTGACAGGCTGCTGTACCTCGGAGGAGGAGGGTGATGAGTCAGCCTTCCCGGGCTTGCCAATGCTGTTTACGGAATCGGTGACCTCTTTGATGCTGCCCTTGATCTCCTTTTCCATCTGGGTGATGGGGGCTACGGCTGCTTTCAGAGGCTCCTGCACTTCATTCATGGGTTCCACGATGTTTTCTTTGATTTCCTTGGTAAAAGAGTCGGATGCCTTCTTGAATTCCCTCATCGCCTGGCCCAGCTTCCGGGCGTACTCCGGCAGCTTATTGGGGCCGATGACCAGAAGAGCAACAATCGCAATGACAACCAGTTCCAGTGTGCCTATTTTCATATGCGCTCCTTTTTGGCAGAGTTTCTATGCCAGTTAGAATGTGCTGGAGTAATCACAATAATTATACAATTTGCGGTTTTCTTTGTCAACTGGATGGCATGGTTTTGTGAGAAATATTCAGGAAATGCGTAAAAGCAGAGGCAGCAGGCCTCTGCTTTTGGATAAAATGATAGATTTACTCAACGGTGACGGATTTGGCCAGATTCCGGGGCTTATCCACATCCAGCCCCCGGGCCACACTGACGTAGTAGCCCATGAGCTGCAAGGGGATGACCGCCAGAGAGGGGGTGAAATGGGGATCGGTTTTGGGGATGTAGACGGTGAAGTCCACGGTGTCCTCAATGCTGTAGTTGCCGTAGGTGGTCAGGCCCATCAGGTATGCCCCCCGGCTCTTGACCTCCACCAGATTGCTCAGCATTTTCTCATACAGCCCGCCCTGGGTGAGAATGCCCACCACAAGAGTGCCCTTTTCAATCAGGCTGATGGTGCCGTGCTTCAGCTCTCCTGCGGCGTAGGCCTCGCTGTGGATATAGCTGATCTCCTTCATTTTCAGGCTGCCCTCCAGACCGGTGGCATAGTCCAGCCCCCGGCCCAGATAGAATATATCCCGGGCGGCGGAGAATTTGCTGGCAAACCACTGGATGCGTTCCTGATCCTGCAAGGCCCGCTCCATTTTCTCCGGCAGCTGCTCCATTTCGTCAATCAGGCGGCTGTATTCCTGGTCGGACAGCTGCCCCCGCATCCGGCCAAACTCCACACCCAGCAGGTAGCATGCGGCCAGCTGGGCGGAATAGGCCTTGGTGGTGGCCACGGCGATCTCCGGCCCGGCCAGGGTATAGAACACGTTGTCCGCTTCCCGGGCGATGGTGCTGCCCACCACGTTGACGATGGCCAGGGTTTTGATCCCCTGAGCCTTTGCCTCCCGGAGAGCCGCCAGGCTGTCGGCGGTTTCACCGGACTGGCTGATGATGACCACCAGATCGTTTTTCCGCAGCAGGGGCTTCCTGTATCGGAATTCTGAGGCCAACTCCACCCGAATCCGGATTTTTGCCAGGTCTTCCAGCACGTACTGGGCGGCGACGCCCACGTGGTAGGCGGAGCCGCAGGCTACCATGTGCACCGTATCCAGCTCCTTCACAAATGCCTCGTCAATGCCCAGAGAGGTGAGGTCAATGGCCCCTTCCTTCACCACGGAGTGGATGGTATCCCGAACCGCCCGGGGCTGCTCATGGATTTCCTTCATCATGAAGTGCTCATATCCGCCCTTTTCAGCGGCCTCAGCATCCCATTTGATTTCCGTGGGGCTTTTTTCAATTGTCTCGCCGTCCAGATTGTAGAAGGTTACATCAGCGCCGGTAAGCCGGGCCATCTCCATGTTGCCGATGTAATAGACGTTTCGGGTGTATTTCAGAATGGCGGGCACGTCGGAGGCCAGGTAGGACTCGCCGTCCTCCACGCCGATAATCATGGGACTGTCCTTCCGGGCTACGAAAATCTCCCCGGGATAGTCCTTGAACATCACCGCCAGGGCATAGGAGCCCCGGATGCGGACCATGGTTTTGGCCAGCGCGTCAATGGGGCCGATGTGATATTTTTTGTAGTAGTAGTCCACATAGTTAATCAGAGCTTCTGTGTCGGTCTGGCTGTAGAAATGGTAGCCCTTCCGGGTGAGCTTCTCCCGAATTTCCTGGTAGGATTCAATGATGCCGTTGTGGACGCCCACCACGTTCATGTCCTCGCTGCAATGGGGATGGGCATTGTTCTCACTGGGCTCGCCGTGGGTGGCCCAGCGGGTGTGGCCGATGCCGCAGCAGCCGGGAACTGCCATGCCGCCGTTGGTCTTCTCCACCAGGATTTTCAGCCGCCCCTTGGCCTTGACCACCACCGGGTCTTTGTCTGCATCCCGAACCGCAATGCCCGCAGAGTCATAGCCTCTGTATTCCAGCTTGGAAAGCCCTTCCAGCAAAATAGGGGCGGCGCTGTGATGGCCGGAGAAACCGACGATTCCGCACATATGAAAGACCTCTTTTCTTTGGAGAATTATGATTTGATAACTTATAATAATCCTCTGGTATTCTGCTGTCAAGTACCAATTTTAATAATATTTTTGCATTTATGGATTTACTTGAAACAGGAATGCCCTCACAGTGGTGGAAAACGGTTGTAAAAAAGACATGGGCATGTTATAATCCTCTATTATTTCAGTGGGGAGGATGGGTTATGCCCTGGACGCTGCTGTTTCTGCTTGACCTGATTGGAACCATTGCTTTTGCTATTTCCGGCGCCTTTGTTGGGATTCGGAAGGGGATGGATATTTTTGGGGTCAATGTTCTGGCGGTGACCACGGCCTGCGGCGGAGGGCTGATGCGGGATATGGTCATCGGCAGCATCCCGCCCCAGATGTTCCGAAATCCCTTTTTTGTGATGGTGGCGGTGGTGGTAGCAAATGTGGTGTTTTTGCTGATGTACCTCCACCGGCACATGCCCCGGAAAATCGCACCGCTATACGATGGAATGCTCTTCTGGTTTGATTCCCTGGGCCTTGCCGCCTTTACCGTGGACGGGGTCATGGCGGGGATCGCCATGGGCTACGGGGATAACGAATTTCTCATCTGCTTTCTGGGCTTCCTGACCGCCGTAGGCGGAGGAGCACTCCGGGATGTGCTGGCAAGCCAGATGCCGGATATTTTCCGCAAGCACGTCTATGCCTCGGCGGCCATTGCCGGAGCAGTGCTGATGGTGATGCTGCTGCGATATTTTGATTCCCAGAAAATTGCCATGGTCAGCGGCTTCTTCTTGGTGCTGATTCTGCGCAAGCTGGCGGCCCACTTCCGCTGGAATCTGCCCAAGGTAAAAGTGGAAAACAATAAAGAGGGATAAAATAGGCGCCCTGCTACAAAATTGGGGCATGGCTCTCAGGCAGAAAGGGAGGAGTCCATGGCAAATTTTACAAAGAAAGCAATTCGGGATTCTTTTGTGAAGCTTCTGAACGAAAAACCCATGAGCCAAATCACGGTGCGGGACATTGTGGACGACTGCGGCGTGAACCGCAACACCTTCTACTACTATTATCAGGATTTGCCCCAGCTGATGGAAAATATAGTGAACGAGGATGCGGAGCGGATTATCCGGGAGCATCCTACCATCGATTCCCTGGACGACTGTATCAATGCAGCACTGGAATTTGCTCTAGCCAATCGGAAAGCGGTGCTTCATATCTATCATTCCGTCAACCGGGACATTTATGAGCAATACCAATGGCGGGTCTGTACTTATGTGGTCAAGGCGTATGTAGACGGCGTTCTGGGCAACCGCAAAATGACATCTGAGGATTATACCACCGTTGTAGATTATCTGAAATGTGTCAGCTTCGGTATGATCATGGGCTGGCTGGAAAACAGTATGAACCCGGATGCCATGGCCCGGTTTCGGCGGATTTTAGAATTAAAGCGCGGTGATCTGGAGCATCTCATTGACCGTTGTGAGAAAATGCAGTCATAATAACCAGGCAAAGATACCCCCTGTGTATGAATTTCAGGCACAGGGGGTATCTTTGTCCATAGGAAAGGATAAATATTCCCGATATAATGAGGCCACAAACCGAGAGTACCTCAAAAACAGAGGATGCCTAAATCACAAGGAGGAACAACTATGTACTATTCCAGTGGTAACTATGAAGCCTTTGCCCGTCCCAGAAAGCCCGAGGGCGTGGACAACAAATCTGCCCACATCATCGGAACCGGCCTTGCGGCGCTGACTGCCGTCTGCTATCTGGTTCGTGACGGACAGATGCAGGGTCAGAACATCCACATCTATGAGAAAGACCCCATTCCCGGCGGCGCCTGCGATGGCTGGCAGTATCCCGATGTAGGCTATGTCATGCGGGGCGGACGGGAGATGGATAACCATTTCGAGGTCATGTGGGATTTGTTCCGCTCCATTCCTTCCATCGAGACAGAAGGGGTCAGTGTTCTGGACGAATACTACTGGCTGAATAAGAAAGACCCCAACTACTCCCTCTGCCGGGCAACCATCAATCAGGGTCAGGATGCCCACACCGACGGCAAGTTCGGTCTGTCCGACAAGGCCGCAATGGAAATCATGAAGCTGTTCTTCACCCCCGATGAAGAACTGTATGATAAGCGCATCACCGATTTCTTCGACGACGAGGTACTGAGCTCCAATTTCTGGCTCTACTGGCGCACCATGTTTGCCTTTGAGAACTGGCACAGCGCTTTGGAAATGAAGCTGTATCTCAAGCGCTATATCCACCATGTGGGCGGTCTGCCGGACTTCAAGGCTCTGCGGTTCACCCGTTATAACCAGTACGAATCCATGATTCTGCCCATGGTCAAGTATCTGGAAGGCTTCGGTGTACAGTTCCACTATAACACCAAGGTGGTCAATGTGGAGTTCGACATCCAGCCCGGTAAAAAGCAGGCAAAGCGTATTGAACTGCTGTCTGAGGGCAAACGTCAGTTTGTTGATCTGACGGAAAACGATCTGGTGTTTATTACCAACGGCGGCTGTGTGGAGAACGCCACTATAGGTTCCCAGAACACCGTGGCGCCCTTTAACCCCGAAATCAAGCCCGGCGGCGGTTGGGATATGTGGCGCAGAATTGCTGCACAGGATCCTTCCTTCGGTCATCCTGACAAGTTCTGCCATGATTCTGAGCAGTCCAACTGGATGAGCGCCACCATCACCACGCTGGATCAGAAGATCATTCCCTATATCAAAAATATCTGCAAGCGTGACCCCTTTACCGGCGGTGTGGTTACCGGTGGCATCGTGACCGTGAAGGATTCCGGCTGGCTCCTGAGCTGGACCATCAACCGTCAGCCCCAGTTCCGGAATCAGCCCAAGGATCAGTGCCTGGTGTGGGTTTACGGTCTGTTCTCCGACAAACCCGGCGACTTTGTGAAGAAGCCCATGCGGGAGTGTACCGGCAAGGAGATTTGTATGGAGTGGCTGTACCACATTGGTGTGCCGGTGGGGGAGATTGAGGAGCTGGCTGAGCACAGCGCCAACACCGTTCCGGTGATGATGCCCTATATTACCGCTTTCTTCATGCCCCGTGCAGCCGGTGACCGTCCTGAAGTGGTGCCCAAGGGTGCTGTGAACTTTGCGTTCCTGGGTCAGTTTGCCGAAACCAAGCGGGATACCATCTTCACCACTGAGTATTCCATGCGTACCGGCATGGAGGCGGTCTACACCCTGCTGGATATCGACCGCGGCGTGCCTGAGGTCTGGGGCAGTGCCTACGACATCCGTGATCTGCTGAACGCTACTATCCAGCTTCGGGATGGCAAGCCCCTGACGGAGATGAATTTCAGCCTCCTGGAAAAAATCGCAGTGAAAATGCTTCTGGAAAAAATCAAGGGCACGGATATTGAAAAGCTTTTGAAGGAATATCATGTCATTGACTAACGGAGCGGGAGGGCTTTCCTCCCGGCTCTGCATAAAGGAGAGATAACCATGTCATTAACCGAAAAAATCAAGAAGGTGTCCCTGCGCACCGCTTTTGGCTACCTGGAAAAGAATCCCCAGGAGAATGCGTTGAAGCTGATGACCTGGGTGGACCGGCTGGCGGGGGAGGGCCCTGACAGCTTCCCCACCCAGCGTGCCGCCGTGCGGAAGGTGCTGGAGGACCCCCAGAACAATATGCACCAGCTGGTGATGCGTATTTTGAAGGAGACGGACCCCGACGTCTTGAAGGCCACCTTTGAAAATTTCTTCCTCAACGCCAACATCATCGGCTGGCCCGTGCAGGAGCAGTGCCGGAAAGAATACGGCTGCAACATCCCCTGGGCCATCCTGCTGGACCCCACCTCCGCTTGCAACCTGCACTGCACCGGCTGCTGGGCTGCGGAGTACGGCAACAAGCTGAATCTGACCTTTGATGAGATCGATTCCATCATCACCCAGGGCAAGGAGCTGGGGGTGTATATGTACATCTATACCGGCGGCGAGCCCCTGGTGCGGAAGAAGGACTTGATTGCTCTGTGCGAGAAGCACAGCGACTGCCAGTTCCTCTCCTTCACCAACGCTACCCTCATCGACGATGCCTTTGCCGACGAGATGCTCCGGGTGAAGAATTTCATCCCCGCCATCAGCGTGGAGGGCTTTGAATCTGCCACCGACGGACGCCGGGGAAACGGTACTTACCAGAAGGTCGTCAAGGCTATGGCAATTCTGAAGGAAAAGCACCTTCCCTTCGGTCTATCCTGCTGTTATACCAGCCAGAATCTGGACTCCATCAGCTCCTATGAATTCATCGACCAGATGGTGGACTGGGGCGCCCGGTTTGTCTGGTACTTCCACTACATGCCCGTGGGCAACGACGCTGTGCCCCAGCTGCTGCCCAGCCCGGAGCAGCGGGAATTCATGTACCGCCGTATCCGCAGCATCCGGGCCACCAAGCCCATCTTCGCCATGGACTTCCAGAATGACGGTGAGTATGTGGGTGGATGCATCGCCGGCGGTCGGCGCTATCTGCACATCAACGCAAACGGCGACTGCGACCCCTGTGTGTTCATCCACTATTCCAACGCCAACATCCGGGACATGAGCCTGCTGGAGGTGTTGCGCAGTCCCATCTTCATGGCCTATCACGACAGCCAGCCCTTTAACGACAATCATCTGCGCCCCTGCCCCATGCTGGAAAATCCGGAAAAGCTCCGGGAAATGGTAAAGGCCACCGGCGCTCACTCCACAGACCTCCAGTCTCCGGAGACCGTTGACCACCTGTGCGACAAGTGCGAGGCCTATGCCAAAAACTGGAAGCCCACCGCCGACACCCTGTGGGCGTGCAGCTGTGCCAGGAAGCGTAACAACTAGGAACGGTACACAAGGCCGGATTGCCGGAAAACAGGCGATCCGGCTTTAAGGCAACACCGCACAATAGGAGCTGTGGGCCTCAGCGGATCTTTTGCGCCCACTCTTCAGTTCGGAAAAAGGGAAATACACAAAGTATTCCGCCATTTTCCAAACTTTGATTGGGCAAAAAATCTCTCGCCGAGGACCCTTG
>JAETOP010000015.1 GCA_021771675.1 Oscillospiraceae bacterium | reverse complement strand
GCAAGACAAGGCAGAGGAACGCAAGCCATACTGTATGTATGGCAAGTGACGATAACGCCGTATTGCGTCAATAGACCAAGCTGATATTAAAGATTTTAATCAAGAATTAGTATTAGTTTCTGGCAGTTTTCAGGGGCTGTCTCATACGTGTGAGACAGCCCCTGAGGAATTAAAAGGAGGTATCCACCCTGCGGGTGCTTTCCCGCTGAAAAAGGGTAAAGGGAACGGTTTCGTGGCGGCTGGAAGCGCCCTCAATACAGGCGGTGAGGATTTCCACACTGCGCCTGGCCAGCGTCTGCACGGGCTGGGCAATGGTGGAAAGCTTTGGTACCATGTAGGAGCCCAAGGGCAGACCATCATAGCCCATCACCGAAACATCCTCCGGCACCCGGAGCCCGTGATCCCGCAGGGCTCGGATTGCCCCAATGGCCATCACATCGCATTCGGCAAACAGCGCCGTAAACTGACGTCCATTGGCCAGCAGCTGGGCGGTCGCCTGATAGCCGCCCTCATAGGAAAAGCGCACGCCCCGGTAGTCCTGGGTTTCGTCGTGGGCAATGCCATGGTTGCGCAGAGATTCCAGGCACCCCTCATAGCGCAGGCGGCTGATTTCGGAGGTCTCCCGATCGCCCCCCACCACCACGATTTTCCGATGCCCCAGGGCAATCAGAGAATCCATGGCGCAGCGGCAGGCCTGGTGGTCATCCACACAAACGCTGGAAAGATTGGGGAAGGCAAGAGATGTGGCGTCGTTGGTCAGCAGCAGGCAGGGAATCTGAATCTTGTGAAAATCGTCCCGAAAATTGCAGGTATTTCCCCCCATGAACAGAATTCCCAGGGGCTTTTTCTCCCGGCAGAGCTGAATCGCCCGGGTCACTTCGTCGGAATCCTCGTCCAGATAGTCCACGAAGACCGGGTATCGGGTGCCGCGCAGCAGCGTCTGCACCGATTCCACCAGTTCCCCGAACAGCTCATTGGAGGTTCCCTTCACCACCAGGATGGAGGTGGCGTGACGCTGCTTGAGCTGCTTGGCATTGATGTTCAGCTCAAAACCGCACTCCTGGGCAGCCTGGAGGATGGTCTGCCGGGCTTTTTCACTGACATTGGGGTGGCCGTTCAGCGCCCGGGACACGGTTCCCACCGCATAGCCGGTTCGCTCGGCCAGATCTTTGATGGTCATAGGCGATTCTCCGGATCAGCCCTTGACGGCACCGGCCACCACGCCCTTAATAATATGCTTCTGGCAGAACAGGTACAGCACGATGATGGGAAGCACAGTGAGCATGATGCAGGCCATAATGGGGCCCATCTCAACCTTGCCGTAGCTGCCCTTGAAATACTGAATCAGGATGGGCACGGTGGAATACTTCTTCCGGTCCAGCACCAGGTAGGGCAGCAGATAGTCATTCCACACCCACATGGTCTCCAGAATGCCCACGGAGATCAGGGTGGGCTTCAGGATGGGGATCACGATGGTGAAGAAGGTTTTCAGCGGGGTGCAGCCGTCGATCATGGCCGCCTCCTCCACCTCCAGGGGAATGGATTTCATAAAGCCAGCAAACATAAACACCGCCAGTCCCGCACCGAAGCCAAGATAAATCACCCAGATATTCCAGGGGGTGTTGAGCTTCAGCTGATCGGAGGTGGAGGCCAGGGTGAACATCAGCATCTGAAAGGGCACCACCATGGAGAAAACGAACAGATAATAGACAGCCTTGGTCAGCTTGTTCTCCACCCGGGTAATATACCAGGCGCACATGGAGCAGAAAAGCAAAATGGCTGCCACAGAAGTGAGCGTAATCAGCAGGCTGGTGAGGAACGCACTCACAAATCCCTTGGCGCCCACGGCGTTCACATAGTTGGAAAGCCCGGCAAAGGTTTGGGCAGTGGGCAGCTGGAAGATGGTGTTGGTGGAAATGGCGGACTCCTTTTTCAGTGAGTTCATCAGAATCATCACCACAGGATAGACCCAGGCAACGCAGAACAGGCTGAACACAATGGTCAGAAAGGTATTGGCAAGATTGGCTCTCTTTTTCATTACTGCTGCACCTCCTTGGAGCGGGTAGCCCGAAGCTGAATCAGGGAAATGGCAATGACCATGATGCAGAACACCACAGCCTTGGCCTGGCCGATACCCTTCCACGCAGCGCCGGAACGGGCATAGAAGTTATTGTAAATATTCAGGGCCAGCATTTCCGTGGCGTGGTTGGGGTCGCCGCCGGTGAGGGCCAGGTTCTGGTCGAAGAGCTTGAAGGAATTGGTCAGCGTCAGGAACATGCAGATGGTGATGGAGGGCATCACATTGGGAATCTTGATCCGGTAAAGAATCTGCCAGGCGGTGGCGCCATCGATCCGTGCGGCCTCAATGTAGTCCGAGGGAATGGACTGGAGGCCCGCGATGTAGATAATCATCATGTAGCCGATCTGCTGCCAGCACATCAGAACAATCATGCCCCAGAAGCCCGCAGTGGTGTTCAGCGCCAGCAGTGGTTTCCCCAGCAGACTCAGCAGGCAGTTAATCAGGATGTTCCAGATGTAGCCCAGAACGATGCCGCCGATGAGGTTGGGCATAAAGTAGACCGTCCGAAACAGATTGGTGCCCTTGATGTTGTTGGTCAGCGCCAGGGCCACGGCAAAGGCCAGCACATTGATGAGGATGGTGGCCACCACGGTGAACACTGCGGTGAAGCTCAGGGAGGTAAAGAACTGGGCATCCTGGAATACCTTTACATAATTGCCGATGCCCACCCAGGACGCTTTATTGATGGTGGTGAACTTGCAGAAGGACAGATACAGGCCTTCACAGAAGGGGACAATGAAGCCGATAACGAAAGCCAGGAAGGTTGGCAGCACAAAAATGGGCCACCATTTTTTGGTCGCTTTGATCAATGGATACTCCTCCTTTTTATTGATGTCAAAAGGCAAACCGCATTGCCTGCGGCTTCCCGTTTGTCATCAATGATATTTATAAAGATGGGGGGTGGGCAGCAGCCCACCCCCGGATGATGATGCGATTAGCCCAGCAGTGCGTACTCAGAAGCCCAGCCATCCACGAAAGCGGTGACAACGGCATCCCAGTTGGCGTCGGTCTGGTCAGCGGCGTAAGCGGTCAGAGCGGAACCGACCACGTTCTTCCACTCCTCGGAGGGCATGGTGGGGAAGTTCCAGGACACGGGGTTCTTGCCGGCGGCGGTGTAAGCCACGTCCTGCTTGACGAACAGGTTGGGGGACTCCACAGCGGTGTCGAAGGGGATGACAAAGCCCATGTCGTTGGCCATAGCCTCAGCGCCCTCGGTGACGCACCAGTTCATGAAGGCCAGAGTGGCGTCGATGTCAGCCTGGTCAGCGTCCTTGTTCACGCACCAGTAGTTCTCGGTGCCGGTGCACAGGCCCTGGTTGGCCTCGTCGCCAGCGCCGATGTAGATGGGAATCATCACCAGCTCGTCGTCGGTGAAGGTGCCGTTCAGGTTGCCATACTCCCAGGAACCGTTCTGATAGAACACAGCCTGGCTGTTCAGGAACTCGTTGCGGGAGTCGTCGCCGGTCTTGGCGGACAGCTCAGCAGGAGCGCAGGTAGAGTTGTTGATATACAGATCCCAGATGGCGCGGTAGTTGTCCAGGAAGGAGCCCTTGATCTCGGTGGTGGTGCCGATGCCGTCTGCCTGGTACTCGAAGTAGATGGGCAGGTTGGCCAGATGGGTCTTGAAGCGCCAATCGGAGGAGCCGTCCATACCGGCGGAGGTGAAGGCAGCGAAGCCCAACTCATCAGCGTGGGCGGTGATGTCCTCGGCAACAGCCTTCAGGGTATCGAAGGAGGTGATCTCCTCAACGGTGTGACCGGCCTTCTCCAGCAGGGTCTTGTTGACGATGATGCCATAGGACTCGATGACGTAGGCGATGCCATAAACGGCGTCATCCTGCTTCAGGGCAAAGCCGTCGCTGGTCAGGTGGCTGTACAGCTCGGAGCCGGACAGATCGTAGCAGTAGTCGATCCAGTTGGCCAGACCCACAGGGCCGTTGACCTGGAACATGGTGGGGGCCTCGGACTTGCCCATTTCGGCCATCAGAGTGGCCTCATAGGTGCCGGAAGCGGCGGTGAGAACGGTGACAGGCACACCGGTCTTCTCGGTGTAGACGGCGGCCAGCTTCTGCCAGGCCTCATCCTGCTCGGGCTTGAAGTTCAGGTAGTAGACGGAGCCCTCGGCTTCTGCCTGAGCGGTGGTAGTACCGGCACAGACAGCCATGGACAGAACCATAGCCAGTGCCAGCAGCAGAGAAAGCAGCTTTTTCATTTTTGTTCCTCCCATTTCATTTGTCGGTTTTCCGACATATAATTGGAAACGATTCCAGTCGTTTCGTACTCATAGTGTACAGGATAAAATCAAAAAATCAATCATAAAATTATGGAAATCAAAAGTTCTGCATAATTTACAATTATACGATTGCAAATTTGTAAAAGTTGGCCGAACAAAATGTTCCATCGATTGAAACGATTCCATTTTCTAGTTTCCACCCGCCCACGATAGATATAAGATATGAGATACAAGATAATTAGGAGTTAGGAATTTGTCCTACGCGTACGCCCCCGTAGGGGCGAGTCTTGACTCGCCCGCTTGGGAACGGCTTTTGACTACCCCGTTGGTTCCACTGGCGCGGCAGCGCCCAAGGCTTCCCCCGAGGGGAAGCTGTCGCCCGAATCGGCTCTTCGGAACCGATTCGGGTGACTGATGAGGAATGGCGATATGTGATGGCCTTCATAGCAGTCGGTTAAAAAGGTATCCTGAACCCATTACCTTTCGGGCGGGTCAAGACCCGTCCCTACGGAGAGTGCGGTGAATTCATCGGCGAGCTTTCTTTTTCAAAAAAAATCTTGACACCGGCGTGGCGCTGTGCTAGAATAGGCGGGTAATCAAGAAGGCTGAACATCCGCCTCACCGTAAGCAGAAAGCAAAACGGTTGATACACTTTCCTTTCTTCCCGTCTCTCGGGGGAAATGTGTGCGGATGCTTTGGCGTCCGTTTTTTTGTTGTTTATTTGGAGGTGCTTACCATCGCAAAATTAGATCATCAGCTGAATGAGGAAATCCGGGACAAGGAGATTCGGCTCATCGGCGCCGATGGCGCCCAGCTGGGTATCGTGTCTTCCGCCCAGGCCAATGCCATGGCAGAGGAGCAGGGCATGGATCTGGTGAAAATCTCCCCCAATGCCGTGCCCCCCGTCTGCAAGATCATGGACTATTCCAAATTCTGCTTCGATCAGAAGAAGCGAGAGAAGGAAGCCAAGAGAAATCAGCGGGTGGTGGAAGTTAAGGAGATCCGCATGAGTCCCAGCATCGACACCAACGACCTGAATACCAAGGTCAAGGCTGCGCAGAAATTCCTTCAGGATGGCAACCGGGTAAAGGTCAGCGTCCGCTTCCGCGGCCGTGAAATGGCCCACACCAACCTGGGCGAGAAGCTCCTGGTTGACTTTGCCGCCGCCTGCACCGAGATTGCCTCCATGGAGAAAAATCCCAAGCTGGAGGGTCGCTTCATGGCGATGTTCCTTGCCCCCAAAAATAGCAAATAAAACATTATTCTAAAGATACGGAAGGAGAACCACCTATGCCCAAGCTGAAAACCCATAGCGGTGCAAAGAAGAGATTCAACCTGACCAAAACCGGTAAGGTGAAGAGAGCACACGCTTTCAAGAGCCATATCCTCACCAAGAAGACCACCAAGCGTACCCGTCATCTTCGCTCCACCACATACGCCGATGTGACCAATGTGGATGCCATCAAGAAGATGATTCCGTACAAATAAGGATAGGAGGATACAGAAATGGCAAGAGTTAAAGGCGCAATGATGACGCGCAAGAGAAGAAACGCTACCCTGAAGCTGGCTAAGGGCTACTGGGGTTCCAAGTCCAAGCACTTCAAGATGGCCAAGCAGGCCGTGATGAAGTCCGGCAACTACGCCTTTGCGGGCCGCAAGATGAAGAAGCGCACCTTCCGCACCATGTGGATTGCCCGTCTGAGCGCTGCCGTGGCTCCCTACGGCATGAACTACTCCACCTTCATGAACGGCATTCACAAGGCCGGCATCACCATGAACCGGAAGAGCCTGTCCGAGATGGCCATTCACGATTCCGCCGCCTTCGCCGCCGTTGTGGAAAAGGCAAAGGCCGCTCTGAACTAAGAGAGTTTTTAATCCCTGTCGGCACCCCGGCAGGGATTTTTTATTTTAGAAAAGGGGGACGTAGCATGTATCTTGAAACCCAGCGTCTGATTCTGCGAAATTTAAAGCCGTCGGACGAATCAGAGTATCTTCTGTACCGGAACTCGGAATTTGTGCTCCGCTACAACGCCATGGAGCAGCAAACCGCCCAGCAGGCAGCAGAATACATACAGGGAAACCTGACCAACGACCGCCATTTGGTCATTGTCCGGAAGGACACCGGCGCCTTTGTGGGCATGATTTTTATTGATGAGGATTCCCTGAGATACCGGGCAAACTCCCTGGAAGTTGCCTATTGGCTGGGGCAGCCCCACAGCTGCCAGGGATTTATGACGGAGGCACTGGGCGCTCTGGTACACCATCTCTTCACTCGGGAAGGAGTAAGCTCCATAACATCCAGAGTCTTTGCGGACAACCTCAGTTCCGGCAGGCTGCTGCGCCGCCTGAGCTTTCAGCAAGAGGGGCACCTTCGCCAGGCCGTCCTGGGCTATGACGGGACGCTCCACGACGATCTGCTGTTCTCCCTGCGGGCAGATGCCCGATAACCTGCCCATAAACGCTTTATTGACAGCAGCCGCTTCCCCGACTGACTCAAACGCACAGGAGTTTGCTTTATGAAAGAACTTTCCAACCACATCATCACAGAATCAGAAAAGCAGGAAATCTGCACCTGGGAATACCCCGGCCCCTACGCCATCTATAACCTGCCGCCCTACGAGCAGATGCGGCAGCAGCAGATGGGATTCTGCCATCCGGTCAAGGCGAAAAACTACCGGGCCTGGTACTGGGGCGCCCAGCTGGTGGGCTTCACCAACCTGAAAGAAGAGGAGCAGGCGGTTTTTCTGGGCATCGGCGTGGCGCCGGGGTCCTGCAATCAGGGCTACGGCTCTTTGATTCTGCAGGCTGCCTACCAGCTTTCCCGGCAGCTTTTCCCCGGCAAGCCCCTGTATTTGGAGGTTCGCACCTGGAATGAGCGGGCGGTGCGGTGCTATCAGCGCTCCGGCTTCCAAATCGAGGGGGAGCCCTTCTCCCAGGAAACCGACATTGGCCCGGGCACCTTTTTTCAGATGGTAAGAAGGTGACGGAATGGAACTGCGCATCACCGCAGAGCGTCCCGGTCGGCTGTCCTCCTTTTTATTGCGGGAGCTGAACATGTCCACCGGGCTGATGAACCGGCTGAAATGGCGGGAGGCCCTCTTAGTCAACGGCATCCCCCGGCACACGGACTACACAGTCTGCCCCGGGGATGTGATTACCGTGACTCTGGAAGAGGAGACTCCGGAATACCCGGCGGAAGAGGGGCCCCTGACCATTCTCTATGAGGATGAGTGGCTTCTGGCAGTGGACAAACCAGCGGGAATGCTCATTCACCCCTCCCGGGCACGAAATTGCGGCACCCTGGCTAATTTTGTAGCGGGGTACTACGAGAAAACCGGTCAGAAAAGCGCCTTCCATCCCCTGACCCGGTTGGATCGGGATACCTTCGGCATTGTACTGCTGGCAAAAAATTCCCACATTCACGCCCTGCTCCAGGAGCAGAAGCCCAGGAAAACCTACCACGCCCTGGTGTTCGGCGCCCCGCCGGAATCAGCGGGCACCGTCACCGCCCCCATCGCCCGCTGCGAAATGCCCAGCCTGCTGCGGAAAATCGACCCGGCGGGCAAACCCTGTGTCACGGAGTATCGGGTGTTGGAGGCCGCATCTTCTGTCACAAAGTTGGAGCTCCACCCAGTGACGGGCCGCACCCACCAGCTCCGGCTCCACTGCGTATCCCTGGGCTGTCCCATTCTGGGAGACCCCCAGTACGGCACCCCAGAGAGCATGGCCTTTTCCGACGCCCTGGGCATTTCCACCCAGCTGCTGTGCGCCAAGACTCTGGAATTCACCCACCCCATCACCGGCGCCCCCATGCGTCTGGAGTCAAAGATCAAGATGCCCTCGCCAGTGCCCGCAGACAGCACCCAAAGGGACGGCAATATAAATCGGAATACACAGGAGAAAGCGCATGAAAGTGAAAGGCATTGTTTTTGATATTGGTCAAACCCTTGTTTATTACCCTTTCCCGCTGAATTGGTCCGCATTGTATCGACCTGCTTTTGAAAACATAGCAGAGAAAAACAAACTGAATATATCAGAGGACGAATATACACACATTGGACGCATTCTTTCAAAATACAATACAAGAATCCATCCGAGAGAGATTGAAGTTACCTCAGGCCAGATTTTCACAGAAATATTGAGCGG
The DNA here is from genome assembly GCA_021771675.1 of Oscillospiraceae bacterium. The sequence goes on along the minus strand of JAETOP010000015.1, from coordinate 39,480 downwards.
AACGCATATCCCTTTAGAACATCTGGATGTGATAAAAAAGGATTTCTTCTCTTTTTTCGCAATGAGGCCAGAATATACGCAGATGTGACAGATACCTTGAAAGCACTTAAATTAAAGGGAATCGTAATCGGGACTCTGTCAGATGTCGCATATGGCATGGATAATTCCTATGCGCTTGAGGACATCAGAGAAGTGATGGAATTCATAGACATTCCGTTCACATCAAACGATGCAGGCTTCCGAAAACCGAGCAGCAGAGGGTTAAAGATGCTTTCAGAGAAAATGAATCTCCACACTTCGGAGATGATGCTTGTAGGTGATGAAAAGAAGGATATTGAATGCGCCTTGAATGCTGGGGCAATTGCGGTTCTAATTAACAGAAGCGGTGAAGAAAGAGATTTCGGGCAGCACTTTACAATCAAGTGTCTGACAGAATTGTTGGAGATTCTCAAATAAAGCCCAGTTGGGCAAAATATTGAAAAAACACCCTTCGTATGATCGAAACCATACGGAGGGTGAAATGTTCTGCGGACACTGCCTTGGCATCAGGAGCTCTTGTTATTCCGCCAAGGTGAACGCATCACCATGGAGGATGATCTGCTGATTCTCTCCCGCCGCCCAGGTCAGATCTTCCAGCCCCAGGAACGTCGGGTCCTCCCCGGCGTAGGCGGCCAAGGCTCCGGCGCTGAGGGTGGGCAAGATGGTATTCATACTATTTCTCAATTAAATCGTCTGCGGCTGAGCGGTGGACCTTTTCATCCATCCGTGCAGATTCAAAAGGAGGAAATACACAAAGTATTCCGCTCCTTTTGAATCTTTCGGCTGAATGAAAATCTCTCACCGTCAGCTCTTGCCGATTTAATCAGAGCTTCCCTTATTCTCGCAGTTTTCTGAAGCACTGTCATATATATTCGGCAGAATCAGGCGGCAGCCGTCCTCTCCGCCTATCCGAAGCCTCAGTTTCGGGGGCACACAGTCTCGGTGGGTTTCATAATAGGCCCAGCCGTGATAATAGGTTCTGTTCATGGAGCAGGTCAGCGTGGCCATCAACCGGTGGCCCTTGCGCATCCTGTAGAATACCGGCAGCATATCCATGTCCAGCTGGTATTTTTCTCCGACCTTCAGGTATTCGTTGTCCCCCATCTTGCAGTCGTGCCAGGGGAGCCCCAGGAAATTGTATGTGGGCGTGCCCTTGGGCCTGCGCAGAGAGGATCGCATCCAGCCGCTGCAGAACTGAAATGCCTCACCGCTTTGAGGGTCAAAATCCGACAGGGAAATGAAAATATCCGCATCCAGCGGCCCGGGGACATTTCCCCCATCCTCTACGTAGAATGTGACCCGTGCAAAGGGATGGCCGATGTACTCCTCATCCGATGAAAAAACATCCGAAAGAAAGTTCAGGCCCTTTCCGCAGGCTCCATCCTGCCCGTCCTTCAGCAGATCGTCCGTTTCCACCCCAGAGGTTACTCCGTATGATGCCCGATACGGGAGCTCGGAATCTTGAGGGCAGCTTCTGTGGAGACTGTAGGCCTTGTAACCAATTACACCGGCTTTTTCGTGGGAGTCCAGGCAAAATACCGTCCGTTTCCCCTCGTGGAGGGGCCAGATGTCCTCCCGTCGGTAATAGCCGGTGTTTTCTCCCCAGTAGCGGTGATCCTGGAAATTATACTCCATAACCCGCAGGGTAATGGGCTTTTCCTCCAAAATGCCGTTTTCGACGTTCTTAAGAATGTGATCGGCAAAGCGGAGAATCTCAAACCGGGGCTCCGGATTCCATTTTGGACGAATGTGATCCCAGGGGCCGATGATAAGCTTCTTTTTCAGGGTGAGATTGTGGTAGAGCAGGATGGTATCCCGCCGGAAAATGTCAAGAACTCCGCCGTCCAGGTATACCACCGCTCCGCTGTCATTTATCTCTTTTAGATAGGTGGAGGCGGAAAGTGTCTGCCAGTACGTCCCTTCACAGTCCGCAGAAACACTGTCCCGCCAGTTCAGGTCCCGCTGGGCGGTCACCTGGCTCCCATTGTCCAGATGCTCCCGGATGGCCTGACGAAGCAGGATTCCCTCCGGGTCATCGTCCACAGGAACCGTTTTGTCTGCGACCCGCTCAATGGCAGCCTCATGCTCCTGCGGGGTCTCGCCCCAGTCCACATCCGGTCTGGAGCCGAAAGCTCTGGGAATCCCGTTGCGGACCCAACCGTCATACCGGTTCAGGTCGGTTTTCCCGATATAGGCGCCCTTCAGATGCCTGGGCTTCATGGAGAGAATACACATCTGGGATTGTCCATTGTATGACATTCCGGCCGTCATCACATTTCCGTCGCAATAGGGCTGCTCCGCAAGATAATCTACCACAAATGCGCCGTCCGCAGCTTCTCTTCTGGAAACCACCACCTTGCGCACCCCGAAGGATGCGCCGCAGCCACGAATCTGGACGACTGCCACAAGGTATCCATAATCGGTCAGGGTGTCAATATCAAAATCCACCCGCTGGACAATCCGCTTTTGTCCGTCTTCATCCGTTTCGTAGTGCAGGCATTCATAGGCGGTGTAGCTCAGGATCAGGGGAAGCGGACGGTCTGGTTCTTTTCCATCCTTCAGGGGTGTAAACAGCACCGCCGACAGCCTTCCGCCATCCGGCAGAGGAAGGTAAAAATGGGTCCGTTTTTGACCGTTGAATTCCTTTTCCACGGGCTTTTCCTCACTTCCACAGTGCGGCAAACTCCGGGAAGGCCTGGTATTCCCGGAAGGAAGGGATCAGCAGCGCAATATCGTCCATGTGGACGCCCTTCACCATTTTGGGATTCCGGCTCAGCCGAAGCGTTTCATGATCCGGGCCAAATTTCTCCCACTTGACAGCGAGGCTGCCACAGTTGGGATCACCCGTCCTGGCCACGCTGGCCCAGACATCCCGGATGACCCGCTTCAGCTCCTCCGGCAGTACGCCGGGGTTGTCAAAAAGGGCCTCGATCTCCCGGCCGTGGTGGCAGCGGTCCATATAGCCTGCGCCCTTGTGCTCGTCCAGGAAATACATATACGTGTCCGTGATCCCGCAGAGAGATTTCGCGAAACTGACCGCCGCCGTGCGGACATACAGGTCGGTCTTCATATCCATAAGCGCCGTAAGCTCGTCCCGCTCACTGCTGTAATGGGCCAGATACTGCTCCAGATACTCGGGGTGGCTTCCCTCCTCCGGGGAAATGCGGCTGGCGCAATGGCTCAGAAGCATTTTTTTCGCCCCCTCCAGATCGACCTTCTGCGCAAAGGGAGCAAACTGAAGATCATATTCGCCGCTGTTTGTACCGAAAACCAGGGTTTTCCCCTTCATGGCTCCGGACATCAGGAACTTCCAGTAATCCTGCTTGATACTCACATTATCCTGAGCCGTGGAAAGGAACTTGGATTCCACACCGGGCAGATGGGTAGCTCCCGCCAGACGGTTCAGCTCCATCTGCACCCGGTATATCTCTTCGTTGGATGCCGCCAGCGCCTCCTGAACGGTATGTACACCCAGCCGTTCAAAAAACATCCGTGAAACTTTCTTTCCGTCTTCGGGATTCGTCAGACTAATATCCATGGCAAAGGAGCTCTGGCAAATGGCATTTTTGAAATAGGGGATGGCCTCCTCCATAAACATCAGGCTGGTAATGTTGTTGGAGCCTGCCGACTGCCCGAACAAAGTCACATTGCCGGGATCTCCGCCAAACCCTGGGATATTCTCCCTGACCCACTTGAGGGCGGTGAGCAGATCCAGCCTGGCAAGATTGCAGCTATGGCGGTATTCGTCACGGAAGCCATCCAAAACGGAAAGGTCCGCCGTCCCCCAGAAGCCCACACGATAGTTGACACTCAGGACGATGATGTCCGGATTCTCTCTGACGAAGGTAGACGGATCATACAGAGTCTGGGTGCCGTCAAAATTTTTCAAGCCCGCATTGCAGGCGACGATCTCCGCACCGCCGGTAACCCAGACCATAACGGCTTTCTTGGGGACTAAAATATCCGAAGCATAAAGATTCAGGTTCAGGCAGTCCTCGGAAAAGTCTTGAACGACAGAGCTTGCGGGGTCCTGAAAAGGACTTTTCCCATAGGAAAAGGCTTCGAACACGTCCTCACTGGTGGTGGTAAGGGGCAAGCCCCGCTGCCATCGTTTTACCCGGGCAAAGGGAATGCCCAAAAATTTGATCACGCCATCCTGCCGGAATCCCACATAGGTTCCGTTTTTACATACCGCCACTACATTTTTATCATATTTCAAGGCAAAAGCTCCTTTCATACTAAGGAAACTCTGAATAAATCGTCCCGGCTGAAGCCCAGGATCATTGAAAATAGGATCACTTGTAGGGAAAATCCCCACCCTGCAAGGGGTGGGGATAACCTCATGCCGGAATGAACATCACTGGCTGCTTGAAAAATTAGTTCCAGCTGCAGTTTGCGAAGTCAACAGTCCAGTCCTTGTAAACCACCAGGTTCAGGTCGGAATTCATGACATAGTCATAGGACTTGAAGACGTAGGAGTACATGGGCAGCTCGTCAGCCAGAATGTCGGAAATCTCACGGCCGAACTCGTTTCTCTTCTCCACGTCGGTTTCCTTCTGTGCTGCCGCGACCAGTTCTTTGACCTTGTTCCAGCCGTCGGTATTGGCCCAGTGGTGATAGTTGGCAGCGCCGGTGACCCATGTGAAGACCAGGCCCAGAGTTGCGCCGGTAGAGGTGGAGTAGCCCACCAGAGCCATATCGTAACGCTCGGGGTTGGTGTCCATGGTGTCATTGAAGGTGGCGGCGTCCCAGGTATCGACCTTGACGTTCAGGCCGATGTTGCCCAGCATAGCCTGGATGATCTGGGCGGACTTCACGAAGACTTCATTGTTGGTAATGGCAATGGTGATCTCGGTGCCGGCAGGGATGCCGGAAGCTTCCAGATGTGCCTTTGCGGCTTCAACGTTGTACTCATAGTAGTTTTCGTACTTCTGAGCAGCCTCGTCATGACCCTTCTCCCAACCGGTCAGGCCGGGGTTCAGGAAGCCGCCGGGGAGGGAGCCCTGGCCGGCGTAGCCAACCTGACGGATGACGTTATTGTCGATGGCGCAGGCGATGGCCTTACGAACTTCCTTGTTACCGCAGACGGGGGACTCGCAGTTGAAGATGATACCAACGGAGTCGGCAACAACGCAGGAGAAGTGGGCGGTGCCGGGAACACCCAGGCCGCTCTCCACGTCGGAAGCGTCCAGAGCGATGCAGTCCAGCTCTCCGGCCTGCAGCGCATTGATCCGCTGTGCGGACTCATCGATGGAACGGAAGGTAAGATGCTTGATGTTGGGGGTGCCGCGCCAGTAATCCTCACGTGCAGTCAGCTCATAGGAGGTGCCCATGACAGCCTTGGTCAGAACGTAGGGGCCGGTTCCCACAGGGGTGGTGATCATGCCGTCGGGAGAGGCGTTGTAGGAAGCCTCGGTGATCAGGTTGACGTTCTGAAGCATGGCCTGCTGCAGGATGTTGGGAGCATTCAGAACCAGGTTCAGATGGGTGTCATCAACAACGTTGCAGGCATCCAGGTTCAGGTAACGGATAGCGCCCCGGTAGGAAGCATTGGCATCGTCCTTGGCGGCGATCTTGATAGAGAATAACACGTCGGAGGCGGTGAGCTTGTTGCCAGCGGAGTCGGTAACGTCGTCACGGATGGTGACCAGCATGGTCACATCATCGGTGTACTCAACGTTGGTGCCGACGCAGTAAACCAGTTCGCCGTCGTTATTGACATACCACAGATGATCGTAGATGGACCACAGCAGGGAGTTCAGGGGGCCTGCATTGCCGGAGGGCGCCAGAGTGCCAGGGTCGGAACCGAAGGTGAAGTTGATGGAGTCTTTGGGAGCCTCGGCATTTGCGCCAAGGCCTGTCAGCATTCCAATCACCATGGTTACAGCCAGCAGAAGTGCGGTAAGCTTTTTCATATTGTTTCTCCTTTCAAAATTTGGAAGCTCTGATGGTATCGACAGGGAACTGCCGGAAGAGAATTTTGATTCGGGCGGAAGTTTGGAAAACGTGGGAAACCTTCGTGTATCTCCACATTTTACAATCTGCACCACCGGAGCAAAAGGCTCGCCGCCCAGCCGATTGATTCAGAGATTCCTTATATAATGGCCTCCGCCATTGATATACGTTGCATACTCCCCTACAGGTTGTTGATCTTTCTGGCCTGACAGCAGGAAATAAAGTGGCCGGGAGCGACCTGCTCTATGCGCTGGGGATTCTTGCATTCCTCACAGGCATAGGGGCATCGGGAATAGAACCGGCAGCCGGGGGCGGGATTCACGGGAGAGGTGATCTCCCCTTTGAGCAGAATCCGCTGCATTCTCTTGTGTGCGTTGGGCACCGGAATGGCGGACAGCAACGCCTTGGTGTAGGGGTGATAGGTGTGGGCAAACAATTCCTCGGAAGGGGCCTGCTCCACCATCTGCCCCAGGTACATAACCATGATGTCGTGGGAAATATGTTTGACCACGGACAGGTCATGGGTGATGAACACATAGGTCAATCCTCTCTGCTCCTGTAGGTCCTGCAAAAGGTTCAGAATCTGCGCCTGAATGGAAACATCCAGTGCGGAAACCGGCTCATCACAGACAATAAAGTCAGGCTCCAGTGCAAGGGCACGCCCAATGCCGATCCGCTGGCGGCGGCCGCCGTCCAACTCATGGGGATAGGAGTTGGCGTAACGCTTGGGCAGCCCAACGGTGTCCAGCAGCTCCACACGCTTCTTTTCGATCTCTTCTCTGGTAAACTTTCCGCTGATGATCAGCGGCTCCACCAGAATCTCACTGACCGTCATACGGGGATTCAAGGAGGAGAAGGGGTCCTGAAAGATGATCTGCATATGCTCCCGAAGCTGGGCCAGCTCTTTGGGGGAAACCTTGGTGATGTCCTTTCCGTTGAAGCGCATACTGCCCTCGGTGGGCTCCAGCAGGTGCAGAATGGTACGGCCCAGGGTGGACTTGCCACAGCCGGACTCGCCAACGACGCCCAGCGTTCTGCCCCGCTGAATAGACAAATCAATGCCATCCACCGCATGGAGCATACCTTTCTTTGTCTTAAAATACTTCTTCAGATTCTTTGTTTCAAGAATAGGCGTCATGCTTTTTTCTCCCCCGCTTTAAAGCACTTTGCTATATGGGTCCCGCCGACGGTCACGTCGGAAGGAACCGCACATTTGCAGTTTTCGTCGGCATACGGACATCTGGGGCTGAACTTGCAGCCGGACGGAAGATTCATGGGGTCTGGCATCATTCCCTGGATTGGCTTGAGGCGAAGCTCCTTGCTGTCGATGCTGGGCAGGGAACCGAACAGGCCGACAGTATAGGGATGGCGGGGATCGTCGAAAATTTCGGTCATGGAGCCGTATTCCACGATCTCACCGGCATACACAACCGCCACGGAGTCACAGGTTTCCGCCACGATGCCCAAGTCATGGGTGATCATCAGGACGCTGGTTCCAGTCTCCTTTTTCAGGTTGGTCATCATATCCAGAATCTGGGCCTGAACGGTAACATCCAGTGCGGTGGTGGGCTCATCGGCCAGCAGAAGCTCGGGCCGGCAAGCCATTGCCATGGCGATGACCACACGCTGTTTCATACCGCCGGAAAACTGGTGGGGATAGTCCGTATACCGTTCCTTGGTGATGCCAACGGTTTCCAGCATCTCGGTAGCGCGGATGGCGGCCTCGGCCTTGGACATTTTTTCGTGGAGAATGATGGCCTCGGCGATCTGGGCGCCCACAGTCTTGGTCGGGTTCAGGGCGGTCATCGGGTCCTGAAAAATCATGGAAATTTTCTTGCCCCGAATCTTCCGCATGGAATGCTCGGGAAGCTTCAGCATATTCTCGCCGTCCATGTAGATTTCGCCGCCTGCGATTCTGGAGGGAGGGTCCGGAAGCACTCGAAGAATGGACTTGGCGATGGAGGTTTTGCCCGCACCGGTCTCGCCTACCAGGCCCAAGCTCTCACCCTTATGGATTTTCAGACTGACACCGTTGACTGCATGGACAACACCGCCGTCGATCCGATATTCCACCCATAAATCCTTAATTTCAACCAGAGATTCCCGTTGACTGACAGGGGTGATGGTTTCATTGATTGTATCGCTCATGGCATTCCCTTCTTTTGTCGTTTTTTACGGAATCAGTTTCTAAGTCTGGGGTCCAGAGCATCTCTCAGGCCGTCGCCCAGCAGGTTAAAGGCAAGAACACTGATCATGATGGCCATACCGGGGAAGATGACCAGGTAACCGCAATCCCTCATCTTGCTTCTGCCGGCGGAAAGCATGGCACCCCACTCGGGCAGAGGGGGCTGTGCACCCAGGCCGATGAAGCTCAGGGATGCGGCCAGCAGGATGCAGCCGCCGATGCTCATGGTGATGTAGACGATCAGCGGAGAAATGGCGTTGGGAATGATGTGCCTCAGAAGGATTCGACCGTCTTTGGCGTTGATGGAGCGGGCAGCCTCTATGTACTCCATACTGCGAACCTGCATGATGGATGCGCGGATCATCCGGGCGTAGCCTGACATGGAGGTCACGCCTACGGCGATGATGGCATTGTTCAGGCCGGGCCCAAGAACGGCGGCCAGGGCAACGCAGAAAATGGTGCCGGGAATGGACTGATAAATATCCAGAAAACGCATCAGCACATTGTCAACGGCGCCGCCGTAGTATCCGGCGATGGAGCCGAAAATGATGCCGATGGTTGCGGCGATGGCCACGGAGCAAAGGCCCATTCTCATGGAAAGCCGGCTGCCCACAATGATTCTGGAAAACACATCTCTGCCCAATTCGTCGGTCCCCATCAGGTGCTGGGCACTGGGCTTCTGGTAGATGGCGGTGTAATCCTGGGCTGCGTAATCATAGGGGGCGATCTGCTCGGCGAAGATCAGCATAATGATCATCAGAACGATTACCACCAGGCCAACGATGGCTCCCTTGTTTTTGAAGAGGCGCTTCATGGTCTCTTTGAACTGACTGGTTCGCTTTAGTTCCACATCCCCGGAAGTTTCCTGGAAATTCAGTGTTGCATTTTTGTTTTCCCTGCTCATAATCAAACACCTCCCCAGGTAAAATCAATACTGGGATCTCAGTCTGGGATCCACAAGGGCATACAATAGATCCACAACAAACATGGTCAGTCCGAAGATGATTGCCACCACAATGATCGATCCCTGGACGACGGGATAGTCTCGGGCGTTGACGGCGCCCAGCAGATAGGTGCCAATGCCGGGAATGGAGAAGATGGTCTCCGCAATGATAGAGGCCCCCACCAAAGCGGCTAACTGACCGCCGATGGCGGTAATGACCGGGATCAGGGCATTCTTCAGCGCATGGTCATAGATGACCTTCATTTCGGTCTGACCCTTGGCTCGTGCGGTGGTGATGTAATCCTGACGAATGACCTCCAGCATAGAGGACCGGGTCTGCCTGGCAATACCGGCGGCGCTGGCAAGTCCCACGGAAATACATGGAATGATAAAGCTCTTCCAGGTGCCGTCGAATATAACCGGCAAAATCGCCCATTTTACAGACAGCAGCATGACCAGCATCAGCGCAAACCAGAAGCCCGGCATAGAGGCGAAAAACAGCGACAAAAGAATTGCCATATTATCCTTCCAGCTGTACTGGTTTGTGGCTGCAATCACGCCCAATGGAATGCCAAACAGCACCGATACAATTACGCTGAAATAGCTCACCCGCATGGTATTGGGAAGCTTCTCCATGATCTGGCCGGCTACATCCTGCCTGGTCTTGTAGGAGACGCCGAGGTTAAAATCGATGAACGTCTCTTTCAGGAAGCGGCCCAGGCGAACGATATAGGGGTCATTGAGCCCCAGCTCTTCCCGGAGGGTATCCCGCTCCTCCTGCGTTGCCTCAACTCCAAGGAGCTGGGCAGTGGGGTCGCCGGGCACGAAATACATCAGTGTAAAAATCAGGATAGCAACACCCAATACAACAGGAATCATCCATAACAATCTTTTGATGCAATATTTCAGCAATGCTCTCACCTCTTAATGGATTTGCGGGTTCGAATATATGCACAACTTCCAAATTGATAATATCATACAAGCCTTTTTTTGTGAATAACAGCCTAGCTTCGGTAGAAACAAACTGTTTCTACCTGCCTGTTTTGCAAAATATAGCAATACCGCACAACAAGGCCGCGGTTCTCGGCTGATTTCCCCAGCAAAAACCCTGCCCCCTGTGCGGCATTGCCCGAAGGAAGCTCTTAACAATTTGTCTGCGGCTAAACAGTGAATCTTTTGCCCCGGGCATACAGATCATCCAAGCTTCCCTAAGGAAGCTCTGATAAAATCGGCAAGAGCTGATGGCGAGTGATTTTGGCCCAGACGAAAGTTCTAAAATCGCAGGAATACTGGATGTATTTTAAGATTTTAGAACTGAACGGATGGAGCAAAAGATTCGCCACTCAGCCGCAGACGATTTATTCAGAGGTTCCCTAAGCCTTGTTATAGTCCTTCAGTTTTTTCCGCAGCTCTGTCAGCAGATCTGTGTTGACAGAGCTGTTATGGGTTTCCAGGCAGAGCGTCGTATAAAAACACGGTTCAAAATCCACTTCGGTGAATCGGCTGTACCGTGCTCTGTCCCTGGCCCGTGCAAAAAACACCGCCGAAGGGTCTGCCGACAGGCGCAGTGCAATGATCTCCGTGTTTGTGGTAACACTTTTTAGTTCCGGTCGTTTTACGCCGTATTCATCGAACTTCTTCAGGAGCACCTGAACGTGGGGAAAGCTGACTTCCTCCACCAAAAGGGTTAGATTTGAAAGGTCCCCATAGGACACGGATTTTCTGCCGGTCAGAGGACTGTTCCTTCCCACAAACAGGTTGTAATAGGTCTTGACAATCTCCTCCTTGGGGAGCGTATTGTTTTTCATGTTCTCCAGGCAGCAATAACGGTAGGCATACTTGTTTTCCAGGAAAGCCTGCTCCTGAATATCATCGCTCAGGGGCGACTGCAAAATGCGGATATTTTTCCCGTATTTTATGTTGTAGGCATTTACGGCCTCCTCCACATAGATTCCCACCGTATTCGAGCCGACCAGGAAAATCTCCTCATTGATCCCCACTCGCCTATACTGCTGGATGATCTGCCGGATCTCGTTCTCTGCGTTTACAATCTTCGTCAAACGATCGTATATCTGATTGCAGCTGGCAGTTGGCACAACACCTTCGAAGGTTCTTGTGAACAGCTTGACCCCCAGTTCATTTTCCAGCTTCTGGATTGCCTTGCCCAGGCCCTGGGGCGTTATATTCAGATTCCGTGCTGCGCCGGCAATGCTGCCCGTCCGGCAGACCTCCGCAACAAATCGAATTTCCTCCGTCCGCATTCGGTTACCCCCTACAGATTGTTATGTTTAGGGACTCTGATAAAATCCGTTGCTAAGGAAACTCTGAATAACTCTCTCGCCATCAGTTCTTGTTGATTTCATCAGAGCTTCCTTAGATTTCTTCCAGTCCAAGCGCCTGGATGGCGGCCCTGCGGATTGCGGAACCGTCCGGCTTGCCGTTGGATAGCAGCGGAATCCTGTCCGGGAACAGCAAGTACCTGGGCACCTTGTAATAGGCCAACTGGTTCCTACAGTGATCCTTCAAGCCTTCCAGATCCGGCGTCCGCCCCGCCTCCATGACAATGCAGGCGCAGATTTCTTCGATGTAATGCCGGTCCGGTATGCTGATGACCTTTACCTGGTATACCCCCGGATATGCCAGGATTACATTTTCGATCTCCGCAGGGGAGATTCTCTCCCCGCCACGGTTGATCATCTCCCGGATTCTTCCGCAGTAGCGGAGGCGGCCTGCCCCATCCAGACAGCCCAAATCACCGGTATGGAGCCAGCCGTCGGCGTCCACCGGCTCACAGGTGAGCTGCCCCTGATCGTAGTAGCCCTGCATCACATTGTAGCCCCGGACACATATTTCCCCCATGGTACCCGGGGGGCAGACCTGGCCGGTAACGGTATCCGCAATTTTCCCCTCCACTCCCGGGAAGAATGAGCCCACGGTGGTCATGCGAAGCTCCAGAGAGTCCTCTGCGCTGCCGGAGGTGAAACCGGCCGTTGCCTCTGTCTGTCCGAGAGAGGGCAGCAGCGTCATCCCCATTTCGGAGCAAATCCTGGCAAACAGCTCCGGCGGATAGGTGGAGCCGCCGATCATGCCGGTGCGAAGAGAAGACAGGTCGTACTGATTCAGGTCCCTTCGGGCCAAAATCGCTATGAACAGAGTGGGCACCGCACTGAGCACCGTACAGCGCTCCCGGGAGATGGTGGTCAGGACGGTGGCAATATGCCGGTCCTCCGGGAAGCACAGGCAGCCGCCGGATATGATCGCCGACAGCAATATGGCCGAAATGGAGAAGCAGTGGTACATGGGCAGGATGATGCAGTAGCGATCCTGGCAGGTGGCGTCGATGGCCCGGGCCTGCTCCCATACATTGTTGACCCGGGAGCGATGGGTGGTCACCACCGCATGAGGCCGACCGGAGGAGCCGGAGGTGAACAGGAAGCAGTCCCAGTCGTCGGGAGTGACCAGGGACTCCAACGCTTCCAGTTCTCCGTCGGAAACGCCCTGACCCATGGCGCAAACCTGAGCCAGCGTGCAATACCCGCTGGAGTCATCCTCAAGGGCAAACACCCGATCCCGGGGCACCACGGTCTGGGCCCCGGCCAGGGGAGCAAAGCTGGTGGTCCTAAAGCCTGTGTCAAAAATCAAATACTCCGCATCCACCGTCTGAAGGCAGGCATTCAGTTCCCGGGCATTGCACCCCGTACTGACCGGGATCAGCACCGCTCCCAGACTCCACACCGCAAGGAAGCACTCCAGTGCAGCGGGCCTGTTGTTGGCCCACACCGCCACATGGCTTCCTCGGCGGATTCCCAGTGCGGCCATACCCTTGACCAACCGATCCACACGCCGCTTCAGTTCCCCATAGGTACAGTGCTTCCCATGAAAAACCACGGCGTCCCGCTCCGGGCAGCGCAGCGCAGTCTCACGGAAGATCTGCCCGATGGTCTTATTGATGATCTCCATGGCAGCCACCTCGCAATCATTACCTGACTGCCCTGAACTCCTCGATCAGCATCGGCACCACACTGAACAAATCGCCGCAAATGCCGTAGTCGGCCAGCTCGAAAATGGGTGCAGTCTCACTTTTGTTGACGGCGATGATGCACTTGGAATCCTGCATACCGGCCTTGTGCTGGATTGCGCCGGAAATGCCCAGGGCAATATAAATGCGGGGGCGGACGGTTTTGCCTGTCTGACCAATCTGCCGGTCGGCGCTGACCCAGCCTGCATCAACCGCTGCACGGGACGCACCCATAACACCGCCCAAAAGGTCTGCCAACTCCTGCGCCAGGGCAATTCCTTTCTCCACATCGGCGCTGATGCCCCGGCCCACGCTGACGATCACTTCCGAACCCAGCAGATCCACGGTTTTCCGGGTCTGCTGAACGATCTCCAGCACCTTGGTGCGGATGTCGGAGGCTTCCAGTTCGAAGTCGGGAGTAATCACCTCCACGCAGGCGGCTCTCTCCTGGCTGAAATTGCCCAGCTTCATAACGCCGGGGCGGACGGTAGCCATGGCAGGACGGAAGCGGGGGCAGATAATTGTCGCCATCAGATGGCCTCCGAAGGCCGGACGGGTCATCTTCAGGTCCCGGTTTTCGCAATCCCACTTCAGCCTGTCCAGGTCCAGGGTGGAGGACTCACGCAGAAAGTCCATATACTTGTATACATCCACATCCAGGTGGGTACAGTCTGCGCACAGGCCGGTGTGAAGCCGGGCAGCACACCGGGGGGCCAGGTCCCGGCCGATGTTGGAAGCACCCACCAGCAGAATCTCCGGCTTATGGGCCGCCACCAGATCACAGAGGACTTTGGCATAGGCATCGGTTGTATAGTCCTTCAACAGCTGGGACTGGCACAGGTAAACCTGATCCGCACCATAGCCGCCCAGTTCCCGGACAAGGCCGGCAACGTTGTCTCCCAGCAGTACGCCGCAGAGCTTGACATGCAGCTCGTCGGCCAACTTGCGGCCTTCGCTGATCAGCTCCAGCGTGGTGGGCATCAACTTGCCGCTCCGCTGCTCACAGAATACCCAAACATTGGAAAAGGCGGAAATATCTGCGCTGTTAAACTGCTCCATCATTGAAATCTCCTCTCTCAAATCAAGTGCTTCTGGGCCAAACGCTGGGCCAGTTCCTTACAGGCCTCTCTGCCCGCACCGGGCATCATCATGCCCGCACCCTTCTGGGGAGGCGTGAAAGAACGGAAAATATTCGTGGGGGAACCCTTCAGACCGATGGTGGTTCGGTCGATGAGAGGATGGTTCTCCAGAGCTGGATAGTCCAAAACCCGCATAGGCTTGTCAAAGCACTGCTCAATGCCCAGAACGGTCATATACCGGGGCTTGTTCAGCTCCTTGATGCAGGTAATCAGGCAGGGAGTTTGAACCTGTACCGTCATGTAGCCGTCCTCCAGCATACGCCTGATCTTCAGGCCGCCCTCCGCCACTTCGATGTCGGCGGCATAGGTAACCTGGGGCAGGTGCAGCTTTTCCGCAATCTGAGGGCCAACCTGGGCGGTATCACCGTCGATGGCCTGACGGCCGCAGAACACAATGTCGTCCTGTTCCACACCGATGGTGTCCAGAGCGGCGGCCACGATCTGAGAGGTGGCAAAGGTATCTGAACCGCCGAACTCTCTGCCAGAGATCAGCACTCCCTCATCAGCGCCCATGGCCATCAGCTCCCGGAGCATTCCTGCGGCGGCGGGGGGCCCCATTGTCACAACAATGACCTTGCAGCCTGTCTTATCCTTCAGCTTCAGGGCAGCCTCGCAGGCGTTTTTGTCATCCGGATTGATGATGGTCTTCATAGAAGCCCGGTTCAGGGTGCCATCCGGATTCACGGCAACTTTGCCCGTGGTGTCGGGGACCTGTTTCACACATACAATCGCTTTCATATGTTTATCCTCTCTCCGGTGATTATTTCAGCAGGGAATTGGCGATCACCAGCTGCTGAATCTGGCTGGTGCCCTCATAGATTGTGGTAATCCGGGCGTCACGGTACAGCCGCTCCACCTTGTAGTCCTTGATGTAGCCATAACCGCCGTGGATCTGAACGGCCTTGGCCGCACAGCGGTTAGCCGTCTCGGAGGCAAAATACTTTGCCATGGAGCAGGCGGCGGTGGCATCCTTCCCGGCGTCCTTCAGCGCCGCCGCATGATATACCAGCTGCCGGGCTGCCTCGATCTCTGTGGCCATGTCTGCGATCATAAAGCTTATGGCCTGAAAATCTGCGATGGGGCGGCCAAACTGGCGGCGCTCCTTGGCATACTTGGCGGCCTCCTCCAGGCAGCTCTGGGCAATGCCCACCGCCTGGGCGGCCATACCCAGGCGGCCACCGTCCAGCGTCTTCATGGCATTTGCGAAGCCCTTGTGCAGGGGGCCCACCAGGCAATCCTTGGGAACCCGGACATTCTCCAGGACCACATCGCAGGTGGGATAGCCGCCGATGCCCATTTTCTTTTCAGGAGCGCCGCAGGAAACGCCGGGCAGATGCATGTCCACAACGAACATGGAGATGCCCCGGGAACCCTTTGCGGTCAGGTCCGTTTTGGCAAACACGATGCACCAATCGGCCATGGGTGCGCCGGATATAAAGCACTTTCTTCCATTGAGGATAAACTCGTCCCCGTCGGCCACTGCGGTGGTGGTGGTTCCGCCTGCGTCGGAGCCTGCGCCCGGCTCGGTCAGAGCAAAGGCCATGATCTTCTCACCACTTGCCACCCTGGGCAGATACTTCTTCTTCTGTTCCTCGGAACCGGCCAGCATCAGCGGGCCGCCGCCAAGAGAGTTGGAGGTGTTTGCGTAAATCGACAGCACAGCGCTGACCCTTGCAAATTCCTCGATCATCAGCGCATAGGTCAGATTGTCCGCCCCCTGTCCGCCGTAGGCGGTGGGGATTTTCACCCCCATAAAACCGTTGGTGCCCATCAGTCGATGGATATCCCAGTTGAATTCGCCGGTAGCGTCCAACTTTTCCAGAATCTCGTCGGTGAATTCTGCTTCCGCAAACTGCCGGAACAGACGCTGCTGCATTTGATGCTTTTCGTCCAGAATCATTTGGTATGCCCTCCCGTATAAAAATCACTTGTTGGTTTCTTTCCCGATGATGCGCTTTTCAATAAACTCCTCCACCATATGCGTCATGGTCTCGGCGTTCCACTTGCCGGGGTCCACGGGGTCTGCGTTAAAGGACAAAACGGGAATCCCCGCATCCTCCAGTGCCTTTTTTATGAAGTAACTGCCCTCCACGGCCTGCATATCATTTTCGGGAACCATGTACACAACACCGTCGATCCCGTTCTGCTTGATCTGCTGCAAGTACCAGGAGCTGTTCCAGGGGGGCATGTGCAGAAAGTCTTCCATTCCGATAAACCGTGCCGCCAGTGCCCGCAGGGGGTCCTCCTCCACATGGTTGCGGATATAGGCGTCCGCACCCATTGCCAGATACATGGACCACATAAAGACGGCGCCGTACTTCTTCTCAAACCGCTGGTAGAAGCCAAAATCCTGCCAGATACCCCGGCCAAGCCACATCAGGCGGTATTTCTCGTTGGGAACGGCAGCTTCCCCCTTGTCCACCAGCGCCTTGATCTCCTCATACAGGCTCTTGGCATGGGCAGTGGCCCACTCGGTGCCCCGCTGCCACTGGGCCTGCATGACCGCATTGATGGTGTCCACCACGGTGACTGGTACGGGATGGGTACTGGCGATCAGATCACGGGTCTTTTTATAGTAGCCCTCCTGTTCGTTGATCAGGTTCAGCACGTGCTCCAGCCGGTTCATGTCGAACATTCTGCCTGTTTTGGTCTCCAGGAAGCGGATCAGCTCCTTCAGCTCCTCCACAGCCATATCCAGCCGGTCCTTGTCATACAGCTCTTCCCAGCGATCAGGAGCCAGCTCGTACCAGTTCAGCGGAGTCTTCCTGGCTACGGTGTTCTCCATGGTGTACAGTGCGGCGTCATGGATTTCCGCCAGGAGACCAAAAATCTTGTTTTGAGCATCGCCGGTCAGCCGGGTGATGGCGATGGTTACAGGGGGCAGCCCGCCCCATGGGCCCATGGGATTTCCGTCGGCGTCCACCTTGTGGTCATCCGGGTCAAAGCTTTCCGCCAGGGCCTGAGAGTCATAGGAGTTCAGATCGGGACGGTAGCCGTTTTCCAGCATCAAACCGGCATACTTTCGGCCCATCCGCTTTGCCGAGCAGATAGCCGCCCACCACTGGTTCACCACAAAGGGAATATCCATAGCACGGAAGATTTCCATGGGAACGTCAGCATTGAGGATCGCAAAATCGCAGCCCTCTCGCTCCACTCTTTCCTTCATGCTGAAAAACCACTGCTTCTGGTACGCACCGGCAGCGGCGGTCGCCTTCAGCTTCTTTACCACAGTGGATTTGGAGCCGGCGGGTTTTCTTTCTTCTGCCATTACTGATCTCCCCCTTCTGCCTTCAGTTCCTCTGCAAATTGGTTCAGCTTTTCCTGTAGGCCCTGGTTGCGGTTCTCCGGCCAAACCATCCTTCCAAAGGTAATATGGCGGATGCCCCGTGACTCCAGACTTTTTCTCTGCTTGGGCATATCAAAGCAGGCGACCTCGTCGTAAAGATGGGTGTAGAAGATGACGCCCTGAGCGCCCGCAGCGTCCACCTCCCGGTCAAGTGCGCCCATGCGCTCCTGAGGTGTGGCCTTCTTTGCGGAAAACTCCCGGAGCATATAGCGGTCCACCAGAGCACGGATCACGGGATAGTTCGTATTGTAATCCCGGTCATAGTATCGGTCGCCCCAGTTAATATCGTCGCCTACGACCACCATTCCGGCGTTTTCGATCATTTCATACAGTGTGGTATCCTCCTGCTCGGCGCCGGTGAAGAACACCCGGGGCCCCTTCAGCACCGGCCATTGCTTTGCGGCCTGGGTAACGGCCCGGACAAGGGCAGTGTGGGCGGTACGTTCCATAAACAGGCCGGCGGAGATGATCACGAAGGCTTCGCTGCCGGAAATATGGACCTCTTTGCCACGGCGAAGCTCCGCCATGGCCCGCAAAGCACTCCGGTTTTCGTTGCAGATCGCTCCCGCCCTGCGGATGTCCTCGTCTGCAATGGGGTGGCCTGCCCAGCGCTCCACATCTTTGCGGAACAGGTCCAGGACAAATTCGTTCCGAGTCTGGTGCAGCCTGTGCCGGGTGAAGAGGATGTCGATGAAGGAGAATTCGGGGATGGGGCGCTCCGGCTCCTGTCTGTGAAGCTCCCGCAGGTACAGATAGATGCGGATGATTACATCGGTGCTGTTGGAAATAGCCAGATAGTCGATCTGATCGGCATAGGTGCCGTCGATCAGCTTTTCAAATTGGGCACGAACCACAGGCTCAAAGGCAAATTCCAGATATTTATTGGTTTCCTTCAATTCTTTTTCCGGATCGGCACAGATCTGGATGGGAAGCATGTCTGCTGCAATGATCAGCTCGTCCGGAACGTCAAAGCCCATCTTCCCAACCACTTTCCCGCCGCCGGCACGCCACTGATTTGCCGCCTTGTCCCGATTTTCATAGGCATCCAGCAGCTGTGCGAATGCGGGGTCCTGCAGTGCGCAGTCTCTTATGTGCATATTGTGTACCTCCCATTTCGGTGTTTACCCGTCCACGGCGCAGAGCCGGGCGCCAGGCTGCGGCAGTTCCCACTCCCGGAAAAAGCCACTTCTTATTTTTTATTATAGCACGCTCAGGTGTGCAGGATAAATGGTTCTTCGTCTATTCTTACCGGCGGGGAATGTGCATATTGCACACATTTCCGATCCCTTTTGCTGTCATCTCCGTGGGATACGTTTTCTTCCTTCACAATCGTCCGAAAAGGTTCCGCACCATATGCCTTTGGCAGGACACCCCAGTCAGAAATTCCATTTTTTCGCAAAATGGATTCCGCTGGAAATTTCTTGACAATTTCTCTGGTTTTCTGCTACTATACTTATATTGAAAGGTGGGATACCCATGGTCAGTTTGTCCGACGTCGCAAAGGCGGCCGGCGTTTCCGTCACCACAGCGTCCTTTGTTCTGAACGGACACGTGGAGGATAAGCGAATCTCCCCTCAGACTGCGGAACGAGTGCTTCGGGCCGTACGGGAGCTGGGCTATGTTCCAAACGTTGCCGCCCGGAAGCTGATAAGCTCCGGGAACCGCAAACTGATTCCCGACATTGCCGTCATGTGGTCCCCGGATACCCACCACTCTTTTATAGGCACCTTCATCACCAACGCCCAGATTTTCTTTGAGCAGGAGGCAGTGCCCGAAATGCGGATCACCATCGCCCCCTACGCCATGGGCCCCATCCAGAATTCCAACCTCAACATTTTACACCGGCAGTATAACGGCGCAGTGTTTTCTCCCTCCTATGATGAGGATTTTTCTTACATCGAAAATTTCAATCCCCGGATTCCCCTTGTGGTACTTCATCTGGAGACGGATCATCACCCCAATGTGGTGATCGACAACTACGGAACCGGCAGACTTGCCGCAGAAATTTTTGCCAAGAGGGGACACCGGTCAGCTACGATGCTGTTCCGTGACAAGATCGGCGCTTCCTCTATGCCGGATCTGCGGTATTCCGGCTTTGTGGATGCCTGCTGTGCCAATGGCATGGCCTTCTCCGGCAGCCTGATCCCTCTGAAGAAGATGGCAACGGTCACCAGCCGCTCCGTCTACGGGCAGGCGCAGGCCAAACACTATCTTCAGACCAAAACCCTCCCCGAGGCGGTCTTCATTCAGGATGACGCCATCGCCATGGGATTTGCCATTGCGCTGCTGTCCGCCGGCGTGCGCTACCCCGACGATATTGAGATCATCACCTACGGAAATGACAGCCTGGTTTCCGCCCTGCACCCCTCCATTACCACGCTGGACTATCCCATCGCCGCTATCACGCTGGAGACACTGAAGCTGCTCGCCCAGCAGCTTGGCGACCCCTATGCGTCCCCGAGGCGTATCACGGTGATGCCCGGCGTCACCTTCCGGGGCAGCTGTCCAAAGCCGGATTCCTGGGACGGATAGGAGCTGTTCCCATTCCTCTTCATTACCCAGAAATCGGGAGAAACCGTTTTTAGACGGCCCTCCCGATCCAGACTTTCATAAAACCCCTTTTGGTTTTTTTCGGCGATCCTTTGCAGTCTGCTGCACCCGGAATTTGTGCGCCATTGGCATACAAATTCCGGAAAAAGCACCATGATGCGTATTTTCTGTCAAGTACACGCCCCCGGCAGCGCAGCTGCCGGGGGCTGTAATGATGTTGAAGGCTTGGAAAATGCGGGGGTGCTTATGGCAGCACCGCCCGATTGGATCCGCCGTCTTCTGCGGATTTTTTGCCGAATTATGCGGTACTGCCTTCCGCTTCCGTGACCTTGGCACCCCGGATCGTCTTGATCCACTTCCCGGATAAGAGCCGCATGGTACACCAGACCGTCTTGAGAATCTGATCCAGCTTCAGCGCCACAAAAATCCAGAAACCCGGCCAGTGCCACACGAGCCCGGCGGCCGCACCCACAGGAATGCTGATTACCCACAAAAAGAGAATATCCGCCACCATCAGGAAACGGGTATCTCCGCCCCCCCGAAGGACGCCCTTGGCCAGCATATTGTTTGTGCATTGGAAAACCACCATGAAAGCCAGCGCATCCATCAGCTCTGAGGCCAGTGCTGCGGTTTCCTCCGTCACATTATACAGGCTGATAACCAGCGGACTGATGATCACAATGATCCCCGCCGCAAGGATTCCGACCAGGGTGCCAATGGCCAGGAAAGTGACGCCCTCCTGCTGAGCCCGCTCCCGGTCTCCTGCGCCCAGCGTGTGGCCGATGGAAATGCAGCTGGCCTGACTGATGCCGAAGACCATATTGGACGCCAGCATCTGGGTAATACCTGTGATCGCATTGGCAGAGACAAAGGACTTGCCGATGTGCCCCATGACAACGGCCACAGCGGTATTGCCAAAGCCATACAGCGTATCGCTGATCAGCACTGGAATGCACACCCGGAAATATTCTCCCCGGATACCCCTGCTGCTTGTCCGCAGGTCCCGTATACGGAAGCCGACGCCCTGATCCATCAGGAAGAAATAGCCGCAGATCACTACAAATTCCAGCAGTCGGCTCAGCACCGTTCCCAGCGCCGCACCGGCGGCTCCCATGCAGGGCATGCCGAATTTGCCGAAAATGAACACATAGTTTGCGAAAATATTCATAAAAAATGATCCGATGCTGGCGTACAGCGGGATATGCATTTTTTTCACACTTCGCAAGACCATGGTCACGGAAAGGGACAGACCGGAAAGCCAGTAGCTGGGTACCGACCACAGCAGGAACCGGGAGCCTTCCCGGATGATGTCTGCGTCGGGGGTATACATCCGCATGATCGCCCCTGGGAACAGCCATGTCCCCAAACCGAACACCGTAGCCAGCAGGAAGCTCAGCCGCATCATCAGCGCCACCGTCTTCATCAGACTCAGCCGATCCTTTGCCCCGAAGTACCGGGCCGTCAAGACAGCTGCACCCATGGAAAGGCCCATGGTACACACATGGTACAGATGTAAGAACTGGTTCGCCAGAGAAACCGCACTGATGGACACCTCGCCCAGCTGCCCCACCATGACGTTGTCCATCACGTTCACGCCCACGGTGATCATGTTCTGGGCAATGATTGGCAGCGCAATCGCCGCTGCATATTTGTAGAATTTTTTGTCCCGAACAAATATCAAACCCACTACACCTCCAAAAAAAGCTGCTCCATGCAATTCCATTCACATGGAGCAGCTTATGTCCGGCCAGGCTCTTTACGGCTCAATGATCTGCTTATAGACCCGACCGTTTTTCTCCACATTGCGCATGAAGTTCAGAATCTCCTCCACGCTCTCCTCGATGATCTGGCTGAACGGGCCGCTGTGGCCCAGGCCGCTGTACATGACCAGCTTGCAATGGGGCACACAGGCCGCCGTTCTCATCATCAGGTCCGGGCGGCTGATGGAATCCTCCATGCCGCCCAGCATGAGCATGGGGACCTGAATGGTTTTCAGAAATTCCTGCACATTGGCTTCGCTGCCCAGGCCCAGCAGAGGGCGCTTATAGTCCAGCGCCTTTTCCTCGGGGGTCACATTGTCCCGGAGCTGCTTGTAGTAGGGAGCGTTGCGCTGAATCCGGCGGACAATGGCCTCGTCCTCATACTCCGCAGGGTCCGGGCTCTTGCGCATGGGCGCTTTGTCTCCCATGGTACGGAAAGACCAGGTGCCCTCGTCATTGTTATGGGGTCCGCCCACCATGGCAATGAACGCATTCAACCGTTCCGGGTGCCTCAGGGCGATGTGCCAGCCAGTGCCGGCTCCGTGGGAGCAGCCGATGTAGGTAAACTTGTCGATGCCCAGCTTATCGGCCACCTTCACCACATCGTCGGCGAAAATGTTGAACCACTCCGTTCCGTAATTCTCATGGACATGGGTGGACTTTCCGATGCCCCGGTTGGTGATGCACAGCACGTGATAGCCTTGCTCCGCCAGGGCCCGGGTGGTACACTCCGGTGGAAAATCCATCATCAGGCTCAGCATATACTTGTCGCCGCTTCCCAGGTCCTCATAGTACAGCTCGACGCCGTCGTCAACTTCAATTCTCGGCATATTGTTTCCTCCTCGTCAAGTCAAAGATTATGTTCCTCTGCGTAGAAACACGCAGCCAGGTGCTCGTTGCCGTAGGAATGCAGCTGAGGGATTTCCGTCTTGCACCGTTCGGTGGCATGGGGGCACCTGTTGTGGAAGACGCAGCCGGTAGGCCGCTTAACGATACTGGGCACCTCGCCCTCGATCCGTGTCCGCACACGCTGCTTTTCCACGGTGGGGTCCGGAATGGGGATGGCTGACAGCAGCGCCTTGGTATAGGGATGAAGGGGTTTGCTATACAATTCGTCCCAACGGGAGACCTCCACCACCCTTCCAAGATACATGACCACGATCCGGTCGCTGATGTGGCGAACCACGGACAGGTCATGGGCGATGAACAGGTAAGTCAGTCCCCGTTTTGCCTGCAAATCGATCAGCAGGTTGATAATCTGCGCCTGAATGGACACATCCAGAGCAGAGATCGGCTCGTCACAGATGACGAAGCTGGGATCGGAAGCCAGTGCGCTGGCAATGGACAGCCGCTGCCGCTGGCCGCCGGAAAACTCATGGGGCACCCGGTTTTTCAGCGCCGGGTCCAAGCCCACCGCCTGGAACAGTTCGTCGATGCGACGGTTATAGTCTTTCGGAGTCTTGCAAAGCTTGTGGGCCTTCAGGGACTCGCCCACGATGCTTCCGGCGCTCTGCCTGGGGTCCAGAGACCCGTAGGGGTCCTGAAAAATGAACTGCACCTCCCGACGCACATCCCCCAGGTCCCGCTCCTTCAGCTTGCAAATGTCTCTGCCGTTAAATACGATGCTGCCGTGGGATGCGTCGTACAGCCGCAGGATCGTCTTAGCCAGGGTCGTCTTTCCGCAGCCGGATTCGCCCACGATCCCCAGCGTTTCACCCCGATAGACCTTAAAGCTGACATTGTCCAGCGCCCGGACATTGCCGATCTTCCGGCGGAAGAAGCCCTTGCTGTACACAGGGAATTCCTTGCACAACTCCTTCACTTCCATAATCACGTCGCTGTTCACAGTTTTCTCAGCCAACGACTCCAGCTCTTGGGCATCCATATTCATCAGCTGCTCCCGCTTAAACCAGCAGGATGCGGTGTGGGTATTGGAATAAGAAATGGCGTCGGGAATCTGAGGCTTGGTACACGTCTCGCAGGCATAGGGGCAGCGGGCGTAGAATGCGCAATGCTCGGGCTTTTTTGCGGGATTGGGCGGGAAACCCTTGATGGCCACCAGCTGCTTGGATTTGTCTGAGTCCAGGCGGGGGATGGCGTTCAGCAGGCCCATGGTGTAGGGATGGGCAGCCTGGTGGAACACCTCTTCGCTGGTGCCCTGCTCCACCACATTTCCGGAATACATGACGTATACCCGCTCGGCATACCTGGCCACTATGCTCAGGTTGTGGGTGATGATAATGAGCGCCGTATTTGTCTGCTTCACAATGTCCCGCAGCAGCTCCAGAATCTGCTCCTGCGTGGTAACATCCAGTGCGGTGGTGGCCTCGTCGGCGATGAGAATCTTTGGATTGCAGGCCATAGCCATGGCGATCATGATCCTCTGGCGCATACCGCCGGAGAACTGAGTAGGATAGTAGTCGATTCGGCTCTGGGCATCGGGGATGCCCACCTGGGTCAGAAGCTCCACCGTCCGCTTCCGGGCGTCCGTCCGGGAGTAGCCCAGATGGAGCGTGATGCTCTCGGCGATCTGATCGCCGATGGTGAGCACCGGGTTCAGGGAGGTCATAGGCTCCTGAAAAATCATGGAAATGCCACCGCCCCGAATGCTGCGCATTTCCTTGCTGTTTTTCTCCAGGGCAAGAATATTTTCACCTTTGAACCACACCTCGCCGCCCAGGATTTCCCCTGGAGGCATGGAAATGAGCTTCAGAATGCTCATCATGCTGACGGATTTTCCGGAGCCGGACTCGCCGACGATGGCAATTATTTCTCCCTCATCCAGATGGAAGGATACATCGTCAACCGCACGAACGACCCCTTCATGCATATGAAAGACCGTCCTCAGGTTTTTTACATCAAGCAGATGTTCAGACATGGTTATCCCTCCCTTTATTTACCGCCCCGCATACGAGGGTCAAGCGCATCCCGGACGCCGTCTCCGAAGATGTTGAAGGCCAGCACCAGAAGAATGACCGCAACACCGGGGATGATCGCAAAGCCCGGATTCGTATACAGGTACTTATAGCCGTCGTTGACCATGGCGCCCCAGGAAGCGGTAGGCGGTTCGATGCCTGCGCCCAAAAAGCTCAGTGCCGCCTCGCCCAGAATGGTGCTGCCGATGCTCTGGGTCATGATAACGATCATGGGGGAGAGGCAATTGGGGAAAATATGCTTTGCCATGGTGACAATGCTGGAGTTGCCCCGGATTCGGCTGGCCTGAACATAGTCCAGCTCACGAACCGTCAGAACCTGACCACGCATCATACGTGCATAGCCGGGAATGGCCGAAACGCCCAGAACAACAGGAAGCATCAGAAAGCTCCGGCCGAAGATGGCCACCAGCGCCAGCGCTAGAATGATTGAGGGGATGGCCATAATCGCCTCGATGATCCGCATGAGGATACTGTCCACGATTCCCCCGAAGTAGCCAGCCACCAGGCCGATGATCGTGCCCACAATGCCGGCAAGGATCACGGACAGCACACCCACAATGAAGGCGATCCGGGAGCCGTAGACGATCCGGCTGTACAGGTCCCGTCCCAGCTGATCCGTGCCCAGAAGATGCTCCGCAGAGCATCCCTGGAGCTTATCCTTCAGGATCATCTCATTGGGATTGTGGGTTGCCAGCAGCGGGGATGCCACTGCGCAGATAAAGAAGAACAGAATGATCAGCGCAGCGACCACGACGATCTTTCTCCGGAAAAGGGTTTGAAAAAAAAGCTTTGCAGATTGTTTCATTTCAGGCACCTCACTTCAGGCGAATCCGCGGGTCTACATACGCATAAGCAATGTCCACCGCAAGATTGCAAAGACATGTAATCAGTGCCAGCAGCACAAGGCCGGTCTGAAGAGTGGTGTAGTCCCGGTTGTTCAGGGCTACGACCATGACACGCCCCAGACCGTTGATGTTGAAAATGGTCTCGATGATGGCGGAGCCGCCGATGCAGCCGCGCAGAGTCATGCCGATCAGAGTCAGCACAGGAATCAGTGCGTTTTTGATGGCGTGTTTGTTAATGATGCGGCTTTCCGTCAGTCCCTTGGACCTGGCGGTGCGGATGTAGTCCTGCCCGATCACCTCCAGCATACTGGAGCGGGTCTGGCGGGTATAGCTGGCAACGCCGCCGACACTCATGCAGATCACCGGCATGACCATCTGCTGTAAGCTCAGCTTCAGATTAACCGAGGGCATGACAAAGTCATGGGTCGGAAGAATTCTCAATTTAATTCCAAAGAGCCAAATCAGTAGCATGGCCAGCCAGAACGATGGCATGGCAATACCGATGTTGGCCAGTACCGTGATGATGTTATCCAGCCACGTGCCACGTTTGACTGCGGTGATCACACCGCAGAAAATTCCGATGACGACACTAAACACTGAGGAAAAGACGCCCAGATATAGTGTAATGGGAAGTCTTGCCGCGACCACCTGGGATACCTCCTGCTTGAAGTAGTAGGAGTGGCCAAAATTCCCGGTAAGGAATCTTCCCAGCCAGTAAAAATATTGATCCACCAGCGGTCTGTCCAAGCCCATTTCCCGGTAGACCTGATCGTGGAACTCCTGATTGATGTCGGTACCCAGCATGATGTACACGGGGTCACCGGGAATCAGATGGATGATTGCAAAGGCGATGATGGAGATGATGAACAGGATGACCAATGTCTCCAGCAGCCGTTTCACTATGTATCTGCCCATAACGTTCCCCTTTTAAAAATCAGGTTGCCCGGCTGCCCGGGCAACCTGATATGTGGTGTTACTTATGGAACCTCTGAATAAATCGTCTGCGGCTGGCAGGCGGATCTTTTTCCCCAGCCGTGCAGTGTGAAAAATGAGAAATACACAAAGTATTCCCGCATTTTCCACACTTTCGTCTGAGCCAAAATCTCTCGCTGTCAGCTCTTGCCGATTTAATCAGAGCTTCCTTATTTGTTGTTCAGCCAAGCGGTTGCCGGAGTCCACTGGGCGATGGTAACGGCGTTCAGGCCGCTGTCCATAACATAGTCGTTTCCGAGAACCAGAGACGGAGTGGTCATCAGCGGCATGAACAGGCACAGCTCGTCCACGCACTTGGACTGAAGGTCCATCATCGCCTGCTTCTGCTGGGCGTCGTCTGTGCCGAAGCGAACGGTGTTGTAAATGTCAACAACTCCGGCTTCCTTCAAATCCAGGCAGTTCTTGACCATGGTGGAAGGAGCATCGCTGAAGTAGCGGAACCAGGAGTCGGCAGTGGTGGGAGCGACCCAGAAGCAGGTAGAGGTGTAGGGGTCCAGATTGTCGCCGTTGACCAGGATCTTGCTTCCGTAGACAGCGTTTTCAAACTTGTCCATAACCACCTTGAAGCCTGCGGCCTCCAGATTGGCCTGCATGATGATGAAGGTGTCGTCGCTGCCGAAGTAGGACAAAGTAACCTCGCACTGGCCCGGCTCAAAGCCGGCTTCCTTCAGCAGCTCGGCGGCCTTCTCGGTGTTATACTCATAGCCCACCACATCGGGGTTATATTCCTTGGAACCCACAACCGCCAGCTGGTTGGTCAGCTGAGAGGCACCGTAGCTGGTTGCGTCCACGATGCCCTGGGTATCGATGGCATGGCAGAAGGCCTTCCGAACCAGAACGTTGCTGATGTCCTCGTCCGCATTTCCGGAGGCGAAGAAGATGCCGGTCAGGCCCGCATTCATGACGGCGTTTTCGCCGTAGGGCACGAAGCCCTCATTCTTCAGGTTGGAGTAATCCATAGCGGACATGTTGATCATGCAGTCGCCGTCGCCGGAGCGGAGCATATTGCAGCCGGACACGGAGTCGGCGGGCAGAATGATGTCAATGCCGTCCAGATAGGGCAGCTGATTGCCGTCAGCGTCCTTGGCCCAGTAATTGGGGTTGCGGTCGAAGGAGAGGATCTGGCCGACCTTGTACTCGGTCATGATGAACGGGCCGGTGCCGACAATGTTGGTGTACATGTTTTCTGCGCCCACCTCATTGAACAGCTTGGGGCTGAACATAGCGCCGCCGTTGACCAGAAGGTTGCCGTCCAGATTGTAGGACCAGGCGCTGAGCTTCACGTCGATCTCATACTCGCTCTTGACCTCCCAGCTTTCCACGCTGGGCAGGTAGCTGGTAAAGCCGTTGTCCTTGGTGATCTTCCAGACATCGGCCACCGTCTGGGCATTGAAGGGCTCGCCATCGGAGAAGGTGATGCCCTCGTTCAGGATGATCTGAATGGTCAGGTTTTCCTTGTCGATGTTGACTTCCTTGGCAAGCCAGGGAACCACATTGCCCTCCAGGTCATAGTTGCAGAGGCGCTCGATGGCCGGGTAGTTTGCCAGATTCTCGATGGTGCCGCTGGCAAGGGGGAAGCCGCTGGTGGTGGACATGGAACCGCCGTTGATAATTCTCAGCCTTCCGCCATATTTGCTGGCTTCAGGAGCAGATGCTTCGGCGCTCCCGATGCCGTAGGCCGTCATAGCCAGGACCATCACAACTGCCAGCAGCAGCGCCACAAGTCGCTTTGTTTCTTTCATTGTTCTTCCTCCGTTTGATTATTTATCCACACCGGGCTTCCCCCGGTGATGAATACGGTTTGATTTTTCGGAACACAGCATGTTTCGGCTCAGGAAGGATTTGTTCACACTGCCCTTGTCCTGCTCCGGAGCTGTTTCCTCCGGTAAACAGTTACCGCTCCGAAATCACGATCTCGTCGCCGTCCCAATGGAAAGCTCCGTTCAGGTCGGCACCCTCGGTAATTTTTTTCAGGTAGTCCATGACCTCCTGGCCGCCGTCGGCCTGGGTCACCGTTCTTGTAACGCCGTCCCGGCCTACCATCATGGGAATGCAGCGGGTCTGGATGATCCTGCCGTCCTCCACGATACATTTGCCTGCCACGGTATAAACCGCCTCCGGGTGGAAGGGGTAGGTGGGATAGTCCAGAGGTACGAAGCCAAAGCGCTCCACCCGCTTCCTGACCCACTCCTCGGGGTTGAACAGCTCCGTGTCCCTGCCGCCCTGGCGCTTGAAGCCGGGAGCCAGAGAGGGTACCCATGCCACAAAATTATTCAGGCCGTGGAAAATGGTTTTGCCCTTGTAGATTTCTATCCCGTGGAGAATGTGAGCGTGGGAGGAGCTGACCACATCCGCTCCGGCCTCGATGGCTGCATAGGACACGATCTGCTCATAGTCTGCCAGCTTCACCGGCTTATGTACGATGCCCTTGTGGAAATATACCACAACCAGGTCCACCTTTTTCCGCAGCGCTCCAATCTCCTGCTTCATCCGCTTGAAGCTGTCCGGCTCCGGCCAGGTGTAGATTCGGTCCGGCGCACCTCCGGGATTTGCCACCATGCCCATTTCGAAATGAGAAATGATCTTCACATAGGGATTGCCCGGCGTCACAGCGGAGGCATAGGTTTCTTTCGGACCCACGCAGTTGTAGCTGATATAGCCGATTTTCACGCCGTCGTGCTCCAAAATAACGGGCCTGGACGCTTCCTCCAGCGTCATACCCCCGCCGGTCACGGGAATGTGGTGTTCCTTCATCCAGGCCAGCGTATCTTCCACCCCCACTGCCCCGCCGTCAAGCAGGTGGTTGCTCACCAAGGTCAGCGCATCCACATATTTGGGGAGGGGCTCCAGCGCCTGGGGCGTGCGGGACAGCCCTGCAAGCTCCGGCGCCCGGTCGGAATAGGGCACCTCCAGCTGACCCAGCACCACGTCGGACTGCTCCAACGTCTTCCGGACGCCGCTGAGATAATACTCCGGGTCGTCGCCAAGAATGATGTCGCCAGTCAGGAGTATGGAAAATTTCTTTGTTTCGTTCATCGATCGTCCTCCTTTTGATCCGTAGTAAAAAATACGGTATTCCTGTGCGCTTTTCTGTGCGCCGAACCTGCCGTCAATGCCTGGCTTTTTTCACTTTTGAATTGAAAAAATCTGCTGGATTATTTGCTAAATCGTTATAGCACCTAAACATTATGCTTCCAAATTCCTTGCCTATCCATTTTTTCAGCATGAATTTGGAAGCAGCGAGTATGCGATATAACCAAACCGTCGCAGGAAAACGAGGTTCACTCTTATAGTATCGACGAAAGCGGCAGAAGTCAACTGGTAAATGTGCAAGAATTCTCACCACTTTTTTTGGTGAATAAATACCCTTGCCCTTTTCATATGCCACAAAAATGAACGCCAGGGAAACTTTTCCAGTATCTGTTGGAGCTTCCCTGGCATCATTATGCATCAGCATCGGCTGCCCCGCAAGGGGTGAGATCGATGTGCATTTGTTTGAATTTTACTATGAATGCGCAGCTATCACAGTAAATACCTTGCGTACGAATGATGCGCCATTCAGAAAGTCCTGCCCTGCAAAATCTTCTCTGCGTAGTCCAGCACATGGAAGGAAAACTGTAGCTGTTCCCGCACGGATGAGTCGTCCAGCGACACCTCCAGCAGCTCCCGGACGATCTCCAGCTTGTTCAGCATTGTGTTTCTATGCATAAACAGCTCCCGGGCGGTTTGGCTGAGGTTGCAGTTGTTTTGCAGATATTTGCGGAGGACCTCCATGTAATTGGTGCCATGGTCACGGTCAAAACGCATCACCCTGCCCAGCGCCGGATGGCACAGGTATACCAGGTTCTGAATCTGTAAATTTGATCGGTAAGCATCCGCACACAGTTCCACAATGTGGTAGAAGGCGTATTTTTCGTACGGGAAGATACGGCTATCCTCGGCCTGCCGCAGGCGGACACCGAAGCGCATCACGGAACGGGTTTGATGATACAGCGCCCGGATGGCCGCAGGGCGCATTGCGCTGTTGGACAGTGCCGCATAGGCCCCCTGTTTGGCCAAAAACTGCTCCAACTGCTCCTGGGGGAACCGAGGCATATTCTCCTCTTCCTCCGTTGGACACAGAGCAATCAGTTCCTCCCGGTATTCCGTGACCACGCAGTTTCCCAAAATCCGGGACAACTGTTTGGATGCCTCTCCCCAGGGAACCTCATTGATCCTGCCGAAAAAGGACACCAGGAGCATACAGAACCGGTGGTTCTGTTTCAGTCCCAGCCCTTGGGTGATCTCCGCTACGTTCTGATCTCCCTGTATCTTTCCTTCCAGCAGTCTTCCCAACAGACTCTCCCGTCCCACAAAGGCGCCCGCCTTCCGGAGCAGGGCATAGATCGCCCTCTGGGTGGCCACACACAGTTCTGTTTCATCACAGCGGAAACACACCACACTGCATTCTTCCGGCAGAATCGGCATTTTCTCATCGGGTTTCCCCACGCAGAACAGGCAGCTTCTGGTCATTGCCGCCGTCGGCAGATGCTCCGCCAGCAGCCGCACTGGAAGGATGCGGATGTGCTGCTCTGTCACGGCGCTCTGCGCCCCCACGAGGACACACACGTCTTCCCGCAGCTCGTTGCAGCCAATATGCCGGTGAAAAGTCTGTAGGTGCATCTGTTCCAGCAAATCTGTGAGTTTCATAGTTCTCTCCCCCTGTCCCGGCGGGACGAATGTGTAAAGAATGACCCGCAAAACAAGCAAATAATGGGCAATGTGCCCTTTTCAATGGAAAAGCGCTGATATATAATGCAATCAGAGGAAACGGCATGCTTCCGCTTTCCTGCGCCAATCATTCTGATGATCATTTAGGAGGACACATATTATGGGAAATGGACCGCTTTCCGGTTATAAGATCCTGGATCTGACCCAGTTTGAAGCAGGCACCGTCTGCACTGAGACGCTGGCCTGGCTGGGCGCAGAGGTCTGGAAGGTCGAGCGCCCCGTGGTCGGAGAACTTGGTCGCTATTCCATGGCCAAGCCCGGCATCGACACCTACGGATTTCTGATTATGAACATGAACAAGAAATCCATCACCTGCAACATGAAAAACCCCGAGGGCATTGCACTGATCAGGCGTCTGCTGGAAAAGGCCGACGTGATTGTGGAGAATATGGGCCCCGGATCCATGGACCGTCTCGGCCTGAGCTATGAAAACTGCAAGGCGATCAATCCCAGAATCATTTACGCTTCCATCAAGGGCTTCTCCCCTGACAGTCCCTATCGGGATTATCCCGCTTTCGACCCCATCGCCACCCACACCGGCGGTATGGTGGCTGCCACAGGCCTGCCCAACCAGCCCATCAAGGCCGGCATCAGCGTAGCCGACTCCGGCAGTGGCATCACCTGCGCCATGTCCATCATAGCCGCCCTGCTTCAGAGAGAACGTCAGGGCATCGGCCAGAGGGTTGACGTTGCCATGCAGGACTTTATCATCGGCCTCTCCCGCTCCGGCTGGGAGCCCTATTACGACACGGGGAAGCCTCCCCGCCGGGTAGGAAATGGTATGCCCCTGGAGGACGTGGGGCCTTCCGACACCTATCCCTGCAAGCCCTTCGGCGTCAACGACTACATTCACATCTACTGCTCACGGGCCCCGGGAAGCAAGCACTTTGCGAACCTGTGCAAGGCTATCGGCCGGCAAGACCTGCTGGAGGACGAGCGTTTCGCCACGCCCCGATCCCGCTTTGCCCACCGTGACACCCTGGACCCCATCATCGCCGAGTGGACCGGCCGCCATACCAAGCAGGAGGCTATGGATATTCTGGCCAAGGCTGACGTTCCCGCAGGCGCCCTGCTGGACGTGAACGACATCACCAACGATCCCAGCTATCAGAAGCGGGGAATGATCGTGGAGATCGAGCATCCCGAGCTGGGCAAGGTCAAGGTGCCGGGATTCGCTCCTAAGCTCAGCGAGAACCATGTGGAATATGCCTGTTCTCCCGCTCTGGGAGGCAGCAATGCCGAGATATACGGTGGTATTCTCGGCCTGAGCGACCAGGAACTTGCCGCATTGAAGGAAAGCAAAGCCATCTGATATTTTCATCCGGGTACACACCCTCTTTTCGGGTGTGTACCTTTTTATGCTCTGATTATATCTTATTACACCGCAATAGTCAACAAAGGAGGATCCCGATGAAATCAGGGCTTCCTTAGCGGTACAAATCGGGATTTTTATACTATTTCTCAATTAAACAGCTTAATAATCCAATCTCTCCCGTTAATACCGGAAATGACCTGAGACGACAGTGAGCAGATGGCATCGCACAGGCGGTCAACAACTTTTTCGAGGGTATATGGCAGATGCACCTTTTGCCCGGAGCTCCAATGCTTTCCATCTTGCTTCTGCTCGCTTATCCTTATTGCTTTTGCGTGCCCGCTCAAGCTCATGTATTTCTTCTTCACTGAATTTATATCTGGAAGCCATATTCTATCACCCAGATATAGTATATCACTTCATTGTAAGTGCTTAAACTGTTTTACTAAGATTTAGTATAAATGATTTTCATGATGAAACTGCTTTGCAAGAAGCCATTGCTGGTTACATGAACTTCTATGCTACAGAACGTATACAGCTCACTTTGACGGCAAAACACCAGCAGAAGTCCGCACTAAGGCTCTTGCTAGCGATTCTCCTGAGCAATATCCTATTCCTGTAAACAAGAGAATCCAAAAATACAAGGCAAAGTATGTTGCTTAAACAGAACAGCTGCCACCTTAACGGTAGCAGCTGCTTGCTATTTTTAGTTATTTTCCTGGTCTACTTGACAAGGGGCAGTTCACAAAACCATACGGAGGGTGAAATGTTTTCGGATCGGCCAATTTGATTAAAGCACCACATTCGACGATGCCGTCAGGCGGTGTCTTCCAGAGTGCGATTTTCAGACCTATCGAAGGTCAGACAGTCTTTGGAACCAGGGCAGTTTCCAGAATAAAAATCAGCTCCAGCACACTGTGGAATGTCGCTTCCTTGCCTCCTGAAAGCCACCGTAACCGCCCTTGCCAGCTGTAGTTCTGTCGGAAAAGAACCTCCAGCTCGAAGTCGGGCTGCCTGGGAGCTGTCGTCACTCTCTCTTCCTGCTGATCCCGGTCCAGGAGCTCATCCACCAGGAGAATCATTTTCGTCAGACTGGTGAACCGGCTGTCAGCCGGGGCGCCGCCGCCAACGATCCGTCCGCGAATTTCACCATCCATCGCTTTATCGATAAAAATACCAAATGTATTGGTTCCTATGGGTGACATACGGCTTTCTCTCACCTGAAACTCTCCTTTTCAGGTCTTTGTGCTATCGGGAGCGGGCGCAGGGCACCGTCTCTCATAATATCCCGGGATGCCTTGTGTTTGCATTGGCTCCCAAAAAACGGAATCCTCAGTCTTTCCTCTCCCGCACGGTCCTCCGATCAATGTGGGAGGGAATGTCAGCCTTTCGCCTCCATTGAGGGGAGTTGCCATTTTTTCAATCTGCGTGGGGGGATATCCCCCCGGCCGGGAGAGGCCGGGGGACAGGTTCATTGCTTTCCTCTACAACCTATGTCCCTGCGTAAAACCTATTTTCCCTCTGTTTCAAATCAGACAGAAACAGCGGTTTCTTCCTCAGACTTTTCCGTCTCCTTCTTGCTGAAGAAAGCAACCAGGATCTGCACCACAGCGATGATAACCATCAGCAGGGTCCAGCGGTCAACCAGGATCATGGGATTGCGCATATCCTCGGTGAGGATGAAGGCAATCACGGAGAGGATGGCAGGCAGCAGACTTCCCAGTCTCCAGCCGCCGTGCTTGTGAATCTGATTCATCAGGCTGTTGCCCTCGGCATCCAGAATAGCGTTGCCGTCTTCGTCCAGTACCTCTTCCTTCTTCTTGCCAATGAAACCGATCAGCAGCAGCAGGCTGCCCAGTACGGTAAGGATGGACAGGATCAGGTTGACCAGTGCCCAAGCCGGGGCAGCGGCCAGAGGCACTTCCT
This sequence comes from Oscillospiraceae bacterium, assembly GCA_021771675.1. Next base: position 4,763 of record JAETOP010000015.1, on the reverse strand, counting down.
CATCCGGAATATCCTCCGGTCCGGAAGCCAAAGGCACGGTTTCATCCTCGATGTCCTCAGGTCCCGTAGTCTGCTCAGGCTCCTCAGCAGGGGTGATTACCAGTTCGCCGTCCTGCACCACAACTCTCACAGATGCGTAGATATCGGAGGTGATGGTGAAGTCCGCAGCGGTCAGGCCCATGCTGTAGGTACCCGCCTCGGTGCCAGTGACGGAGTCATCTCCTGTAAAGGTCAGATTGATACTGTTCAAGCCCACATTAGCGCCGTTGTTGGAGATGGCGGAAACCACCTCGTAGCCCTGCACGGTGTGAGGCTGGCCGTCGAAAGCAACGGTTTCACGGTTGCCCCGGACGGTAACCGTCACAGCGGCATTGACGGGCTCGATATCCAGATAGCCGTCCACAACTTCCACGGTAACATTCCGGTAGTTGGGAGATGCAGCAGTGAAGTTTGCGGCGGTCAGGCCCATGTTGTAGTGACCCACATCGGTTCCACTGACAGAGGCATTATCCGCATTGTCAATATTGACGGTAATCAGCCGGGCAGCACCGTTATGGGTGTAGCCGGTAATCGTCCGGGCGTCGCCGGTCCAGGTGAAGGTACCGGTGCTGCCAGTGACAGTCACGGTACCCTGAGCGGCCGGGTTAATGGTCAGGGTGCCAGGATTCAGTGTAACCTGATAGTTGCCAGGCCGGAATCCGTTGCCCACGGTGTAGGCGATGGTGTTCACCACGCTGCCCGCATTGGTGATGGTGCCGTTGGCCCTTACGCCGGTAACCTCACCGGCCACAAAGCCATTGCCGGTCACAGTCACATTGGGTCTGGTCAACGGGGTTCCGTCGTAGGCCTTAGCCGCCGTCTGAGAGGTCAGGGTCACAGTTCTGGGCGTGATCCGATAGGTCCGGATCACACTGCCGGAGTAGTTGCCGATACCGGTAACGGTGACGACCACAGTGCCGGCATTGGTAGTATCTGCACTCCACCTCAGGGTGTAGTCGGTACCTTCAGCCATGGCGCTGCCATCGGCAGCGGTAACGATGGGTCTCAGCTGCTGGCTCTGGCCGTTGTACATCACATCATCCAGGGTCCCCACAGCTGCGCCGGTGTAGCTGGGATTGCCGGGAACAATGCTTTGTGCGGTTACGGTCAGGGTGCCGGGATTCAGGGTAACCTGATAGTTGCCGGGCCGGAAGTCGTTGCCTGTGGTGTAGGTGATGGTGTTCTCTGCCGTGCCAATGCCTGTGATGGTACCGGTTGCGGCGATGTTGGTAACTTCACCTGCCACGAAGCCATCGCCGGTCTCGGCCACATCGGGTCTGGTCAGCGGAGTTCCGTCGTAGATCTTCGCAGCGGTTTCAGAGGTCAGGACCACGTTTCTCGGGGTAATCCGGTAGGTCCGGGTCACGGTGCCCTCGTAGTTACCGATACCGGTAACAGTCACGCTGACAGTACCCACATTGGTCGTATCCTCGCTCCAGGTCAGGGTGTAATCGGTACCCTCAGTCAGAGCATTGCCGTTTGCGCCGGTGACATCAGGTCTCACCTGCTGATTCTCGCCGTTATACACCACATCGGCGGGTGTTCCCACATTCACACCGTTATAGCCGGGATCCCCGGGAACGATGCTTGCAGGAGTAATTACCAGTTCACCATCCTCTACCGCAACTCTCACAACAGCGTAGATATCGGACGTAATGGTAAAGTCCTCAGCGGTCAGACCCATCGCATAGGTGCCAACTGCGGTGCCGGTAACGGAAGCCTCTCCCGTGAGCGTCAGGTTGATGCCGCCCATGCCCACGTTTCTGCCGGTGTTGGCGATGGCGGAAACCACCTCATAGCCCTGCACGGTGTGAGGCTGGCCGTCATAAACAGCAGTCTGCCGGCTGCCCCGGACGGTAACCGTCACGGTGGCGTTGATAGGCATGATATCCAGGTAGCCGTCCACAACCTCCACGGTAACATTCCGGAAGTTGGGGGACTCTGCAGTGAAGTTATCAGCGGTCAGGCCCATGTCGTAGTGGCCGACAGCAACTCCGGTGGCGACAGCGTTGGCCGCATCGTCAATATTGACGGTGATCAGCCGGTCTGCGCCGTTGTGAGTGTAGCCCGTAACAGTCTGGGCTGCACCGGTCCAGGTGAACGTATCGTTGTTGCCGGTGACGGTCACAATTCCCTGGTCCGCCGGGTTAACCGTCAGAGTGCCCGGGTTCAGAGTGATCTGATAGTTCTCAGGCCGGAAGCCTTCGCCCATGGTGTAGGTGATGGTGTTCTCCACGCTGCCCGCATTGATGATGGTGCCGTTGGCTCTCACATCAGTAACCTCACCGGCCACAAAGCCATTGCCGGTCACGGCCACGTTGGGTCCGGTCAACGGGGTTCCGTCGTAGGCTTTCGCCGCCGTCTGAGAGGTCAGGGTTACAGCTCTCGGATTGATTTGGTAAGTCCGGGTCACGGTGCCCTCGTAGTTACCGATGCCGGCAACGGTCATGGTGACGGTACCTGCATTGGTGGTGTCCTCGCTCCAGGTCAGGGTGTAATCCTTACCCTCAGTCAGGGCATTGCCGTCCTTATCGGTTACGGTGGGCCTCTGTACCTGGCTCTCGCCGTTGTACGTCACATCGTTCAGAGTTCCGACCTTTACACCGCCGTAGTAGGACTGATCGGGATCAATGGGTTCGTCGGGATCGGTGGGGGTCTCGGGATCCTCGGGGTTGATGCTCTGAGGAACCACGGTCAGCTTGCCAATGGTCTCATTGGCAAGGGTATAGTTGCTCTCTTCCGCAGTGCCCCAAACCAGTTCGTAGGGGTTGTCGGAGCTTCCAACCTCGGTCTGGCTGCCGGTGGTGTTCACCGTCACCGTCTCGCCTTCCACGATGCCCTTGATCTCACCGCCTGCGGTCAGAGCCACACCATCGTAAACCTTGGAAGCGCTCTCGGTGGTCACGGTTACAGCCTTCGGGGTGATCTCGTAGGTCTTGGTCACGGTGCCAGCGTAGTTACCCTTACCGGTGATGGTCACGGTGATGGTACCGGTCACATCGGTGAAGTTCTCCGTGCTGTAGGTAACCTCGTAGTCAGTACCCTCAGTCAGAGTCTTCCCGCCGTCCTCGACAACAGGCTCAAAGATCTGCTCCGCACCGTCGTACTCATGATCCACAGGATTGTTCACAACTGCGCCGGTGTAGACGGGCTTGCTGGGATCCTCGGGATCGGGCTCGGTGGGATCCTCGGGGTTGATACTCTGCTTGGTCACCGTCAGAGTGCCGATGGTATCGGTCACAGTGTAGTTGCTTTCCTTAGCGGTGCCCCAAGTCAGGGTGTAGGTGTTCTTGGACTCGCCAACCTTGGTCTGGCTGCCGGTGGTGTTCACCGTCACCGTCTCACCTTCCACGATGCCCTCGATCTTACCGCCTGCGGTCAGAGCCACACCATCGTAAACCTTGGAAGCGGTCTCGGTGGTCACGGTTACAGGACGCTTGGTAATCGTAATGGTCTCACTGCTGGTCGCATATCCGCTGTAGTTAGCTGCGGATGCACGGATTTGAACCATGGTACCCTCGGTCACATCCGTGGCCGTCAGCGTATCGGGATTAGTGGTCCAGTTCTCTCCATTGAAGCTGTACTCAATGGTTACCTCAGATCCATCTTCCGCCCTTGCAATGGCCGTGCCCGCCGCAAGAGGATCGCCGTCGTATACCTTGTTGGTGTTGGTTCCAACAATGGTTATGTTCTCACTTGCAGGTGTTGCCGTGATCGTCAGAACACCAGCTCTTGTTGTGATAGCATAGTTCTTGGTCACATCTACGTTGCCGGACACGATCTTAACATTCTCCACTGCGGTAATCGTACCAGTGTGTGTGCCTACACTAGTGCCCTCAGCAAGATACTCCACATTGCTGGTGTGGCCCTTCACCAAACCTGTGCCGCTCTCTGCCACGTCGGTCAGGCTAATTGGTCTTCCAGTATATGCCCGGGTATCGCTCTCACCGGTGAATATCACAGTCCGCTTGGTAATGTCATAGGTCTTGGTCACGGTGCCGGTGTAATTACCGATGCCCTCGATGGTTACGGTGATGGTCTTCACGCTGATGAAGTCCTCGGTGTCATAGCTGACCGTGTAATCCGTGCCCTCAACCAGGAACTTCTCGCCATCCATAACAACGGGTACGAATTTGTTCTCCGTGCCGTTATAGACGCTGCTCACAGGCTCGTTCACAGACATGGTGTTATCGGGATCAGCGGGATCAGGAACGATGCTCTTGGAGATGATGGTGAGCTTGCCATCGGTGACAACAAATGTCACGTTGGAGAAGTTCTTGCTGATGTTCTCAAAACTCTCGTTGCTCAGGCCCATGTTATAGGTACCAGCAGCAATCTTCGTTAAAGAAGCAGTACCATTCAGTTTGAAATAGTCTTCCTTATACAGCTCATTGTCGATGCTTACGGTGTAGCCCTCAACCGTGTGCTCTTTACCGTCATAATCTGCACTGCCGGTATGGCCCTTGATGGTTACCACCACTTCATCGGTCACAGGCGTGATCTCCATGTAGCCGTCCACCACTTTAAACTTCACATTGCTGAAGTTATTGTTAATGTTGGTGAACATGGTATCCTTCAGACCCATCTCAGTCTTACCGACCTCAGTCTGGCTTGCGATGGCGCTGCCGGTGAAGCTGAAGTCTGCCTCGGTGTACAGCTCATTGTCAATGCTTACGGTGTAGCCCTCAACCGTGTGCTCTTCACCGTCATAAACCGCACTGCCG